>SLBZ01000078.1 GCA_007126095.1 Aquisalimonas sp.
CCAGACTGCTCACCCATCACCTTCGTCATGGCTGCAGTCAGCGTCGTCTTACCATGGTCAACGTGACCAATCGTTCCCACGTTGCAGTGCGGCTTACTACGCTCAAACTTGCTCTTGGACACGATTCATCCCCTTGTACTGTTGCTGCCGGCGCCAGGGACGCCGACACGAATTCCAATCACCGCGGGGCCACCGCTCCGGTGGCGGGCAGCGGTTCGCTCAGGAGGCTTTCTGCACCTCCGCAGCGACGCTCGCAGGCGCTTCCGCGTAGTGATCAAAGGTCATGACGTAGCTGGCACGCCCCTGGGTCGCGGAACGCAGATCCGTGGAGTAGCCGAACATTTCCTTCAGCGGCACGTCGGCGCGGATGATCCGGCCAACCGGGGCCTCTTCCATGCCCTTGATCGTGCCGCGACGGCGGTTAAGGTCACCGACCACATCGCCCATGTAGTCTTCGGGCGTCACCACCTCGACGGCCATCATCGGCTCGAGGAGGACCGGATCGGCCTTGGCCACGGCTTCCTTGAATGCCATGGAGCCGGCAATCTTAAACGCCATTTCAGAAGAGTCAACATCGTGGTAGGAGCCGTCGAACAGCACCACCTTGAAGTCGACCACCGGGAACCCGGCAATGACGCCGTTCTCGGACTGCTCCTGGATGCCCTTGTCTACCGACGGGATGTACTCCTTGGGAATAACACCACCGACGATCTTGTTCTCGAACTCGTACTCGCCGCCGCGATCCAGCGGCACCAGACGGATCCAGACGTGACCGAACTGACCGCGACCACCGGACTGCCGGACGAACTTGCCTTCCTGCTCGACTTCTTTGCGGATGCTCTCGCGGTAGGCCACCTGCGGGTTACCCACGTTGGCCTCGACCTTGAACTCCCGCTTCATCCGGTCAACGATGATCTCCAGGTGCAGTTCGCCCATACCGGAGATAATGGTCTGGCCGGATTCTTCGTCGGTACGCACCTGGAAGGACGGATCCTCTTGGGCGAGCTTGCCCAGGGCCATGCCCATCTTCTCCTGGTCCGCCTTGGACTTCGGCTCCACGGCCACAGAGATAACCGGGTCCGGAAACTCCATCCGCTCCAGCGTGATGTGACTGCCAGCAGCGCACAGCGTGTCACCGGTCGTCACGTCCTTGAGACCAACGGCGGCGGCGATATCACCCGCGCGTACTTCCTTGATCTCCTGGCGATCGTTGGAGTGCATCTGCACAAGCCGACCCACACGCTCCTTCTTGCCCTTGACCGGATTGTAGATCTGGTCACCGGAGCTGATTACACCGGAGTAGACGCGGAAGAACGTCAGCGTGCCGACATAAGGGTCAGTCGCGATCTTGAACGCCAGCGCGGCGAACGGCTCTTCGTCGTCCGGATGCCGCTCCGCCTTCTCGCCGTTGTCCAGCTCACCCTCAACCGCGGGAACCTCCCACGGGTTGGGCAGATACTCGATGACCGCATCCAGCAGAGCCTGAACACCCTTGTTCTTGAACGCCGTACCGCAGGTAATGGGGACGATTTCGTTGGCGATGGTGCGCTTGCGCAGACCAGCACGAATGTCGTCGTCGGTCAGCTCACCTTCAAGGTACTTGTTCATGAGCTCTTCGTCGGCCTCGGCCGCGGCCTCGACGAGTTCTTCGCGATACTTCTCCGCGGTTTCCTTGAGGTCGTCCGGGATATCGGCGGTCTCGTAGGTGACCCCCGCATCATCGGCGTTCCAGTAGATCGCCTGCATCCGCAGGAGATCCACGACACCGGCGAACTCATCCTCGGCTCCGATGGAGAGCTGCAGCGGCACGGCATGGGCGCCGAGCCGGTTCCGCACCATGTCGATGCAGCGGTAGTAGTCTGCACCCATCTTGTCCATCTTGTTGACGAACACGAGGCGCGGGACCCCGTACTTGTTCGCCTGCCGCCAGACGGTCTCGGTCTGCGGCTCCACGCCCGCATTGGCGTCCAGCACACAAACGGCGCCATCGAGCACCCGCAGCGAGCGCTCCACCTCGATGGTGAAATCAACGTGCCCGGGCGTGTCGATGATGTTGATACGCGTCTCGGGGTACTGCTGATCCATCCCCCGCCAGAAGGTCGTCGTAGCGGCGGAGGTGATCGTGATGCCACGCTCCTGCTCTTGGCTCATCCAGTCCATGACCGACGCACCATCGTGGGTCTCCCCCATCTTGTGGGAGATCCCGGTATAGAACAGGATGCGCTCGGTGACGGTGGTCTTGCCGGCATCGATGTGCGCCATGATGCCGATATTGCGATAGCGCTCGATTGGAGTCTTGCGTGGCACGGTAATTACCCTTGCTGTTACCAGCGATAGTGAGAAAACGCCTTGTTGGCTTCGGCCATGCGGTGCGTGTCTTCACGCTTTTTCACCGCGGTGCCGCGACTCTCCGCGGCATCCCGAACCTCGCCGGACAGGCGCTGGGACATCGTCTTTTCGCTGCGCTTGCGCGCGGCCTCGATCAGCCAGCGCATGGCAAGCGTGTTACGCCGATCGGGACGGACTTCCACCGGCACCTGGTACGTGGCACCGCCAACGCGACGCGACTTCACCTCGACCGTCGGGCGGATGTTCTCCAGCGCCTGCTCCAGGGTCGCGACAGGCTCTGCGCTTCCCTTGGCCTGGATCTCGTCCAGCGCGTTGTACACGATCCGCTCGGCGACGGACTTCTTGCCGTCACTCATGAGCATGTTGACGAACTTCGCCAGCAGCTCACTCCCGAATTTGGGATCGGGAAGGACTTTACGTTTGGGAACTTCACGTCTTCTCGGCATGATATTACCCGAAGCCTTTCAGAATACTGGGACGGAACCGACTAGCCCTTGGGCCTCTTGGTACCGTACTTGGAACGGCCCTGGCGGCGCTTGTCGACACCAGCAGTGTCCAGCGCGCCACGAACCGTGTGATAACGCACACCGGGCAAGTCCTTTACACGACCGCCGCGGATCAGAACGACCGAATGCTCCTGGAGGTTATGACCTTCACCACCGATATAGGAGGCGACTTCGTAACCGTTGGTCAGACGCACACGCGCGACCTTACGCAGGGCCGAGTTCGGCTTCTTCGGCGTGGTAGTGTAAACACGCGTGCATACGCCGCGACGCTGGGGACTGGCCTCGAGCGCCGGCACGTTGCTTTTCGCGGTCTTGCTACGGCGTCCCTTGCGGACCAACTGATTGATCGTAGCCATTAATTCGTTCACTCCAAGCTGTAAACAAACGACAGGCCGAACGAGCCGGCCTGTCGAAGGTGCGCAATTGTAGGCAGACAGGGTCCCCCTGTCAACCAAACCCTTGGCTGACGGGGGTTTCCGAAGGCAATAACGGGCCCGCCCTTCAGGCCGGCGGGCCCGCGGCAAAACGCCGTGTTACTCGTCCGGCGTCTCGCTACGCTCCGTTGCTTCACTGTCGCTCTCGGCAAGTTCCGAAGCCAGCTCGGCTTCGGCATCTGCCGCAGAGGTCGGCAGACCCATCTGCCGTTGCCGGCGCCGCTCCTCGTGGTAGGCGAACCCGGTGCCCGCCGGAATGAGCCGGCCCACGATGACGTTCTCCTTGAGTCCGCGGAGATCGTCCTTGCCACCGCGTACCGACGCTTCGGTGAGAACCCGCGTCGTCTCCTGGAAGGAGGCCGCCGAGATGAACGACTCGGTGGACAGCGACGCCTTGGTAATGCCGAGCAGGACCGGCTGGTAATACACCGGTGCCTTCTCGCCGATGGCGAGCTCGTCGTTGATCTCGTCCGCGGTGGCACGATCGACCTGCTCACCTCGCAGCAGCGTGCTGTCGCCGGAGTCCGTGACCTCGGCCTTGCGCAGCATCTGGCGGATGATCACTTCAATGTGCTTGTCGTTGATCTTCACGCCCTGCAGCCGGTAGACGTCCTGGATTTCCTTGACGACGTACGCGGCAAGCGCCGGCACGCCCAGCAGACGCAGGATGTCGTGCGGGCTCGGCTCACCGTCGGCAACCACCTCACCGCGCTCCACGTGCTCGCCTTCGAACACGTTGATGTTGCGCCACTTGGGAATCAGCTCCTCGTAGCTGTCACCCTCCTGCGGCGTGATGATCAGGCGCTGCTTGCCCTTGGTCTCCTTGCCGAACGAGACGGTGCCGGAGATCTCGGCGAGGATCGCCGGCTCCTTCGGCTTGCGCGCCTCGAACAGATCGGCAACACGGGGCAGACCACCGGTAATGTCACGGGTCTTGGAAGACTCCTGCGGAATCCTCGCCAGCACGTCACCGACGTCCACGTCAGCGTTGTCTTCCACGCTGATGATCGCGCCCGCCGGCAGGTAGTACTGCGCCGGGATGTCCGTGCCGGGGATCATGACGTCCTTGCCGTCATCATCCACCAGCTTGATCATCGGCCGCATGTCCTTGGCGGCCACGCGCTCGTCCTTCTTGGCGCCCGGGAGCTGACTGTCATACTCCTGGTTGCCGCGGGTCTTCGGATCGGTGATCTCGAGACTGGACAGGCCGGTGATCTCGTCCACCTGGCGATTCACGGTCACGCCTTCGATGAAGTCGAAGAACCGCAGGCGACCGCGCACCTCGGTGACAATCGGGTGGGTGTGCGGATCCCAGGTAGCGACCACCTGGTTGGCTTCCACCGCATCGCCCTCGTTCACCGGCACCGTGGCACCGTAAGGAACCTTGTAGCGCTCACGCTCACGGCCCTGCTCGTCCATGACCGTGATCTCGCCGGAACGGGAGACCACAACCAGGTTGCCCGAGTGGTGCTGAATGGTGTTCAGCTTGTGGAACCGCACACGACCGGCCGACTTGACTTCCACGTCGCTCACGGCGGCGGCACGAGAAGCCGCACCACCGATGTGGAACGTGCGCATGGTCAGCTGCGTACCCGGCTCACCGATGGACTGCGCGGCGATGACGCCCACGGATTCGCCCACGTTGACCTGATGCCCGCGGGCCAGATCGCGGCCGTAACACATGGAGCACACACCGTGACGGGTGTTACAGGTGATGGGCGAGCGCACCTTCACCTCGTCCACACCCATGGTTTCCATCTGGTCGACCAGCGCTTCGTCGAGCAGGGTACCGGCGGGCAGGGCCACTTCCTGGCTCTCGCTGTCGAGCACGTCGTTGCAGAGCACACGGCCCAGCACGCGCTCGCGCAGCGGTTCCACCACGTCACCACCTTCGATGATGGGCGACATGTAGACACCGTTCTCGGTACCGCAGTCGTGCTCGGTGACCACCAGGTCCTGAGCGACATCCACGAGACGGCGGGTCAGGTAACCGGAGTTGGCGGTCTTGAGCGCCGTATCCGCCAGACCCTTACGGGCGCCGTGCGTGGAGATGAAGTACTGCAGCACGTTCAGGCCTTCACGGAAGTTCGCCGTGATCGGGGTCTCGATAATGGAGCCATCCGGCTTGGCCATCAGACCACGCATCCCGGAGAGCTGGCGGATCTGGGCAGCAGAACCACGGGCGCCGGAATCGGCCATCATGAAGATGGAGTTGAACGACGACTGCCGCACCTCGTTGCCCTCGGCGTCCACCACGGCTTCCGTGCCGAGTTTGTCCATCATGGCCTTGGCCACCTGGTCGTTGGTGCGGGACCAGATGTCGACCACCTTGTTGTACCGCTCGCCGTTGGTAACCAGACCCGAGGCGTACTGTTCCTCGATGTCCTTCACCTCTTCCTCGGCACCGCCGAGAATGCCGCCCTTTTCCTCCGGGATGACCATGTCATTCACGCCGATGGACACGGCGGCCCGGGTGGAGAAGTGGAAGCCCATGTACATGAGCTGGTCGGCGAAGATCACCGTCTCCTTCAGGCCCACATCGCGGTAGCAGGCGTTGATGGTGGCGGAGATCGACTTCTTGTTCATCTCACGGTTCACCAGCTCGAACGGCAGGCCTTCCGGCATGATGCGGTAGATCAGCGCACGGCCAACGGTGGTGTCGTAACGGGTAATGGTCTCGCGGCGCGAACCGTCCTCCTCGATCACCGTCTCCTTGATACGCACCTGCACGGCCGCCTGCAGACCCACCTGACCGCTGTCGTAGGCCCGGTGGACCTCATTCAGGTCGGAGAAGCGCGTGCCCTCGCCGGACGCGTTCACCCGGTGGCGGGACATGTAGTACAGGCCCAGCACCACGTCCTGGGACGGCACGATGATGGGATCACCGCTGGCG
This sequence comes from Aquisalimonas sp., assembly GCA_007126095.1. Taxonomy (GTDB): domain Bacteria; phylum Pseudomonadota; class Gammaproteobacteria; order Nitrococcales; family Aquisalimonadaceae; genus Aquisalimonas. The sequence continues at coordinate 6,183 of SLBZ01000078.1, forward strand.
GGCGACAGGATGTTGTTGGTCGCCATCATCAGGGCGCGGGATTCCAGCTGCGCCTCCAGAGACAGGGGCACGTGCACGGCCATCTGGTCGCCGTCGAAGTCGGCGTTGTAGGCGGTGCAGACCAGCGGATGCAGCTGGATGGCCTTGCCCTCGATCAGCACCGGCTCGAACGCCTGGATACCCAGCCTGTGCAGGGTCGGCGCACGGTTGAGAAGCACCGGGTGCTCCCGGATGACATCTTCGAGGATGTCCCAGACTTCCGGCGCCTCGCGCTCGACCATCTTCTTGGCCGCCTTGATGGTGGTCGCCAACCCGAGCCGCTGCAGCTTGGAGAAAATGAACGGCTTGAACAGCTCCAGCGCCATGCGCTTGGGCAGCCCGCACTGGTGCAGACGCAGGGTCGGACCCACCACGATCACGGAGCGACCGGAGTAGTCAACGCGCTTGCCGAGCAGGTTCTGCCGGAAACGGCCCTGCTTGCCCTTGATCATGTCGGCCAGGGACTTCAGCGGACGCTTGTTGGTGCCGGTAATGGCGCGACCGCGGCGGCCGTTGTCCAGCAATGCGTCCACGGACTCCTGCAGCATGCGCTTTTCGTTGCGCACGATGATGTCCGGGGCGTTCAGCTCCAGCAGCCGCTTGAGGCGGTTGTTGCGGTTGATCACCCGCCGGTACAGATCGTTCAGATCACTGGTGGCGAAGCGACCGCCGTCCAGCGGCACGAGCGGCCGCAGATCCGGCGGCAGCACCGGCAGCACGTCCAGCACCATCCACTCCGGCTTGTTGCCGGACTCGATGAACGCCTCAACGATCTTCAGCCGCTTGGACAGCCGCTTGATCTTGGTGTCGGAGTTGGTGGCGTTGAGCTCCTCGCGCAGCTTCTGCTGCTCTTCCTGAAGCTCCACGCTCGACAGCAGCTCCTTCACCGCCTCCGCGCCCATGCGGGCGTCGAACTCGTCGCCGTACTGCTCCACCGCGTCCAGGTAGCCCTCGTCGGTGAGGAGCTGGCCGCGCTCCAGCGGCGTCATGCCCGGATCGATGACGATGAACGCCTCGAAGTAGAGAACGCGCTCGATGTCGCGCAGGGTCATGTCCAGCAGCAGACCGATGCGGCTGGGCAGGGACTTCAGGTACCAGATGTGTGCAACCGGGCTGGCCAGGTCGATGTGGCCCATGCGCTCGCGGCGCACCTTGGCCAGCGTCACCTCGACGCCGCACTTCTCGCAGACCACGCCGCGATGCTTGAGCCGCTTGTACTTGCCGCACAGGCACTCGTAATCCTTCACCGGACCGAAGATCTTGGCGCAGAACAGGCCGTCGCGCTCCGGCTTGAAGGTACGGTAATTGATGGTCTCCGGCTTCTTTACTTCACCGAATGACCAGGACCGGATCATTTCCGGCGAAGCCAGCTTGATCCGGATGGAGTCGAAATCATCCGGCTGTCCGCCGGCCTGCTTGAACAGATTGAGAAGGTCTTTCATAGCCGTTCGTCCGCCAACCTCGTTCGTGAATGCTGACGCCGCTGCCGGGTTTCCCCCGGCAGCGGTGCGCTTGTGGTGATCAGTCCTGTTCCAGCTCGATATTGATACCGAGGGAGCGGATCTCCTTGATCAACACGTTGAAGGACTCGGGCATACCGGCCTTCATTTCATGATTGCCGTCCACGATGTTCTTGTACATCTGTGTCCGGCCGTTCACGTCATCGGATTTCACCGTCAGCATCTCCTGCAGCGTATACGCCGCACCGTAGGCCTCCAGCGCCCAGACTTCCATCTCACCAAACCGCTGCCCGCCGAACTGCGCCTTACCGCCCAGCGGCTGCTGGGTGACCAGCGAGTACGGCCCGGTGGAACGGGCGTGCACCTTGTCGTCGATGAGGTGGTTGAGCTTGAGCATGTACATGTAGCCCACGGTCACAGGGCGGTCAAACGCATCGCCCGTGCGCCCATCAAAGAGCGTGGTCTGACCGGACTCCGGAAGCCCCGCCTGGCGCAGCATGTACTTGATCTCATCCTCGTTGGCACCATCGAACACCGGCGTTGCCATGGGCACCCCGCCGCGAAGGTTGCCACACAGGCGAACCACCTCTTCGTCGCTGAGGTTCGCCAGGTCCACGGTCTGGCCACTGTGGTTGTAGATGGCATCCAGTTCCTGACGCAGCTCGTCCACCTTGGCCTTGGCGTCCAGCATATTGGCGAGCTTGCGCCCCAACTCCTTGGCCGCCCAGCCCAGATGGACCTCGAGCACCTGCCCCACATTCATGCGTGATGGCACACCCAGTGGGCTGAGCACCACGTCCACGGGACGGCCGTCCTTGTCGAACGGCATGTCCTCCTGGGGCACGATCATGGAGATGACGCCCTTGTTCCCGTGGCGCCCGGCCATCTTGTCACCGGCCTGGAAACGGCGCTTCACCGCCAGGTAGACCTTGACCATCTTGAGCACACCGGGAGCGAGGTCATCCCCCTGGGTGATCTTGCCCTTCTTCTCCTCGAAGTGCTGCTCGAACGCCTCCTGCTGGGACTTCAGCTGCTGCTGCACCCGCTCCAGGAGTTCGTTCGCGGACTCGTCCTTCAGACGGATCTCGAACCACTTGTCCCGATCCAGCGTCTCCAGGTATTTCTCGGAGACCTTGTTGCCGGACTTCAGGCCGTTCGGGCCGCCTTCGGCTTCCAGGCCGACAATGGCCGACTGCACGCGCTGGAAGGCGTCGTCCTCGAAGATGCGGTACTGGTCGTCCAGATCCTTGCGGATCTTCGCCAGCGCCTCGCGCTCGATGGACAGCGCACGGGAGTCCTTCTCCACGCCGTCCCGGGTGAAGACCTGCACGTCGATGACCGTGCCGTCCATGCCCGAGGACACCCGGGAGGAGGTATCCTTCACGTCCGACGCCTTCTCGCCGAAGATGGCGCGCAGGAGTTTCTCCTCCGGCGTCAGCTGGCTCTCGCCCTTGGGCGTCACCTTGCCGACCAGGATGTCACCCGCCTTCACCTCGGCCCCGATGTAGACAATACCGGCCTCGTCCAGCTTGGACAGGGCGGACTCGCCCACGTTGGGGATATCCGCGGTGATCTCCTCCGGCCCGAGTTTGGTATCCCGGGCGACGCAGGTGAGCTCCTCGATGTGGATCGTGGTGTAACGATCCTCCTGAACCACCCGCTCGGAGATGAGGATGGAGTCCTCGAAGTTGTAACCGTTCCAGGGCATGAAGGCGATGAGCATGTTCTGCCCCAGCGCCAGCTCGCCCATGTCCGTGCTCGGGCCGTCGGCCAGCACGTCACCGGTGGCCACCACGTCACCCACGTTCACCAGCGATTTCTGGTTGATGCAGGTGTTCTGGTTCGAGCGCGTGTACTTGGTGAGGTTGTAGATATCCACACCCGGCTCGCCCGGCGCCGTCTCGTCGTCGTTGACACGGATGACGGCCCGCGCGGCGTCCACGGACTCGACCACTCCGCCCCGGCGCGCCACCACGGTGACACCGGAGTCGGTGGCCACGGCACGTTCCATGCCGGTCCCCACCAGCGGCTTCTCGCCCCGCAGCGTCGGCACCGCCTGGCGCTGCATGTTGGCGCCCATGAGCGCGCGGTTGGCGTCGTCGTGCTCCAGGAACGGCACCAGCGCCGCGGCCACGGAGACGGTCTGCTTCGGCGACACGTCCATGTACTGGATCTTGTCCGGCGTGGACATGCCGAATTCGTTCTGGTGCCGGATCGAGATCAGGTCGTCCGCCAGGTTGCCGTTCTCGTCCAGCCGGGCGTTGGCCTGGGCGATGATGTAGCGCGACTCCTCGATCGCCGACAGGTAGTCCACCTGGGACGTGACCTGTCCGTCCACCACCCGCCGGTACGGCGTCTCCAGGAAGCCGTAACGGTTGGTGCGGGCGTAGCACGCCAGCGAGTTGATCAGACCGATGTTCGGCCCTTCCGGCGTCTCGATCGGGCAGACCCGGCCGTAGTGGGTCGGATGCACGTCGCGGACTTCGAAGCCGGCGCGCTCACGTGTGAGACCACCCGGCCCGAGAGCGGAGACCCGGCGCTTGTGGGTCACCTCGGAGAGCGGATTGTTCTGGTCCATGAACTGCGACAGCTGGGAGGAGCCAAAGAACTCCTTGATCGCCGCCGCCACCGGCTTGGCATTGATCAGTTCCTGGGGCATCAGCCCCTCGCTCTCGGCCAGGCTCAGCCGCTCGCGCACCGCGCGCTCCACACGCACCAGGCCGACCCGGAAGACATTCTCCGCCATCTCGCCAACGGAGCGGATGCGGCGGTTCCCCAGGTGGTCGATGTCATCGACCGTGTCCTTGCCGTTGCGGATGTCGATCATCGCCTTGAGCACGTCGATGATGTCGTCGTTGCTCAGGGTGCCCGAACCGGTCACTTCGTCGCGACCGACCCGGAGATTGAACTTCATCCGGCCCACGGCGGAGAGGTCGTACCGGTCTTCCGAGAAGAACAGGTTCTGGAACAGGCTCTCGGCGGCATCCTTCGTCGGCGGCTCGCCGGGCCGCATCATGCGGTAGATCTCGACCAGCGATTCCAGCTGCGTGCGCGTGGTATCGATCCGCAGCGTGTTGGACACGTACGGCCCCTGGTCCAGGTCGTTCACGAACAGGGTATCGATCTTCTTGATACCGGCATCGCGCATGGCCTGGATGCTGTCGGGCGTCAGCTCGGCGTTGGCTTCGGCAATCACTTCGCCGGTGGAGGCGTCGACCACGTCATGGGCCAGAATGCGGCCTTCCAGGTACTCTTCCGGCACCGTGAGCTGCTTCATTTCCGCCTTTTCCATTTGGCGGATGTGCCGCGCGGTTACGCGCCGCCCCTGCTCCACCAGCACCTCGCCGTTGAGCTCGATGGGGAACTGGGCGGTCTCGCCACGCAGCCGCTCCGGGACCAGGTCCAGGACCACGCTGTCCGTCTTGAAGTGGAACGTGTTCTTTTCGAAGAAGAGATCCAGGATCTCTTCCGGGCCGTAGCCCAGCGCGCGCAGCAGAATGGTCGCCGGCAGCTTCCGGCGACGGTCGATGCGCACGAAGATGTTGTCCTTGGGATCGAACTCGAAATCGAGCCAGGAGCCGCGATAGGGAATCACCCGCGCGGAGAACAGCAGCTTGCCCGAAGAGTGCGTCTTGCCCTTGTCGTGGTCGAAGAACACACCGGGCGAGCGGTGCAGCTGGTTGACGATGACGCGCTCGGTGCCGTTCACCACGAACGTGCCGTTCTCGGTCATGAGCGGCAGTTCGCCCATGTAGACTTCCTGCTCCTTGACGTCCTTGACCGTCTTGGCGTCCTTGTCATAAATGACGAGACGCACCAGGGCGCGCAGCGGCGCCGCGTAGGTCATGCCGCGGAGCTGGCACTCCTTGACGTCGAACACGGGCGTACCGATACGGTAGTTCACGTACTCCAACGCCGCGGAGCCCGAATAGCTGCTGATCGGAAACACGGAACGGAACGCGGCATGCAGACCGCCTTCGTCACGCTGATCCGGGTTGGAGTCCAGTTGCAGGAACTGGTGATAGGAATCCAGCTGCGTCGCTAGAAGATAGGGGACCTCCAGAATATTGGGGATCTTGCCGAAATCCTTGCGGATACGCTTCTTTTCGGTGAACGAATAGGCCATCGAGGTTCCTCACCCATGTTCGTCCGGGGAACGAGACAGTTGTTTAAACTTCCGCACTCAGGCCACAACGGCCGAAGCACGTAACTTTAAACCCGCTCGGACATCCGGTTGTCCCAGAAACGGGAAAAGGCCGGCGGCCACTGGGCCACCAGCCGATCCCGATCACAGCTTGCTAACGCTCTCTGCCGTCAAGTCTTACTTGATCTCGACGGAAGCGCCAGCCTCTTCCAGCTTGCTCTTCATCTCTTCGGCTTCGTCCTTGCTCGCGCCTTCCTTGAGCGGGGACGGAGCGCCTTCGACGACTTCCTTGGCTTCCTTCAGGCCCAGGCCGGTGATGCCGCGAACGGCCTTGATCACGCCGACCTTGTTGTCACCGAAGCTGCTCAGGATGACGTCGAACTCGGTCTTCTCTTCGGCGGCTTCAGCTTCACCACCACCAGCGGCGGCAGGCGCAGCGGCCACGGCGGCAGCAGCAGTGACGCCGAACTTCTCTTCCATCGCCTCGATGAGATCAACGATCTCGAGGACGCTCATGTTACCGATCGTCTCGAGGATGTCCTCTTTGGAAACGGCCATTTTGAAACTCCTGCGTTTAAACGGTCAGATCAGCCCCTTCGGGCTTTGACTGCGTAATGAAAGAATCAGACGAAAACCGGAAGTCGATCAGCCCGCCTCTTTGGCGTCGCGAACAGCGGCCAGGGTCCGCACCAGTTTGCCGGGCACCTCGTTCAAGGTGGTTGCCAGCTTCTGGGTCGGCGCCTTCATGGTCGCCATCAGCTTGCTGATAGCCTCGTCGCGCGTGGGCAGGCTCGCCAGACGCTCCAGTTCGGAGGCCGGGTAGACTGAACCACTGATGGAGACGAACTTCGGAACAAGCTTGTTGTTCTCCTTGGCGTAGGACTTCACCAGCCGCGCTGCAGAACCCGGATCCTCCTGGGAGAATGCGAGCATCAGCGGACCGGAGAACTCCTCCGTCATGCATTCGAAGTCCGTCCCTTCAACAGCCCGACGCGCAATGGAGTTCTTGACCACCCGAAGGTAGACCCCCTGATTGCGTGCCTGGGCGCGCAGGCTGTCCATCTCGGTCGCCTTGATACCGCGGTACTCCGCAGCAACGGCCGAGTGGGCCGATTGGGCGACCGCATTGACTTCCGCGGTCATCGCCTTTTTCTGTTCCAGACTCATTGGCATTGGGAATGTCCTCCTGGAACCTGGCCATGACCCCCGACAACGACACGTTGCCGAGGCGCGTGTGAGCCGGATAATCCGGCTCGCCCCTTTCGGGGTTGAACGGTCGCCTTCCGCAGCATTGATCTGCCCGGGGCTGCACCGTCTACGCTGGCCGACCACCGGGGTGATCGATTAAGCGGCCGGAGCCGCGCCAAGCGGTCTCTGACGGCTGCCGCTTTCCGACAGCCTCAAGACACCGCGCGGGCGATGGCAGCGCCATCACCCGATGCGGATCTGGTTCAGGTGCTCAGCGACGACAGATCCAGGGCAATCCCCGGACCCATGGTGGACGCCACTGTCACCTTCTTCATGTAAATGCCCTTGGCAGCCGCCGGCTTGGCCTTGTTCAGGTCGGAGACCAGCGCTTCCAGGTTCTCGCGCAGCTGCTGGGGCGTAAAGTCGATCTTGCCGATACCGGCATGGATGATGCCTTTCTTGTCGGTGCGATACCGCACCTGACCGGCCTTGGCGTTCTTCACCGCCGCGGCCACATCCTGAGCAACCGTCCCGACTTTCGGGTTCGGCATGAGACCGCGCGGGCCGAGAATCGTTCCCAGCTTGCCCACGGTACCCATGGTATCAGGGCTGGCAATGACCACGTTGAAGTCCAGGTCTCCGCCCTTGATCTGCTCGGCAAGGTCGTCCATGCCGACCACGTCGGCCCCGGCTTCCTTCGCGGCTTCGGCCTTGTCGCCCTGGGCGAAGACCGCAACCCGCACGCTCTTGCCGGTGCCGTTGGGCAGTACGGTGGAACCGCGCACGATCTGGTCGGACTTCCGGGGATCAACACCCAGGTTCACCGCCACTTCAACCGTCTCCGAGAAGCGAGGCGCCGGCAGATCCTTCAGCAGTGCAAACGCATCTTCGGCAGGGTACAGCTTGCCGCGCTCGACCTTCTCGGCGAACACTTTCTGGCGCTTGGTCAGCTTAGCCATTATTCGACCCCCTCAACCTCGAGACCCATGCTCCGCGCACTACCGGCGATGGTGCGAACGGCCGCATCCATGTCGGAGGCGGACAGGTCCGGCTCCTTGGTGCGTGCAATCTCCTCGAGCTGCTCACGCGTCACCGTGCCGACCTTGTTCTTGTTCGGCACACCGGAACCACTCTTGATGCCGGCCGCCTTCTTGAGAAGGATCGCCGCCGGCGGGGTCTTGGTGATGAACGTGAAGCTGCGGTCGGAGTAGACCGTAATCACCACGGGAATCGGCAGGCCCGGCTCCATCTCCTGGGTCTGGGCGTTGAACGCCTTACAGAACTCCATGATGTTCACGCCGTGCTGACCCAGCGCGGGGCCGACGGGCGGCGACGGGTTGGCCTGACCGGCCTTCACCTGCAGCTTGATGTAAGCTGAAACCTTCTTGGCCATGAAAGCCTCCTGATGTGGGTGCGAACGCCTTTTCGGCTCCCCGGTTCAAATACGCAACGCCGGAACGGGTGAACCCGATCCGGCGCTCTACCCGAGCGTCAGGCTCAGGTTTTCTCGACCTGATCGAAGCCCAACTCCACCGGCGTGGAGCGACCGAAGATCAGGACGGCCACCCGCAGGCGGCTCTTTTCGTAGTTCACTTCTTCCACGGCGCCGTTGAAATCGGTGAACGGACCATCGATGACCCGCACGACCTCGCCCACCTCGAACAGCACCTTCGGACGCGGCTTCTCAACGCCTTCCTGCACCCGGTTGAGGATCTGATCGGCTTCGCGATCGGAAATCGGCGCCGGCCGATCACTGCGCCCGCCAATGAACCCCATGACCCTAGGCACTTCCTTCACCAGGTGCCAGGTCTCGTCGTCCATTTCCATGCGAACCAGCACGTAACCGGGGAAGAACTTCCGCTCACTGCGGCGCTTCTGCCCGCCGCGAATCTCGACCACCTCTTCGGTGGGCACGAGAATGTCACCGAACTTCTCTTCCAGACCGGCGCGCTTGACGCGCTCTTCAATGGCCTGCTTGACCTTGTTTTCGAACCCGGAATAGGCGTGAACCACATACCAGCGCATCGTCATGCCCTCAGCCTCCCGGATTGAGCAGCTGCTGGACAGCCCAAAGGAAGAACATGTCCATCAGCCATAGAAAGATTGCCACCAGGACCACAACAATCAGCACGATGATCGTCGTCTGCACGGTCTCCTGCCGGGTCGGCCAGACCACCTTGCGCACCTCGGTGCGGGAATCCTGCATGAACCGCCAGAGATTCGCGCCCGGGTTGGTGGTAACCGCAATACCCACGGCGACCGCGCCAACGGCAAGAATGCCAAGCACCCGGAACAGCTGCGGCTGATCCTCGTAGATGTAGAAGCCGAAGATCCCGGCCCCGAGGATCACGAGCGCTGCCACCAGCTTGATGGTGTCAGCCGGCGAGTTTTCGGTGTTTGACTTGGACTTCATCGGTTCCGTGGGACTCCGATCGGGAAGCGCCTTGACGGCGACACGCCCTGCCATCCTGTTGAGTGGCAGGCCAGGAGGGACTCGAACCCCCAACCTGCGGTTTTGGAGACCGCTGCTCTGCCAATTGAGCTACTGGCCTGTTGAACGTTGCTACACGGAACCCAAGCAGCCAAGGCGCGAGCGGGTCATGCCCGTCTCGCGCCCTGTAGTCTACCTGATTGTTCCGCGTTACGCAGGCTCCGATCAGTCGATGATCTTGGAGACCACGCCGGCACCGACGGTGCGGCCGCCTTCGCGGATGGCAAAACGCAGACCGTCTTCCATCGCGATCGGAGCAATCAGCGACACCGTCATCTGCACGTTGTCACCCGGCATCACCATCTCCG
>SLBZ01000102.1 GCA_007126095.1 Aquisalimonas sp.
GGATCTCAAGACCTATCTTCCCGACGACATCCTCACCAAGGTGGATCGGGCCAGCATGGCGCATGCCCTGGAAGTGCGCGTGCCCATTCTTGATCACAAGCTCGTGGAGTGGATGGCGACGCTGCCGTCGTCGCTCAAGCTGCGCGGCGGCGAGGGAAAGCACGTCTTCAAGCGGGGGCTGGAGCCCTACCTGCCACGGGATGTGTTGTATCGCAACAAGATGGGGTTTGCTGTGCCGCTGGCTGCCTGGTTCCGTGGTCCGCTGCGCGAGCGCGTCCGTCAGGCCGTGACCGGGCCCGCCATGCTGGATTCCGGCTACTTCGACGCGGCCTACCTGCGGCGGGCCGTGGATCAGCACCAGTCCGGTCGGCGCGACAACAGTGCCATGCTGTGGTCACTGCTCATGTTCGACGCCTTCCTGCGAAACCAAACAGCGACAGTACCCATGATGAACTCGGTGCCGCCCGCCGACATCCGGGAGGCGCGCGCATGAGCGTGCTGCTGGTCGGGCTGCCGCGCTCGGGTACCACATGGGTGGGCAAGATTCTGGACAGCCATCCCGACACGCTGTACCGGCACGAGCCGGATCGTGGCCGGGCGCTGCGGGACGTTCCCATCCACGCGCCGCCGGAGCCGACCCCGGCGTACCGCGATCGCATTCAGGGTTTTCTGCACGGGTTGCCGGACAGCCGGGATCCCAGGGTCTGCGGCAAACTGCCGCTGTTCCCGAAGCGTTACCTGCCCGGCTGGCGCTTCGCCGTATTCCGCTCCAGCGTCTACCTGGACAAGGCGACGCGCGGGCGGCTGCCCTGGCCGGTGGTGCAGCCGGTCGGGGGTGCCAACGGGGCTCCGGTGATGGTGTGGAAATCAATCGAGTCCACCGGGCGTGCCGGCCTGATCGCCCGTTGCGACACGCGGCTTCGGGTCATCCATCTGCTGCGTCACCCCTGCGGTCAGATCGCGTCAGTGCTGCGGGGGGAGGCGACCGGGCAGTTCAGCGATGACTGCCCCTCAAGCCAGGACTGGGATCTCTTCGCCATGTTGTGCGAGACGCCCCAGGCGCAGCGTCACGGCCTGACGCTGGAGCGTCTGCAGTCCATGGATGCGATCAGCCGGCTGGCGTGGCGCTGGGTCCTGTTCAACGAGAAGGCCATGGATGAGCTGAACGGACTAGACAACGCCTGCACGGTTCGTTACGAGGACATCTGTCTGGACCCGCTGCCCGAGGCGCGCCGCATGATCGAGTTCGCCGGCATGGACTGGGAGCCCGCCATCGAGGCGTTCCTCGGTTCGAGCGTCTCCGCCGACGGCGATGCCTACTACAGCGTCTACCGTGATGCCGCCCGTGAGGTGGATCGCTGGCGCGAGCGCCTTGAGGCCGGGCAGATCGAGCGCATCCGCCAGGTGGTCGAGCATACCGGCCCCGGTGCCCTGTACAGGGAGAGCTTCCATGGCTGAACCGATACCAGCTCCTTCCCGGGAGGCAACCCGCCCGCCGCGGATCCTGCACCTGCTGGATCACTCCCTGCCCCTGCACAGCGGTTACACCTTCCGCACCCTGTCAATTCTGCACGAGCAGAACCGGCTTGGCTGGGAGACATTTCACCTCACCAGCCCGAAACAGGGGGTGACGGACGCGTTGTGTGAAGATGTCGATGGCTGGCGTTTCTACCGGACGCCCTGGGCGGGCGGCGATACCATGAGCGGGGTGCGCGAGTGGCGGTTGATGGATACGCTGACGCGCCGCCTGATGGACGTGGCAGAGGAAGTGGAGCCGGACATCATCCACGCCCATTCCCCGGCCCTGAACGCGATCCCGGCGCTGCGCGTCGGGCGGCACCTGAACATCCCCGTGGTCTATGAAGTAAGGGCCTTCTGGGAGGACGCCGCCGTGGATCATGGCGCAACCCGCGAGGGCGCGCTCCGGTATCGGCTGACCAGGGCGCTGGAGACCTGGGCGCTGAAGCGGGCCGATGCCGTGACGACCATCTGTGAAGGCCTGCGGCAGGACATCATCAACAGGGGCATTCCGGCCCACCGCGTCACCGTGATTCCCAACGCTGTGGACGTGGACCGCTTCCGGCTGCGGCAGGCTCCTGATCAGGAGCTGCGAACCAGATACGGGCTAAGCGAGGGCCTGACGCTCGGGTTTATCGGGTCGTTCTACGGCTACGAAGGGCTGGACATCCTCATCGAGGCGCTGCCCGGGATCCTGCGGCAGCGCCCGGATACGCGCCTTCTGCTCGTGGGCGGAGGCCGGCAGGAGCATGCCTTGCGGCAGCTCGCCAGCACGGTCGGGGTCGAGGATGCGGTTGTTTTCGCCGGCCGCGTCCCCCATGAGGAGGTTCAGCGTTATTACGACCTGATCGACGTGCTGGTGTATCCCCGCCGGTCGATCCGCCTCACGGAGCTGGTCACCCCGCTGAAACCGCTGGAATCCATGGCGCAGGGGCACCTGATGGTGGCGTCCGACGTCGGTGGACACCGAGAGCTGATCCGCGATGGCGACACCGGGATCCTGTTCCCGGCGGGAAACCCCCGCGCCCTGACACAGGCCGTGCTGCGCCTCCTGGACCAACGCGACACCTGGCCGGCGCTGCGGGCGGCCGGACGCGCGTTCGTCGAACACGAGCGGAACTGGCGGGCCAGTGTGGCGCGGTACCGTGACGTCTACGGGCGTCTGTCCCTGGAAGGGGTGGCGCCGTGAACCCTGCCGTTGTCGTCTTCGCAAGCCTTTATCCCAGCACGGAACAGCCGACCGCCGGGATCTTCATCCATGAACGCATGAAGCGCGTGGCCGGGCAGTTGCCCGTGATAGTGGTATCGCCCCAGCCCTGGTTCCCCGGCCAGGGGGTGCTGCGGTGGCTCCGTCCCGGGTATCGACCGGGCGGTGCATCGCATGAATGGCGAGACGGGGTCGAAATCCACCGCCCCCGCTTCCTGGCGCTGCCGCTGCTGGGCCGGTCACTGGACAGCATCAGCATGGCGGTTTGCTCGATGCCGCTGCTTTCCAGATTACGCCGCGCCGGGAAGCTGGATCTGATCGACGCCCATTTCGGTTACCCGGACGGCCACGCCGCATGCGTGATCGCGCGGTGGCTGCGGGTGCCGTTCACCGTGACATTGCGGGGCACCGAGCCGCGCATTGGCGCTGCAGCAGTCCGGGGCCGGTTGCAGCGGCGCGCCCTGCGGGCTGCCGCCCGCGTCATTGGTGTCGCCGGCAGCCTTGCCGACTGGGCCCGCGGTCAGGGCGTCGCCGATGAACGGCTGACGGTGGTTGGCAATGGCGTCGACCCGGATCTGTTCGCCCCGATTCCCCGGGGCGAGGCCCGGCGCACCCTGGGGCTGCCGGATGATGCCGACGTGCTGATCACCGTCGGCGGCCTGACCGAGCGCAAGGGATTTCACCGAGTGATTGATGTGCTTCCCGACCTCGTCGCGGAGCACCCGAAACTGCACTACCTGGTAGTGGGTGGCCGTAGCGGCGAGGGCGACTGGCGCGGGCGGCTGGAGGCACAGGTACGGTCCCTTGGGCTGGAGCAACGCGTGCACTTTCTCGGGGTTGTGCCGCCCGATGCGCTGCATGTGCCCTTGTCCGCCGCTGACGTCTTCGTTCTTGCCTCCCGCAACGAGGGCTGGGCCAATGTCCTGCTGGAAGCCATGGCGTGCGGCGTGCCGGTTGTGGCCACGGATGTGGGTGGCAATGCGGGCGTCGTCGTCAGAGAGGAGTTGGGCACCGTGATTCCCTTTGGTGACCGGGAGGCGCTGGTCTGCGAACTACACGCCGCCCTGGGCCGTCGGTGGGATCGTGATGCCATTCGCAGCCATGCCCGGGAGAATGCCTGGGACGGTCGTGTCGACGCCCTGGTGGCGTTGCTGAGCGGTGCAGCGGGTGCCGCCAGTGCCGGGTGTGAGCAGCCGCGGGTAGAAGGAGTCTCACGGCCATGAATCAGCCGCTCTTGCAACGCGCGCGACGCCGGTTCCGGCGCGCTATGGCAAGAAAGACAAAGGAATCGGTGCAGACTTGGCGGGCTTTGACGCAAGGAGTGCGGCCGGGACTCCATGCATTCGTCGTAGGAGCGCAGCGCTCGGGAACCAATATGGTGATGAACATTCTCGACCGCAGCTACGACACGACCGTTTATCACGAGCGTGACCCCAGGGCGTTCGACGAGTACCTGATGCGCTCGCCGGAGACCATCGACAACCTCATCGTCCGTGCAAGGGCGCCGGTGTTCGTGATCAAGGCTCTGTGCGAAATGGACCGCCTGCCGTGGCTGATGGAGCGGTTCGCGCCCGCGCGCGTGATCTGGGTCGTGCGCCACTACGACGACGCGGTGAATTCGTCGCTGCGGTCGTTCAGCAAGGTGCCCGATCAGGTTTCGGCACTGGTCGACGATCCGGACTCCCATGTCTGGATGGGCAAGGGGATGTCCCGCGAAACCCACGCCCGACTCCGCGAGCTCCACTACCCCGGGATGAACGATGCCTCACGCGTGGCGTTGTTCTGGTATACCCGCAATCGTCTGCTGTGCGATACCGGGATCGCGGGCGACCCGCGCGTGATGCTGGTGAGCTACGAACGCCTGGTGACGAACCCCCATA
>SLBZ01000142.1 GCA_007126095.1 Aquisalimonas sp.
GCTACACCCTGAAGCGCTACCGCAGCGAGAAGGCGGCGGGTGACGATGGCGAGTGGTACCACACCCGAATCGTGTTGAAGCCGGAGAGTCGTCTTTTCGGCTACCAGGACATCGAGCTGACTGAAGATGTCGCCACCGAGCTGCGAGTCATCGGGGAACTGGTGACCACGCTGTAAATCCAACATAAGTTCGCCGCAGCCCACGCCCGTATACCCGTAGGGTGGACCTTCAGGTCCACCATCAAACTCTCTGCAGGCCCCGGCGTCTTATGGAAGCATGGATGGTGGACCTAAAGGTCCACCCTACGCATCATGCCGAGCCAAGGCCCTGAACTCCCTTCTTGATGCATTGCCTGCCTCGGTGCACCTTGCTAGTTTATTGGCTATTCAGGGAGGATCAGACCAATGCATGGACGCATTCTGGCTATTCGTGGCATCTCGTTTTTCCTCGTCTTCTTCGTCGCATCCGCGTTTCCTGCCGGCGTGTCCGGTAATGCGTGTGACGCGACCGCTAAGCCTGTCGACGGCCTGGGGAGCTCGGAGCCTCTAGAGGGCATCGAGCTCCGCGTCAATCCGCAATTGAGTGTTTCCGTGCCGGATGCGCCGTCCCGGCTGGTCCATAACAATGTCGTGATGATCCTTGACTACGAGGGCGAAGCGCGCATTGCGTTCCGGGAGGTCACGCGCTCTGAACTGGATCCAGCCATCGGCGATACCACGGTTTCCCAGTTTCTGGAGTGGGCATTCAAGACTCCAGACGACGAGTTGCCGTCACACGAGGCAGGCGAGTTTGCCCGGGAATACGCAAGCGGGCTCTGTGCGCAGGAACTGAAGTTCCTCACGCGCGGCAAAGCGACCATTTTTGCGGGTATTCAGGAAGGTGGCGCGCGTGTTGCGATTATCGCTAACGAAGACGATGATCATGGGTTCATGCATCTCTCCACGAGGAAGCTGGACGAGGGCACGTTCGGGCGTTTGCTGGAATCAATTGAGAGAAGGAAGTAGCAATTGGAACTCACGGATACATCCGTCGTGAACTTGCCAAGATAGCTCGTCGGGCTACCTCCGAGCGCTCATCCCAGTATGTTGCTTGCACTCGAGCAGCCGCGCTTGGAATGCGTACAGATTTTGAGATGGCAGCCCACTGAGATTGTTAGCCCCTTGACGGACCATATCGGCATGGAGCTTAGTCATCAGGGGGCTGGTCACTGATGCTGTGGGTAGCGCGTATTGGCAGCCATTGGCGGACATACCGGGAATCTGTACAAATGTGCTGGACTTTGGGGGCCCTACAGCGAAGAGACGGCATGGGTGAGATCGTTATTTTCGAGGATGAAACGTGTCCTGTTGAAGTACGGCTGGAAGGCGAGACCCTTTGGGCGACCCAGAGCCAGATGGGCGAGCTTTTTGACACTTCCACGGACAACATCGGCCTGCACCTGAAGAATATCTATGCCGATGGGGAACTGAGTGAATCGACAACGACCGAGGAATTCTCGGTAGTTCGCCGGGAGGGTCAGCGCCAAGTCAGGCGGCGGCTGAAGCACTACGATCTGGACGCTGTGATCGCCGTGGGCTACCGAGTCAGCTCGCTGCGAGCCACCCGCTTCCGCCAGTGGGCCACCCGCGTTCTGCGCGAACACCTCACCCAGGGCTACAGCGTCAGCGAGCATCGCCTGGCTCAGCGGGGACTCGCCGAGCTTGAGCAGGCTGTGGAGCTGCTTGGCGAGACGCTCAGGCGGCAGGAACCGGTTCCGGATGTGGGGCAGGAGGTGGTGGGCCTGATCCTTGGCTACGCCCGCACGTGGCGCCTGCTACAGGACTACGACGAAGGCGCCTTGGGTGTGCCGCCCGGTGCCCGGCCCGCTCGTGGGGTGCTCGCCTTCGATGAAGCGCGCCATGCACTGGATGCCCTGGCCGGAGAGCTACGGGAACGGGGCGAGGCGACGGAGCTGTTCGCCCGGGACCGGGGCGACGGACTGGCCTCGATTCTGGGCAATCTGGAACAGAGCATGTTCGGCGAGGCGCTGTACAGGACGCGGGAGGAGCGCGCCGCTCATCTGTTCTACTTCGTGATCAAGAATCACCCCTTCTCCGACGGCAACAAGCGCTCGGGTGCCTTCCTGTTCCTGCTCTATCTCCGCCAGGAAGGCATGCGCCTGACCCTGAACGAGCAGGGACTGACGGCACTCACTCTGCTCATCGCCGAGAGTGACCCCAAGGCCAAGGATCTGATGGTGCGACTGGTGATGAACCTGATCGCGGAGAACGGCGGCGACGATCAATCACGCACGGGGTGAGTGCCGGTTTCCGGGGCGAGTGCGGTTATTGTGTTCAGGCGCGAGGCGACCATCCCGGTGATGGCCGTTTGGTAGACTGGAGGGGCATTGGAATTGTGCCCTGACTTCGGCTAAAGGAGGCCAACATGACGTCAAGGAAAATGCCGGTTGAGGAGTTCACCACGCCCGATCCCGTGACGGCGAGCGAGGGCATGACCATCGACGAACTGCGTGCGCTGATGGACAGGCACGGCATTCGCCACCTCCCCGTGCTGCGTGGTGATACGGCGGTGGGCGTGGTCAGCGACCGGGACGTGCGCGTCGTGCTGGGGCTGGACTCGTCGGCGAAGCACCAGGTGTGCGCCGCGGATATCATGGCGGAGGACCCGCTCACGGTCGCTGCCAGCACGCCCCTGGACAAAGTGGCTTACTCCATGTCGGACCAGAAGGTCGGCAGCGTCATCGTGACGGATGATGACGGGCAGTTTCTCGGCATCTTCACCGCCAGCGACGCCCTGAATGCGCTGGTGGAGATCGTCCGCGGGGACGACGCCGACGGCCCGTAACCCCGCCGGCCGTAGGGCCCGTAGGGTGGACCTTCAGGTCCACCAGTCCAGCCAAGATGGTGGACCTGAAGGTCCACCCTACAGCCACGGCCGGTGGTGTTACTCCAGGGAGCCCAGCCGTTCGCCGTGGTTCAGTCCCCGGAAGAGCTGGTAGGTGGTGCGCACGGGAGTCCCGTCCACGTTCGGTGCGCCCCGGCCGGCCTGCACGTCCGGCCGGTTGGCCGTGCGCAGCTCGAATGATAGCCGTGTCCGCTCCGTGGCGTTCGGCACCGACGCATGCAGGTGGGCGCCGGAGAAGCACAGCAGGTCGCCGGGCTCGATGCTCACGGGCATCGCCTCCTCCCAGCCCGGGGGCTCGGCGGCGAGTGGCAGCAGCGGGTAGTCGGTGTCTGGCCCATCCGCCTTCAGGCGGCGCAGCAGCTTGCCGAAATCCCAGCCCGCGCTGGTGTTGGGCACGGGGCGTTCGAAATAGGCCGGGAAGAAGGCGATGGTGCGCTCCGGCGTGGTCGGCCACACCGGGGCCCACCAGTTGGTCTGCGCCATGATGTTCGACCCCCAGGTGTCCCGGTGCACGCCCAGCGGGCTGATCAGGCGCCCACCGCTGCCGCTGGATGCGCTCTGGACCCGCAGCTCCAGCCCGTCGCCGTAGGTGTCGTCGATGCGCACGCCCACGGCCTGAAGTGCCGTGCGCAGCATCGCGGTCACCGTGTCATCGGCGGCGATTTCGTCCCGTAGCGCCTGAGCCGCGGCGTTGACCGCCGCCTCCGGGAACCGCTCATGAACCGACTCCGGATCGGCACCCAGGTGCTGCCGGCAGATCGCCTGCAGTGCACCCACGAGGTCCGCCACGGCCGCAGAACCCCGGAAGACAATCAGATCGCCTCGGTAGACGCGCTCGTTACGCGCCTGTTCGGGGAGTGGGTCGGATGTGAGGAAGAACGACGCCATGAGCCATCCCTCCGCGTGCTCAAACGGTGTGCGCCCTACTGTGCCGCCTACGGCCAACCACCGGTGTCGCGGAACCGCCGTCGGCTTGTTCGCCTCCGCGGGCGCTTGCTGGAATCGATTGGAACTAGAAGGTCGCAAAGGACTCTTTGCGGGCGGGGCGGCCGGGCGCTATGGTCATGGAGTCAGTCGAAAGGAGATCGACGGTGATTCTGCGAGATTCAGTGAAGATTGAGGCGGCGCCGGAGGCCGTCTTCGGGTTCTTCGAAGACATGGAGAGCAACTACCTGGAGTGGCATCCGGACCATGTCGTTTTTCAATGGGTGTCCGGTCGTGGCTTGCAGGAAGGCAACGTCTTCTACTTCGAGGAGTACATCCGCGGGAAGCTGTTCAAGAAGCGCGTCGAGTTCACCCGTGTTACCCCGGGGCGGTACATCGAGTTCGCGCCCACGTTCTGGCTCATGCGGTTCTTCCTGCCACGCATGCTGTTTCGCATGGAGCCGCAGCCCGGCGGGTGTGAGTTCATCGCCGAGATCCATCTCAGGCTGGGGCCTCTGGCCCGTCGGGCGAACGCCAAGGACCTCGACGCCGTGCGCGAGCACATGCGCGTCGAAGGCGTGAACATCAAACGCATTGTCGAGGCCCGTGCCGATGGGTAGCTGGACGAGGAAGGGGGAGATGTCCGGGTACGAGACCCGTAGGGCGGACCTTCAGGTCCACCAGTTCAGCCAAGATGGTGGACCTGAAGGTCCACCCTA
>SLBZ01000010.1 GCA_007126095.1 Aquisalimonas sp.
GTCGCGGCTCGCGCCGCTCCTACGGTGTCAACAGGTTTTCTTTCACCCGATCCTCTCTGGTCGCGGAGAGGTTCGGGTTTCATTCGTTATGGAGACGAAATCATGTCCGTTGAACTGAAACTGAGTGCCGAGCCGCGCACGGACGCAGGGAAGGGTGCGAGCCGCCGCCTGCGTAAGGTCAAGACCGTGCCGGCCATTGTCTATGGCGCCGGCAAGAAGCCGGAAATGCTGAAGGTGAGCCTGTTCGAGCTGACCAAGCTCATGGAGCGGGAGGCGTTCTTCTCGCAGATCATCACGCTCGAGGTGGACGGCAAGAAGCAGCAGACCGTGCTGAAAGACATGCAGCGCCATCCCTACAAGGATCTGGTGATGCACCTGGACTTCATGCGAATCAAGGCCAACGAGAAGCTGACCACCCAGGTGCCGGTGCACTTCCTCAACGAGGACACCTGCAAGGGCGTCAAGGCCGGTGGCGTGATCCACAAGGACATGATCGAGGTCGCCATCAACTGCCTGCCCAAGGATCTGCCGGAGTACCTGGAAGTGGACCTGGCCGACCTGGATATCGGCGATTCCGTGCACCTGTCCCAGCTCGACGTGCCCAAGGGCGTGGAGCTGGAAGCGTTCGCCCATGGCGGTGACGAGCACGACCACGACCATCCGGTGGTCAGCATCGTGCAGCCGCGTGCCGCCAAGGCCGAAGACGACGAGGAAGAGGCAGCCGAGGAATCCGCTGCCGATGCCGGCGACGCCGGTGAAGACGCCGGCGGCGGTGAGGATGCCGGCTCCGCCGACGAAGGTGACGAAGACAAGGGCTGATCGCCTGCAGACCACCACGGGTTTCCGCTATGGCCAGTGAGCAGACCGCGATCCAGCTCATCGTCGGGCTTGGAAACCCGGGTGACAAGTATGTTGGCACGCGCCACAACGCCGGATTCTGGTTCGTTGACGAACTGGTCCGGCGTTGTGGCGGCGCCTTTCGGCAGGAACCCCGTATTCGTAGTGAAGCGACGCGGGTGGAGATTGCCGGTGTGCGCTGTCACGTGCTCAAACCGCTGACCTTCATGAACCGCAGTGGCCAGGCCGTTGCCGCGGTGGCCAATTTCTACCGCATTCCCCCGGAGGCCGTACTGGTCGCGCACGACGAGCTGGATCTGCCCCCGGGCGCGGTCCGCTGGAAGCGTGGTGGCGGGCACGGGGGGCACAACGGTCTGCGGGATACCATTCGAGCCCTCGGGTCGCGCGAGTTCCAGCGACTGCGCATCGGTATCGGCCATCCCGGCCACGCCGACGACGTGGTGCCTTACGTGCTGAGCCGCCCGTCCCCCGGGGATCGCCGCGCAATTGACGAAGCGGTCGACGAGGCCGCCGACGCCATGACACTGGTGTTCGAAGGCAACGCCGACAAGGCCGTGCAGCGGCTTCACTCGCGAAAACCCGAGAGCTGATTCCACCGACCAATCGAGAGGCGTCATGGGCTTCAAATGTGGCATCGTCGGCCTGCCCAACGTGGGTAAATCGACCCTTTTCAACGCACTGACCCGCAACGAGATCCCGGCTGAGAACTACCCGTTCTGCACCATCGATCCCAACGTGGGCATTGTTCCGGTGCCCGACCCGCGCCTCGACCAGCTCGCGGAGATCGTGCGTCCCGAGAGCGTGCTGCCAACCACCATGGAGTTCGTGGACATTGCCGGTCTGGTCTCCGGCGCCTCCCAGGGAGAGGGGCTCGGGAACCAGTTTCTCGCCAACATCCGCGAGACCGACGCCATCGCGCACGTGGTGCGCTGCTTCGAGGACGGCGACGTCCACCACGTGGCCGGCCGGGTGGACCCGGTGGACGACGTGGAAACCATCAACACCGAGCTGGTGCTGGCGGACCTGGACAGCGTCGAGAAGGCGCTGCAGAAGGCGGAGCGACAGGCCAAGTCCAACGACAAGGAAGCCATGCGCCGTCGAGATGTGCTCAAGCGCCTGCGGGACCATCTTGCCGAGGGCGACCCGGCGCGCATGCTGCACCTGGAACCGGAGGAGCAGGCCCTGGTGCGGGAGTTCCACCTGCTCACGGCCAAGCCCGTGCTGTACGTGGCCAACGTCACCGAGGGCGGCTTCGACAACAACGCCCATTTGGACCGGCTGCGCGAGATGGCCGAGCGGGAGCAGGCCGGTGTGGTGGTCCTGTGCGCCGCCATCGAGGCGGAGCTGTCGCTGCTCGACGAAGCGGACCGGGACGAGTTTCTGGCCGAGTACGGGCTGGACGAGCCGGGACTGAACCGCCTGATCCGGGCCGGCTACGATCTGCTTGGCCTGCGCACCTACTTCACCGCCGGGCCCAAGGAGGTCCGCGCCTGGACCATTCTCAAGGGCGATACCGCGCCCCAGGCCGCCGGCCGGATCCACACGGACTTCGAGCGCGGCTTCATCCGTGCCGAAGTGATTGGCTTCGATGATTACATCGCCTGTGGCGGCGAAGCGGGCGCCAAGAGCGCGGGCAAGACACGCCTGGAAGGCAAGGAGTACATCGTCCACGAAGGCGATGTCATCCACTTCCGTTTCAACGTCTGAAGGGGCTGTACCCCCGGCGATGGCCGCCGGCCTCATACTAGTAAATCGGCGCAGCGACATGGGTGCGTTTCTGATTTGTGACCCGTGTCGCAAGCCTTGCGATTGCTCTCCGGATCCCCTTTCCATCCCGTCGCGCGGTGGATAGTCTCTATTTTGCGACACCGGTGTTGCGGGAACACCAGCGTCGCTGTCCATAAGCAAACAGACGCCGGTATACGGCGCGGCAGGACTGCCAGCCAGGAACCACCACGGGGGAATGCGCGCTCGCATTCAACGAAGAATGCTGCTGGCAGCGGCTGAGAAAACCAGAACGAACGATTGTATGGGGCACCTATGAATGTGAGTGAGGGTGGGCTGCGGCGCCTGTGTCTGGGTGCCGGCTTGTTGATAGCGGGCAGTAGCATTGCCATCGGTGACGATAACGGCGTGGATGTCGTCGAGAGTGGCGAACTCGAGCAGTCTGAACGTCAGGCCATTCTCGGGATCAATTCCGTCGGGCTGGAAGAGACCAGCTACCGGTTCCCGGTGCGCTACTGCCCGCACGAGCGGGACTGCCGTGACGGTGGAGCGTGGTCGGTGTCGTTACCCCAGGGGCTTGCGGATGCGGTGCTGGCCGATAACATGCCGGCCATTATCCCCGCGCGCTACGACCGCCTGATGCTCTCCGCCGACGGCACGCGCATCGAGACCGCCACGGACGTCACCGAGATCGACGACGCCTGGGTCGATGCCTACCAGTTCCCGGCCGGCGGTGACCTAGAGGCGTTCACCACGCACCTGCAAGGCTATCTCAACGACCAGATTGCGGACCCGCTGGCGGAACTGATGGCGGCATCCCGTCAGGCCCGGTACGACGAGATGCCGCGGGAGGAGCAGACGCGCTTCATCGAGGAGCGTGCCAGGGAAGCGGGCATTCCGGCCGACGTGCTGGAGGGGCTGCTGAGTTCCGCGTACACCTTCGCCTACCATATTCCGCCGATTCGCGGCGGCCGGTTCACCATCCAGCAGATCCAGCGCGAACGGGCCGACGGCACCACGTATTACGTCTACCGCACGTCGCTGAGCGCCCCGGTACACACCCGGCTGGCCGTGTTCGCCTTCGACGGCGAGCAGTTCGAGGTCTACAACGTCATCGACACCGAGCCGGGCAATTTCATGGAAGCGTGGGCGCAGCAGATCTCCGGCAGTGCCTCGGTCACGACGCGCTCACGCCCCCGCCGGAGCGATGCCCAGGCCATATTCCAGCGGGCTTACGCCGCCTCCTTCGGTGACACGGTGACGGCGCTGAATGTCCGTCTGAAAGACGATGACGCCTTCACCGTGGCCGCGCCGGCCCTGTCGGCCGACAACGGCGCCGTGGAGATGACGGTGGGCAATCAGGAAAACCTCCGCCCCGGCGCCGTTGTGCGGGTGACGCGCGTCATTGACGGTGAGCGTGAGGACATGGGCTGGGGCCGGGTCCGGGATGTGGGGGACTCGTGCCTCGCTTTGCCCGAAGACGAGCGCACCACGACCCGCGCCGACCTGGTGGTGGACGCCGGTGCGGACGCCTACGACCAGGTCCGCGAGATCCCGTACACGGGCGTCTTCGGGCGTTTCGGTGTCGGACAGGAAACCTCGACCTTGACCAATGGCGAGGACACCGACGCCGGCGAGCCCACGTACCTGGATTTGGGTTTCGTTGCCGATTTCGCCTTTCTGCGGAACAACGCCTCCCTGCATGGCATGTGGACCAGCGTGGACATCGGTATCGGTGTGCTCGGTGACGGCACGTTTCAGGGGGACGAGGTCGAGGGTGGCATGGCCTTTCGCCTGCGTACCGGCATCGAGTATCGCCGGCATCTCCTGGGCGCGTTCTACGGCTCCGTTGGCGCCGACTTCGGCGTCGAGGGGCAGCGTTACGAACTCCGCGAGGAAGACCTCACGGCAACATCCCTGTTCGTGAACCCGCGGATCGGCGCTGGCTA
>SLBZ01000128.1 GCA_007126095.1 Aquisalimonas sp.
TCGGGCCGGCTTTTTCGTGCGGAGACAGAAGCCTCAGAAGCTCTCGCTGAAGGCCTGCTTGTACCAGCCCTTGAACTGCTCCAGCGTGAAGTGGTGGTTCTGGGTGCCGGAGCGGGCCACCTTGATGCTGCCCATGAGCGAGGCGATCTGACCGGTGGTCTTCCAGTCCAGACCCTTGATCAGACCGTACAGGATGCCGGCACGGTAGGCGTCGCCACAGCCGGTGGGGTCGAGGACGTCCTCGGGCTTCACGGCGTCCACGTGGATGGTTTCGCCATTGGCATAGATGTCCGATCCCTCACCACCGCGGGTGACGATCAGCGCATCCAGTTTCTTCGCCAGGTCATCCATGCTCAGGCCGGTGCGATCCTGAACCATGCGGGACTCGTAGTCGTTCACCGCCATGTAGGTAGCCTTGTTGACGAAGTCCAGGAGCTCCTCGCCATTGAACATGGGCAGGCCCTGGCCCGGATCGAAGATGAACGGAATGCCGGCATCGGCGAACTGCTGCGCGTGGGCGATCATGCCGTCACGGCCGTTCGGCGCCACGATGCCGATCTTCGCGCCCTCGTTGGTGGGCACGCTCACCTCGTGGGCCATGTTCATGGCGCCCGGGTGGAAGGCGGTGATCTGGTTGTCGTCCAGATCGGTGGTGATATACGCCTGGGCACAGTACTGGTCGTCGTAGCGGCGGACGTAGTCCTGCGGCACGCCCCAGTCCTTCATCCACTCGCTGTATTTGTCGAAATCCTTGCCCACGGTGGCCAGCGGCAGGCCGCGCTCACCCAGTAGCATCAGGTTGTAGGCGATGTTGCCGGCACAGCCGCCGAACTCGCGCCGCAGCTCGTCCACCAGGAAGGCGACGTTGAGGATGTGCACCTGCTCGGGCAGCACGTGATTCTTGAAACGGTCCCGGAAGACCATGATGGTATCGAACGCAACGGAACCGCTGATCAGTGCGGACATGTGTTGCTCTCCCCTCTTGCTAATGAAATCGATCGGCCGGACGCGCCGGACGGCTGGCATGCCACGCCCGTTCCCCCGCGAGCCGGAGGCCTCCGAGCGCAGAGATGGGGGGCGTGGCGGCGGGCCAGCGTCAGCTGGCCTCGCCCTGCCATTTCAGATCCAGTTCCTTGGCCGCCTTGACCTCGTCCAGGCGCCGCACCGGCATGTTGTAGGGTGCGCCCTTGACGAACTCCTTGTCGTGACGGGCCTCTTCGCGGATGGTCACCATGGCCTGCACGAAGCCGTCGAGATCATCCACGGTCTCCGTCTCCGTGGGCTCGATCAGCAGGCACTCCGGAACCAGCAGCGGGAAATAGGCCGTCGGGGCGTGATACCCCAGGTCCAGCAGGCGCTTGGCGAAGTCGCCGGCGGTCACGCCCAGCTCCTTGGCCTCGCCCTTGAGACTGATGATGAACTCGTGACTCGCCCGCCGCTCCGGCAGCCAGACCTGGAAGCCCTCCGCCTTGAGGCGGGTCATCAGGTAGTTGGCGTTGAGCGTGGAGTACTCGGCCACGCGCGTCATGCCCTCGCGGCCCAGCATGCGGGCGTACACGTAGGCACGCAGAAGCACGCCGGCGTTGCCGCCGAACGCCGACAGGCGACCGATGGTCTGCGGGATGTCCTTCTCGGTGCGCCAGTAGTACTGGCCGTTGTCCTCGCCGACCTGGGGAATCGGCGTGTGCGGCAGCAACCGTTCGCCCACACCGATGGCCCCGGCACCCGGCCCGCCGCCGCCGTGGGGCGTCGAGAAGGTCTTGTGCAGATTGATGTGGATGACATCAAAGCCCATGTCGCCGGGGCGCACCTTGCCGAGAATGGCGTTAAGGTTGGCGCCGTCGTAGTACAGCAGCCCGCCCGCCTCGTGGACCAGCGTGGCGATCTCCTGGATGCGACGCTCGAACACGCCCACGGTGGACGGGTTGGTGAGCATGATGCCGGCGGTCTGGGGTCCGACGGCCTCCTGCAGCGCCGCCATGTCAACGTCCCCGTCGGCGGCGGTGGGGATTTCCCGCACCTTGTAGCCACACATGACGGCCGTCGCCGGGTTGGTGCCGTGGGCGGCATCCGGGACGATGATCTCGGTGCGGCCATCGTCACCGCGCGCGTCGTGGTAGGCCCGGATCATGGCCACCCCGGCAAACTCACCCTGCGCGCCGGCCATGGGGGCCAGCGACACGGTCTTCATGCCGGTGACTTCCGCCAGCATCTCCTGGAGGTTGTACAGACACCCCAGGAAACCCTGCCCGGTGCTGTCCGGCGCATGAGGGTGGCGATCCAGAAAGCCGGGCAGCATGGCCAGGCTGTTACAGGCTCGCGGGTTGTACTTCATGGTGCACGAGCCCAGCGGGTAAAAGTTGGTGTCGATGGAGAAGTTCTTCTGCGACAGGCGGGTGTAGTGACGCACCACCTGCAACTCCGAGACTTCGGGCATCACGGCGCGCTGCTTGCGCCGGAACTCGGCCGGAATGTCGGCCAGATCGGCGTGTTCCGCCGGCGCCTGGGCGCGGGCATAGCGCCCGCTGCGACCCAGGTCGAAGATCAGCGATTCCTGACTCACGGTAGAACCTCCGGTTGCTCAGGCGGCCTTGGCCAGCGCGTGGCTCAGGGCGTCCGCGAAGCGATCGATATCGGCGTCGGTCACCGTCTCGGTCGCGCAAACGAGCAGGGCATTGCTCAGGCGCTTGTCGTGACGGCCCAGCGGATAACCCGCCAGAATGCCCTGGCTCGCGAGCTGCTGGAACACCGGCTCGGCCGGCCGGTCCAGCTCGACCACGCGCTCATGGAAGTAGGGGCCGTCGAAACGCAGGCTGACACCCTTGATGCCGGCCAGGCGCTCGGTGAGCTTGCGGGTGTTGGCGTGGCAGTGCCCCGCCACCCGCTCCAACCCCTCGGCACCGAGGAGCGACAGGTAGATCGTCGCCGCGGTCACCATCAGGCCCTGGTTGGTGCAGATGTTCGAGGTGGCCTTGTTGCGCCGGATGTGCTGCTCCCGCGCCTGCAGAGTCAACGTGTAACCGGTGCGACCTTCCAGATCCACGGTACGGCCCACGATACGACCCGGCATCTGTCGCACATGCGCCTTGCGGCAACACATGAAGCCGAAATACGGGCCGCCCGACGACAGCGGGATCCCCAGGGGCTGCCCCTCGCCGCAGGCGATGTCGGCACCGTTCTCGCCCCACTCCCCGGGAGGTGTCAGCACCGCCATGGCAGTGGGATTGACTACCGCGATGACCAGGGCGCCGTTGCGCTGGGCCCAGTCGGTGAGCGCCTGTGCTTCCTCCAGGCGGCCGAACCAGTTGGGCTGCTGAATGACCAGCGCAGCGATGTCCTCGCCCTCCCATTGCTCCAGCGTCTCGACGTCCACGGCACCTGTTTCAGCGTTGCTGGCCACTGTCTCCAGGGTGATGCCCTGGTTGCCGACGATGGTCCGAGTGGCATCGCAGTACATCGGGTTGACCGTGTCCGGCACGAGGATGCGACCGGATTTGGATTTCCGGTTGGCGCGCACGGCCATGAGCACGGCCTCGGCCAGTGCGGAGCCGCCGTCGTACAGGGATGCGTTGGACGCATCCATGCCCATCAGCCCGGACATCATGCTCTGGTACTCGTAGATGAGCTGCAGCGTGCCCTGGCTGGCTTCGGCCTGATAGGGCGTGTAGGCACTGTAGTACTCGCCGCGGGTGGTGATCTCCCACACCGCCGCGGGGACGTGATGGCGGTACGCCCCCGCCCCCAGGAAACACGGCCCCAGCATGTCGCTGGCGGCGCGCTCGTTCATCTCCCGGGTGATCTCCATCTCGGAGACACCTTCGGGGATGCCGGGCAGGCCGGGATCGATCAGGTCCGAGGGCACTTCGTCGAACAGCGAGTTGATGCTGTCGACGCCCACTTCCGCCAGCATGCGGCGGATGTCTTCATCGGTATGTGGAATGAACGGCATGGTATTACCCGCCTCCGTTTTGAAAAACAGACCTCACCCGTCGTCTTCTTCCGTGATGAGCTGTTCGTAAGCGTCGGCGTCCATGAGCTCTTCCAGGGCGTCCGGATCATCCAGCTTGATGCGCATGATCCAGCCTTCGCCGTAGGCGTCGGTATTCACCAGTTCCGGCGCGTCCTGGAGCTGGGCGTTGGCGTCGATGACGGTGCCGGACACCGGCGCGTACACGTCGGAGGCGGCCTTCACGGACTCAACCACGGCGACGGCCTCTCCCGCTTCCACGGTGCGGTCGATCTCCGGCGTTTCCACGAACACCAGATCGCCGAGGGCGTCCTGGGCGTGGTCGCTGATGCCGACGGTCACGGTGCCGTCGTCGTCCTGACGGACCCACTCGTGGCTCGATGCGTACTTCAGATCGCTGGGTACGTTGCTCATTGGTTTGCGTCCCTTAAGTTTCTGACCCTCGACAACCGGGTCGTTCAATTAATGAAAGCTTGACCATTGCGGACGAACGGCGGTTTCACCCGCCGCACGGGCAGCGCCCGTCCGCGCATGTCGACTGTCCACGGGCCGTCATCGCCGGCGGGGATACGCGCCATGGCGATGGAACAGCCCAGTACCGGCGAGAAGCCGCCGGACGTGATTTCTCCGGTGCCGCCGGCTTCGGAACTCAGGGCCTGGCCGTGCCGGAGCACGCCCCGGCCCTCCAGCACGAAGCCCACGAGGCGTCGCGGCACGCCCGCTTCACGCTGAGCCTCCAGCGCACTGCGGCCAATGAAGTCCCGGTCTTCCGGCGTCCACGCCACGGTCCAGCCCAGCGCCGCTTCCAGCGGCGTGGTCGTGGTGTCCATGTCCTGGCCGTACAGGTGCAGACCCGCCTCCAGGCGCAGGCTGTCACGGGCGCCCAGACCACAGGGCGCGGCGCCCGCCGCCGTGAGGTGGTCCCAGAGATCCACGGCGGAGCGCGCCGGAAGAATCACTTCAAAGCCGTCTTCGCCGGTGTAACCGGTGCGGGCGATCAGCCAGTCCCCGGTTTCCACGGCACGGAAGGGTTTCAATGTGCTCAGCCGATGCTCGAGGCGCGCGTCCACCGCATGCCCCAGGCACTGCTCCGCCTGCGGCCCCTGCACGGCAATCATGGCGGCATCCGCCCGTTCGCGAACCCGCACGTCGAACTGCTCGGCATGGCGGGTGATCCAGTCGATGTCCTCGGCCCGCCGCGCCGCATTGACCACGATGCGGTAGCGACCCTCGGAAAGGTAATAGACGATCAGGTCGTCGATGATGCCGCCTTCGTCGTTGAGCATGCAGGTGTAGAAGGCCTGCCCCGGCTCTTTCAGGCGCGCCGCATCATTGGCCAGAATGTGGCGCAGGAAGGCGAGCGCGTCCGCACCGGAGACATCCACCACTCCCATGTGCGACACGTCGAACAGGCCGGCGGCGGTGCGCACCTGCTCGTGTTCCTTGATCTGAGAGCCGTAGTTCACAGGCATTTCCCAGCCGGCGAAGTCCACGAGTTTGGCGCCTGCGGCCTTGTGACGTTCGTACAACGGTGTGCGCTGCAACATGGTTGCGCAGAACCCTCCTGATTGCGTGGCGCGTCTGCCCGCAGCAGAAGCACAGGATTGGGGCTCCACCACGGGCGGACGAGCGGTTCGGGCCGAGCGTTGCCGCCGTAGCGCAACGCCCCTGAACCGCTTCGCTGGTCAAAATCTAAACCGCAAGGGTATGCCGGCTGGAGTTCAGTAGCAACCGCTGCCCGGTAACGGGTGCATGCAGCGACGCCCGGCCGAATGGGCGTTCAACAGCCCGGCCACCATGCCCTTAAACCCAGACAAACCCCCTAAAAAACAGAGACTTTAAACAGGTTTTTGATCGCACATGGAGCGCAGCCACCGACGGTGGAGAAAGCCCCTTCTCCGACAGGAAATGGATTCTTTCCGACCGGTTTCTCCCGCCATTGCGCCTGCAGCGGATGCACACCCAAGCGTGAACCGTTATCATTTGCAACCACTGATCGGCCGGGCATCCGCCCATGGCCAGCCGAACCACGCCCACAGGAGGTCGCCCTTGCCGCCGATGGCCAGCGCCCGGCTCCCATCCCTGATCCGGGAACTGCTCCCGCGGATGGATGTGTGGAAGGCGCTCACGCTCGCGATCGCCGCCCTGGTGGCGCTGCCGGTGGTCGTGGTGCTTGCGCACGTGGTCATTCCGACCGACGGCATCTGGACGCACCTCTCCAATACCGTCCTCACCCGTTACGTGGGCAATACGCTGTTCCTGCTGGTCACGGTCGGCTGCGGCACGCTGGTGATCGGCGCGAGCACGGCATGGCTGGTGGTCATGTGCCGGTTTCCGGGCCAGCGCATCTTCGAATGGGCGCTACTGCTGCCCCTCGCCGTTCCCACCTACGTGATCGCCTACGCCTACACCGACTTCCTGCAGTTCGCCGGGCCGGTGCAGACCTGGCTGCGGGAAGTGTTCGAGTGGAGCCGTCACGATTACTGGTTTCCGGAGATCCGTTCCCTCGGCGGCGCGGCCACGCTCATGACGTTCGTGCTCTACCCCTACGTCTACCTGCTCGCCCGCGCCGCCTTTCTCGAGCAGTCGGTCTGTGTGCTGGACGTGGGGCGCACCCTCGGCCGCGGACCCTGGCGGCTGTTCTCCGGGGTCGCCCTGCCCCTGGCCCGGCCCGCCCTCGCTGGCGGCGTCGCGCTGGCCCTGATGGAGACGCTCAACGACTTTGGTGCGGTGCAGTTCTTCGGCGTGGACACGTTCACCACCGGCATCTACCGGACCTGGTTCGGGCTCGGCGAACCTGTGGCCGCAGCCCAGCTCGCCGCCTTCATGATGGTGTTCGTGCTGGTGCTGGTGGTGCTGGAGCGATGGTCACGGGGCCGCAGCCGCTACTTCCATACGTCCAGCCGCTATCAGGCCCTGCCGGAATACCAGCTGCGGGGCTGGAGCCGGATCGGGGCCATCCTCGCCTGCGGACTGCCGGTGCTGATCGGCTTCATCGGCCCCGCGCTGCTGCTGAGCAGCATGAGTATCCAGCAGGGCGACGCACTGCTGGGGACGCGCTTCCTGGAGTTCGCCCGCAACAGCCTGACCCTGGCGGCGGTGACCGCCGTGTTTGCCGTCGCGCTCTCGGTGGTCCTGAGTTATGGCGTACGCCTCAACCCTGGCCCCGTTACCCGCGGCGCCGCACGGATCGCCGCCATGGGCTACGCCATCCCCGGTGCAGTCATCGCCGTCGGGGTGCTGATCCCGCTGGGCTGGCTGGACAGCCAGCTCAACGTCATCGCCAGCGACTGGCTCGGCATGAATCTCGGCCTGATCCTGTCGGGCTCGATGTTCATTCTCGTCTATGCCTACGTGGCCCGCTTTCTCGCGGTCTCGTTCAACACCGTGGAAGCCAGCCTCGGCAAGGTGACCCCCACCATGGACGCGGCCTCCCGCACGCTGGGCAAAACCGCGGGCGGTACGCTGCGGCGCGTGCACACGCCCATCATGCGCAGCAGCCTGCTGGCCGCGGGGATTCTGGTGTTCGTGGACGCCATGAAGGAACTGCCGGCCACCATCATCCTGCGGCCGTTCGACTTCGACACCCTGGCGGTACGGGCTCACAACCTCGCCTCCGATGAGCGTCTGGCGCAGGCGTCCACATCCTCCCTGGCCATCGTCATCGTCGGGATCATCCCCGTGATTCTGTTGAGCCTGGCCATGCGGCGGGCGCGGCCGGGCAGCAGCGAATAGGCGCGCGGCCGGATCGGGTCGTTCTGAATAGCGGCCGGTCAGTTCCAGCCCTGGGCGCGTAACGGGCTGCCGTCTGCCTGGGCGGACGATGCCCCCCCCGCCTGCTGCTCATCGAGCGGAAAGACAAACGCCTGGGACGGGTCCAGCCGGATGTCCACGGGCTGGTTGCGTGCGGGCAGAAAAACCCCCGGCATGCGGGCATGCAGATGGGACTCGCCCCCGGCGGCGTCATGGGCGCAGAGGTGGACCAGGCTGCTCGCTCCGAGCAGCTTGGACATGACCACGTGACTGCGGTCATGGCGTCCATCCGGCTCACCCTGGACGGTGACGTTCACCGCCTCCGGCCGAATCATCACGCGCACCGACGTGCCGTCGGCCATGCCCGTTGCGTCCACGTGACCCACCGGCGTCTCCACGGTACCGCCACGGACCTCGCCGAAGAACTCGTTGACGTCGCCGAAGAAAGTCACCACGAAGGGGTCACGGGGCTGACAGTAAAGCTCCATGGGCGTGCCGACCTGCACGATCCGCCCGTCGCGCATCAGGGCGATTCGGTCGGCCATGAACAGCGCCTCTTCCGGGTCATGGGTCACCATGAGCGTACCGGTGCCGCTGTCCTTGAGCAGGTGCAACGTGTCATCGCGGATCTGATTGCGCAACCGCGCATCGAGGCTGGAGAACGGCTCATCGAGCAGCATGAGCCGCGGCGCGGGCGCGAGCGCCCGGGCCAGCGCGACGCGCTGCTGCTGACCACCCGACAGGGTATGAGGGAAACTGTCCTCGTACTGACCGATGCGCAGCTGTTCCAGCAGAGCACGCACCCGCTCGTGCCGCCGGCGCCCGGAGCGCTCCGTCAGCCCGAAGGCGACGTTGTCCGCGACGGACAGGTGCGGGAACAGCGCCGAATCCTGAAACACGAGGCCCACACTGCGACGCTCCGGCGGCACCGCGTGGCGCCCCTCGCCCGCCACGGTCTGCCCGTCAATGGCGACACGTCCACGATGCAGCGACTCCAGGCCCGCGGCGATGCGCAGCAGCGTGGTCTTGCCGCAGCCCGAAGGACCCAACAGACAGACCACCTCGTGGGGGTGGACGGTGAGGTCCACGTCGGTCACCGCCGCCAGACTCCCGAACGCCCGGGAAACGCCCTCAACCACCAGGACTGGCGCATTCTCCGACGCAGACTGAACCGCATGCGTGGAACTCGGCGTGGCAACCATGGATTCGACTCATCTGGTGAGGGATGTCTCCCCGATGGTATGTAAATGCGAATCATTTGTAAACGCGCAGCGCATCATCTTGACAGCACTACCAGAGGCGGTGTCCACTACGCTTCAATGCGAATACGAACCGTTATCGTTTCCGGGTTCATGGAGTTCCAATGACCAGCGCCTCTGCCCGCCACGCCGTGACTGCCGCGCTTGCCGCGGCCACCATGGCTGCCTCCCTCACCGCCTTCGCTGATGAAGTGACTGTCTACTCAGCCCGGCACTATGACGAGGATCGCACGCTTTACGATGCGTTCACGGAACGCACGGGGATCGACGTGCGCGTTCTCGAGGCGGATTCCGACCAGCTGATCCAGCGAATCCGTCGTGAGGGCGCCGCCAGCCCGGCGGACGTGCTGATCACCGTGGACGCCGGCCGGCTCTGGCGTGCCGAGCAGGACGGCATCTTCCAGGCCGTCGAATCCGCGGAGCTGAGCGAGCGCCTGCCGGAGGCCATGCGCCACCCGGACGGGCTGTGGTTCGGATTCAGCCAGCGCATGCGCGTGGTGTTCTATAACAAGGAGGCGTTTGATCCGGATGAGCTGGAGACCTACGAAGACCTGGCCGACCCACGCTTCAACGGCCAGCTGTGTATCCGCTCGTCCAGCAACATCTACAACCAGTCGCTGCTGGCCTCCATGATCGCCGTACATGGCGAGGAAGATTCGGAAGCGTGGGCGCAGGGTGTGGTGGACAATCTGGCCCGACCACCCCGGGGCGGGGATACCGACCAGATCCGCGGCGTTGCCACGGGCGAGTGCGAGATCGGTGTTGCCAATCACTACTATTACGTACGGATGCTGAACTCCGACGACACCCGTGACCGTGAGCTTGCCGAGCGCGTGGGCATCATCTTCCCGAATCAGGGGGACCGCGGCGTCCACGTGAACGTCGGTGGCGCCGGGGTCGTGGACGGCGCCCCCAACCGCGATAACGCCATTCGCTTCCTGGAGTTCCTGGCCTCCGACGAGGCGCAGGAACTCTTCGCCGCCGGCAATCACGAGCTACCCGTGGTGGAAGGGATATCCGGCGACGATACAGTGGAGTCATGGGGGCCGATCGAGCGTGACGCACTGAACATCAGCGAGCTGGGCAACAACAACCCGGCCGCGGTGCGCATGTTCGACCGCGTCGGCTGGCGCTGACACCAATCACGCCGATGCGCAGGAAATTCCGGCGCGGGGCGTACGCACGACTTGTGCGCGGGCCCGGCGACTGCTAATCCTACAGGCAAACCACGACAACAACCGGAAGGGTGCCTGATGGAAGCGGAACTGAACGTACCCACGCTGATCACGTTCGTCCTTTATCTTGTTCTCATGCTCCTGGTCGGGTTGTTCGCCTATCGACTCACGAACAACCTCTCCGATTACATCCTCGGGGGCCGCAAGCTCGGCCCGGGGGTAACGGCGCTGAGCGCGGGCGCTTCCGACATGAGCGGCTGGCTGCTTCTCGGACTGCCCGGTGCCGTCTACGCGGCGGGCATGAACCAGATATGGATCGCGGTGGGACTGTCAGCCGGTGCCTTTCTCAACTGGCTGTTCGTGGCGCGCCGGCTGCGCCGCCATACCGAGATCGCCGATGACGCCATCACCCTGCCCGACTTCCTGGAGCACCGCTTCGAGGACAACACGCGCATCCTCCGCGTGGTTTCGGCCGTGGTCATCCTGCTGTTCTTCACGTTCTACACCTCGTCGGGAATGGTGGCCGGTGCAACGCTGTTCGAGAACACGTTCGGCTTCGACTACCACACCGCCCTGCTGGTGGGGGCCGCCGTCATCATCGCCTACACCTTCATGGGCGGCTTCCTGGCGGTGAGCTGGACGGACTTCCTGCAGGGCATCCTCATGTTCTGCGCCCTGCTGCTCGTGCCCGCCGTGGGCATCGCCGCCATGGGCGGCTGGAGCGAGGTCGCCGCTGGTGTGCGTGAGGTCGAGCCGGGCGGCATGGACATCTGGCACGACATGACCTTCCTGGGCATCGTCTCCCTGCTGGCGTGGGGGCTGGGCTACTTCGGCCAGCCGCACATCCTGGCCCGGTTCATGGCCATCCGTTCCGAAGACCAGATCCCCAAGGCCATGGGGGTCGGCATGACCTGGATGGTCTTCTCGCTGATCGGCGCCGTCCTCACCGGACTGGTGGCTATGGCATGGTTCGGGGATGCGCCGCTGGACGATCAGGAAGCGGCTTTCATCATGATGAACCAGGTGCTGTTCAACCCGTGGGTTGCCGGCATTCTGCTCGCCGCCATTCTCGCGGCCATCATGAGCACCATCGACTCCCAGCTACTGGTCTCCTCCAGTGCACTCACCGCCGACTTCTACAAGGCCATGCTCCGGCGCGACGCCACCGAGGGCGAACTGGTCTGGGTCGGTCGCGCCGCGGTGCTTGGGGTAGCAGCCATCGCCATACTGCTGGCCATGGACGACGAGAGCCTGGTGCTGGATCTGGTGGCCTACGCCTGGGCCGGCTTCGGCGCCGCCTTCGGGCCGGTGATCATCCTGTCCCTGTTCTGGCGTGACATGACCCGCAACGGCGCACTCGCGGGCCTCGTGGTCGGTGCCGTCACGGTCATCGTCTGGGACATGCTCGAAGGCGGCCCCGCGGGCATCTTCGACGTCTACGAGATCCTGCCCGGCTTCATCTTCGCAACCGTCGCCATCGTCGTGTTCAGCCGGATCGGCCCGGAACCGTCGGCGTCCATGCGCGTCCAATTCGAACGGGCGCACGATTAGGCCGACGAACGCCTCCCCGGCGGGTCGTGGCCCGCCATCAATCCACTCTGGTGGTGGCCGTCCCGGCCACCACCCGATCAGGGGTCGTTGCTCATGATCATCAAACCCGGTCCACGCCCTTCCACCCTGCGACAGGCCGTCCGCGAGGCGTACCACCGCGACGAGACCGCCATGGTCGAGGCGCTGCTCGACGAAGCCGCGCATGCGCCCGAGCGCCAGCAGCGCGTCGCGGGCGAAGCGGCGCGGCTGGTCCAGCATGTCCGCGACAACCGCGTCTCCCAGGGCGGGATCGACGCCCTGCTGCACGAATACGACCTCTCCAGCAAGGAGGGCGTGGTGCTCATGTGCCTGGCGGAAGCGCTGATGCGCGTGCCCGACTCGGCGACGGCCGACGACCTGATCCGGGACAAGATCAGCACCGGCGACTGGGCCTCCCACATGGGCCACAGCGAATCGGTGTTCGTGAACGCCTCCACCTGGGGGCTGATGCTCACAGGCCGGGTGGTGCGCTTCGACGAGCGCTCCACGAGGGATCTCGCCTATACGGTGCGACGCATGGTCCAGCGCAGCGGCGAACCGGTGATCCGCCAGGCGATCCGGCAAGCCATGCGTATCATGGGCAGGCAGTTCGTCATCGGCCGCACCATTGACGAGGCACTCAAGCGCGCCCGGGACGACGAAAAGCACGGCTACCGCCATTCTTACGACATGCTGGGCGAGGCGGCGCGCACCATGGAGGATGCCGACCGCTACTACGCCGCCTACCAGAACGCCATCAAGGCGATCGCCAGAAATGGCAAGGGCAAGGGCGTGCTCGACGGGCCGGGCATTTCGGTGAAGCTCTCGGCACTCCACCCGCGGTACGAGTTCGGTCACTTCAACCGCAGCCGAGACATCCTCGTCGAGCGCCTCGGGCGGCTCTCGGAACTGGCCCGGGATGCCGACATCGGCCTGTGCGTCGATGCCGAAGAGGCCGACCGGCTGGATATCTCCCTCGACGTGATCGAGGCCGTCTCCGGCGACGGCAGCCTCGCCGGCTGGCACGGATTCGGGCTGGCCGTGCAGGCCTACCAGAAGCGCGCCGCACCGTTGATCGACTGGCTCGCCGACCTTTCCGACCGGCACGACCGCCGGCTGATGGTCCGGCTGGTGAAGGGCGCCTACTGGGACAGCGAGGTCAAGAAGGCGCAGGAAAGCGGCTACCCGGAGTACCCCGTATTCACCCGCAAGGCGAGCACCGACGTCTCCTACCTGGCCTGCGCGCGGCGCCTGCTGAAAGCGGGCAGCGACCGGATCTACCCGCAGTTCGCCACCCACAACGCCCACACCCTGGCCTGGGTCATGGAAGAGGCCGGCGACGCGCCCTACGAGTTCCAGCGGCTGCACGGCATGGGCGAGGCCCTGTATGAGCCCATCGTCGGCCGCAAGCAGGGGCATCGGCCGGTGCGCATCTACGCCCCTGTGGGCAGCCACGAGGAGCTGCTGCCCTATCTGGTCCGGCGACTCCTGGAGAACGGCGCCAACAGTTCATTCGTCAACCGCATCCAGGACGAAAAGCTGCCCATCGAAGAGATGGTAGCCGACCCGGTGGAGGCGGTTCGCGGCCTGCAGCGCAAACCCCACCCGCGCATTCCCCTGCCGGCCAACATCTACGGCGAACAACGCCGCAACTCCATGGGCGTCAACCTGGCCGATCACCTGGTCATCGAACCCCTGGGCGACGCCATGGCCGCAGCAGCAGACCAGCGCTGGCACGCGGCGCCACTCATCGGCGGCAAGGCGCGCGAGGGCGAGGCGGAAGCGGTCCACGACCCGGCCGACCGGCGACGGCAGGTGGGCAGCGTCGTTTGGACAACACCGGAACAGGCGGATGAGGCCATCACCATGGCCAGCCGCGCCGCCGCCGAGTGGTCCGCCACTACCGCCGAGGAACGCGCCAAGTGCCTCGACCGCATGGCAGACCTGATGGAAAGCCACATGGCCGAACTCATGGCCCTGTGCGTGCGCGAAGCGGGCAAGGGGATTCCGGATGCAGTGGCCGAAGTGCGCGAAGCGGTGGACTTCTGCCGCTACTACGCCCAGCGCGTCCGCCTCGACTTTGGCACGCCCATGCCGCTGCCCGGGCCCACCGGAGAGAAGAACGAGATCGCGTTGCACGGCCGCGGCGTCTTCGTGTGCATCAGCCCCTGGAACTTCCCGCTGGCCATCTTCACCGGCCAGGTCACGGCGGCGCTGGCCGCAGGCAACACCGTGGTCGCAAAGCCCGCCGAGCAGACCAGCCTCATCGGCGCCCGGGCCGCGGAGCTGTTACTGGAGGCGGGCATTCCGCCGGAAGTCCTGCAACTGCTGCCCGGGGCGGGCGATATCGGCGGCCGGCTGGTCGCCGACGAGCGCATCAACGGCGTTGCCTTCACCGGCTCGGTGGCCACGGCCCGGCGCATCAACCAGACCCTCAGCCAACGGCAGGGGCCGATCATTCCGCTAATTGCCGAGACTGGCGGCCAGAATGCCATGATCGCCGATTCCACCGCCCTGCCCGAGCAACTGGTCCGGGATGTGCTCATTTCGTCCTTTCAGAGCGCCGGCCAGCGCTGTTCGGCCCTGCGGGTGCTCTACGTGCAGGAGGACGTGGCGGATCACGTCCTGCACATGCTCAACGGCGCCATGCAGGAGCTCACGGTGGGTGACCCGGCGTGGCTAGCCACCGATGTGGGACCGGTGATCGACGCGGAGGCACGGGACGGGCTGCTGCGGCACGTGGAGGCGATGAAGCGCGACGGGCGCCTGATCGGCGAAACACCGCTGGGGCCGGATACCGAGCACGGTACCTTCGTCGCTCCTGTCGCCTTCGAGATCAGCAGCATCGATGACCTGGACGACGAGCACTTCGGCCCGATTCTGCACGTGGTGCGGTACAAGGCCGGCGAGCTGGACCGGGTCGTGGACGCCATCAACAACACGCGCTACGGGCTCACCCTAGGCGTCCACAGCCGTATCGACGCCGTCGCCGACCGGGTGGCAGAGCGCGCGCGGGTAGGCAATCTGTACGTGAACCGCAACCAGATCGGCGCGGTGGTGGGCGTGCAGCCCTTCGGCGGCGAGGGGCTCTCCGGCACCGGCCCGAAGGCCGGCGGACCGCGCTATCTCCACCGCTTTGCCACGGAGCGCACAGTCACCGTGGACACCACTGCGGCCGGGGGCAACGCGTCGTTGTTCGCCATGGGTGACGAAGAGGATCTGCCGCGATGACGGGGGCGGAGTGGCGTCGCATCTCTGAGACACCACTCCGCCAGGCCGCCAGTCAGCCGGTATCAGGCGTTTGAGGCTTTAAGCGCCTGCTGACGTCTCGCCCGTGAAACACGTTGATCGCCGGACCCGGGGCTCGCCACGTTGCGAACGGGGCGCCGCCACGCCGACACGCCATCAGGCGACTTTGGCCATCTCCCCGCCCCCGTGTGTGCGCCTATAAATCAGGGACCTGGAAACACTCTCACAATACTCCTGCGCGAACGGCCCCCTTTGGCCCGCCTCTTGCTGTCCTGCACCACGCCGAGCCGAGCGGTGCGCCCGTGCCGGTACTTTTCCTCAGAGACAGACGCGTGAAGGAGTTCAATCATGAAGAAGACCAACGCAATTATCGCGGCCTCCATTGCTGCCGTATTCGGCCTGGGGATGCACGGAATGGTGCTTGCCGAGGACGACAACAACGCCAACGCCGACAATGCGTCCGCGGCGGCGTCTGGTGAGTCCACGGCCTCGGCCGACAGCAGCAACAGCTGGGCTGATTCCGCGAACGACAGCTCCAACAACAGCACCA
>SLBZ01000152.1 GCA_007126095.1 Aquisalimonas sp.
GCCGTGATAGGGGACGGGGAAGGGCGCGCGGAACACGTCCCCGGGCATGGGCCCGAAGTCGTTCTTGTAGGGCAGGACCTTGCCGGTCATGGCCAGGGTCATGAACGTGCGACCGTGAAAGCCGCCGTCGAAGCAGATGACGCCGCTGCGGCCTGTTGCCGAGCGGGCGATCTTCACCGCGTTCTCCAGTGCTTCGGCGCCGGAGTTTATCAGCATGACCTTGGAGTGATCGCTGTTGATGGGGGTCAGCCCGGCCAGTTTCTCGGCCAGTTGTACGTAGGGCGCATAGGGCATGACGACCGCGCAGGTATGCATCAGCCGGTCGAGCTGCGTCTTCACTGCTTCCACCACGCGCGGGTGGCGATGGCCGAGGTTGAGCACCCCGATGCCACCGGCGAAATCGATGAAGCGGCGACCGTCCGCGTCCCAGATCTCGGCGTTCTCGGCGCGCTCGGCGAATTCCGTAGCCGGGCTGGCACAACCGTTGGCCACGTAGCGTTCCTTGAGCTGGTTGAGCTGTGCGTTGTTCATTGGGAATTGCTCCACGAGAGAGTGTTGGCCGGGGCAGGGATGAACTGGCTGCAGTGCTTTGTCAGGGCATGAGGCGCCGGTTCAGGATTACCCGTCGCGCATGATTAGGGTCCTTACGTAGGATAACGTTAGCCATTTCTGTTGGAGGGCACGTTGACCGTCGTCATCGATTTGCGCCTGCCAGGCGGTGATAGAGTGCTCGAAATTGCCGGGTCGGCGAAGCGCCATCCTGCCGATATCGGGAACGTTTCGTGCCGGTGGTGTGATGACAGTCGGTAAATGTACACGCTTGCTGGTGGGGTTGTTGGTCACGGTGGTGGCGCTCGCCCTGCTATGGTGGTTCCTGTCACCGGGCGAGGGCTGGCAGCCCGAGCGGATTCAGGCCGTAGGTGAACGCTTCAGGGACGCGGCGTGGTTTCCGTGGCTAATCCTCTTGGTCACCATTGCCGCGCAACAGCTCGCTGTCCCGCACCTGCTGCTGGTGGCTCTCAGCGTGTTGCTGCTGGGTGCCTGGCAAGGCTTTGTCATCGTGTACGCGGCGACGCTCCTGGGGGCTGTACTCGGTTATTTCGTCGGCTGGTTGTTTGGCGAGGACCTGTTGCAGCGACGTGCCGGCCCACGAGTCGAACGTCTCAACCGTGCCCTGGCCCGGCGGGGGGTGTTCAGCGTGATGGTAGTCAACCTGTTCCCGCTGCTTCCTCATGTGGTGATTAACGTGGCCGCGGGAACGACCCGGCTGCGGTTCCGCCAGTTCCTGCTCGGGACGGCTGTGGGCCTGCTCCCGGCAACGCTGGCCATTGTGGTAATCACGCAGATCCTGCTGCATTTCGCGCGGATGCCAACGACCGCTGAGGCCCTCTGGGCGTTGTTGTTCACGGTTGTGCTGCTGGGCGGGGCGTGGCTTCTGGGCAGGTCCCTGTGGCGCCGCCTGGAGTAGGAGGCGACGGGTGGGAACCGAGTGCCTCGCCCCGCCGGTGGGTATGGGGCTGAGGCAACCGTCCTATTCCGGGTGCGTTCTGCCGTAGTGCTGCGGCACACCGGTGCCCGGCCCGGCGGCGTCCGGTTCGTCGGCATGCTCGAGGATGCGCTCCCGGGCCACGGCGCGCAGCTGGACCGCCGTGCCGAACCTGTCGTCGCTGACTTCGCTGTTGTTCACCGGCTGACAGACGGTGATGTGAATGCGGCCCCGACGTGGCAACCGGTGCCGGTCTCGCAGCACCGTGCGCGTGCCGCTAATGGCAACGGGGACCACCGGAACGCGTGCGTTCGCAGCCACCACGAACGCCCCGAGATGAAACGGCAACAGTCCCGGACGATCGGTGAAAGTGCCTTCCGGAAACAGGAACAGTGACTTGCCCCCGGCTGCCGCGCGCATCAGGTGCTGCGCTTCCTCCACGCCCTTTGCGGCATCAGCCCGGGCTACGCACTCGGTGCCGAGCCGGCGCAGGAATACTCCCGTCAGCCACCAGTCCAGTAGTTCGCGCTTGGCGACGAAGGCAAAATCACGCGGCAGCGTCGCCAGGAGGACCACGCCATCCACAAGGCTGGCATGGTTGGCGACGTAGACGGCCGCGCCCGATTCGGGAAGGTTGGCCAGGCCTGCCACCCGGACGGGGGTTGCCGAGAGCTTGACCAGAATGCGTGCAGCCAGGCGCGTGATGGCCAGGGCGACCGCGGGTCTGGGCGTGGCGGCCACCAGAAGCCAGACCGGCGGCCCGATGCAGCAGAGCACTGCCCACATGTAGATCCCGTAGCTCCAGGTGCCCGCACTGGTGCGGACACGGCGCGCTTGTGCCAGCAGCGATCGCCCGCCCACCCGGACATAGGTCCACCAGGCCCGGCGCGGGCCCTTGCCCACCTCCCCGGACTCGTATAACGCCCGGGTAGCGCCGCGGCGGATCTTGCCGCTGGAGGTCTTGAGCACCGTATGTGGCGGCACCAGCAGAACCTCGTCAGCGGGTTCGCCGAGCATGTCCAGCGCTGCGGTCTGTATGGCGTCCTGGAGTGCCGCCCGTGACCGTGCGGCCGTGACCCCCGTTTCAGCCATGACCACCAGGCGTTCCGTGCCGGTGTGCCGGTCGGCGCTGCCGAACACCGCTACACACCCCTTGCGCACGCCCTTCACTGCACCTACGGCCTCCTCCAGCTCGTGGGGGTAGAGGTTGCGACCGCCACGGATGATGATGTCCTTGACGCGGCCGGTGATGTAGTACTCGCCGTCTGCGGCGTAGGCGCGGTCACCGGAATCCAGCCAGTCACCGTCGAACAGGCTCCGTGTCTGCTCCGGGTTGTGGAAGTAGCCGCTGGTGGCCGATGGGCCACGGAACTCCAGGCGGCCCTCATGGCGTTCATCCAGCGTCCTCCCGCTGGCGTCGACAATCCGTACTTCATGTGCGGGCAGTGGTCGGCCGCAGGCAACGAACCGCAACGGGTTGGGGTCGTCGGGTTCGGCAGGCACGGCCTCTCCCTCGGTGGTGAACCGCTCCCGCTGGATGTGATCCACCACGGGCGGGCGGCCCAGCGGCGGCACCAGCAGCCCGACCGTGGCCTCAGCAAGACCGTAGACCGGCAACAGGGCGTCGTCCCGGAGCCCGTAGCGGGAGAATCGCTGTGTGAACCGTGTCAGGGTGTCCGGGCTGACCGGCTCCGCACCGTTAGCCATCATCCGCAGGCTGCTCAGGTCCAGCCCCTGGATCGCATCGTCGTCCACGCGCTTGATGCACAGCTCATAAGCGAAGTTGGGAGCCGCCGTCAGCGTGCCCTGATAGCGGTGAATGGCCCAGAGCCAGTTGGCCGGGCGTGCCAGGAATTCCAGCGGCGACATCACCACCAGGGGATTGCCGAAGTACAGACTGGCAAGCCAGGCACTGATCAGGCCCATGTCGTGATACAGCGGCAGCCAGCTCACGAACACGTCCCGCGGGGTGATTTCGACTGCCTCCCCGATCGCCCGGATGTTGGCCAGCAGGTTGTCGTGGGTCAGCACCACTCCCTTCGGGCTGCCGGTGCTGCCCGACGTGTACTGGATGAAGGCAATATCTTCGGGGGACACCGGGATCGGGGTGTACCCCGGTTTGCCACTGACCAGGGCATCGGCGGTCAGCACGCGACGCACGGTTGGGCAGGATGATTCCAGCAGCCGTGCCACGGTCATGGCCTCGCCCACGGTGACCAGGACGACTGCCTCGGCGTTCGCAAGGATGCCGGCATGGCGTCTGACATGGTCCTCGACCTGGGCAAGGCGCGCCGGGGGATAGATCGGTACCGGCACACCGCCCGCCAGAAGGACGCCGAAGTACGTGTAGAAATACTCCGGACACGTGGGCAGCATGATGGCAACCGACTGCTGCCACTCCAGGCCTTCTGCCTGCAGCCGACCGGCCACCGAGGCGGCGCGCACGCGCAGCTCGGCATAACTGATGGGGGTTTCCTGGCCCTCTGACAGGTACAGGAGCTGTGTCATGTCCGGGTGTGTGCGCACGTGCCAGTCCAGCACGTCGAGCAGGGTGCGCGCGGCGTCCGGTCGACCGTGATCGTCGCCCGCCATCACGGAGGTCGTCTCCGCAGGGATTGTTGTGGCTGCGCCGTGGCTGGCGCCATCCGTGTGCGCATCGCGCACGGCATGAGCCAGATCGCGGGGGGTTCGGGCTGTACTCAGCGTACGGGTGGGCAGCGTGATCCTGAATCGGGACTCGATGCGCAGGATCGCCTCGGCGCGCGCCAGGCTGTC
The DNA here is from genome assembly GCA_007126095.1 of Aquisalimonas sp. Taxonomy (GTDB): domain Bacteria; phylum Pseudomonadota; class Gammaproteobacteria; order Nitrococcales; family Aquisalimonadaceae; genus Aquisalimonas. The sequence goes on from SLBZ01000152.1 coordinate 4,262, forward strand.
GAGCCCGAGATCCGTCTCCAGAGTGCTATCCAGATCCACGCGCACGGCGGAGACTGGTTCCCGCCGAAGTTCGGCGACCAGTTCCCGGAGCACATCCAGCAGTGCGGATTCGAGGGCCTCCGGCTGCTCCGGTGGGCCACTACGCTCGAGCATTCCAGGGTTCCCGCATGTGTGTCGACTCGGCCTGTTCCTGCAGCTTACTCCGGTAATCGCTCGCGGGATTGACGA
>SLBZ01000150.1 GCA_007126095.1 Aquisalimonas sp.
AGCAGATCGTCATCCCGCACCGTGGGGAAGCGCACCAGACTGTTGGGCAACCCGGTACGCCCGGCACGCGCCTCCCACTGACGTCCGCCCACGCCGGCGTAGGCCTGGTGCAGGAAGACACTCTCGTTCATTTCGGTATCGCCCAGGGCCTTGAAGCCGAACGCGCCGAAACCGTAGTAGTTGTCGTCGTGCAGGTGCTTGGCGAAACCGAGCAGCAGGCTGGAGTCATCGATGTTGACGCCTTCCTCGGAGGTGGCGCCTTCGTCCACACGCTGGAGCTGCTCGAAATCCACGGTGGCCAGGCCACGCCCGCCGATCACGATCTCCGGCGGCACGTGCGGGTCGATCTCGAACGCACTGGCCGGCAACGCCACCGTGAGGAGCGCGCCGGTCATCATCAGGGCATGCTGTTTCATGCGGCACCTCCTCACTGGTTGATGGTGGTGGACGGCACGTAGGGCGGATCGCCCATATCCTCGTACTCGAGCATGGTGATCATGCCCCCCGGGTAGATGCCGTTGTTGCGGCTGTGGATCTCCTTGTGGTCGTGGAAATCCCAGAACCCCGGGTTGTCGCCGTAGACGATGATGTCCACGGTCTTGCCCGGCGTCACCGGCACCGTGTTAAGTTTGATGGGATACGGCAGCGGGTTGCCGTCCTCGGCCACTTTCCAGAACTGGTGCCCGTGCAGGTGCATGTGGTGGTCCGAGATCCCGCCATTGATGAGCCGGATGCGGATGTACTCCCCCTGGCGAATGCGCAGGTGGCCGTGCTCCCCCACCGTGGAGGGGTAGGACTTGCCGTTGATGGCGAAGAAGTTGGGCGTGATGGTGCCGCCGGGCGCGTTGCCGCGTGTGTACGGCGGCCGCCAGCCCTCCTCGATGGCCTTGACGAAGTCGTCGTAGCGCTTGAAGAAGCCGTGGGTGGCCGCCGACAGCCGCCCGTCGCGCATGAGCTTGTTGACCTGCCCCATGCCTTCGAGCACCTCGTTGATGTGCTCCCGGGTGAATTCGAGATCGAAGCTCTCCAGCATCAGCACGTAGTCCCGCTCGTAGGGGAACTGCTCGCGGATGGGGTCATTGGGGGAGTCGATGATGAACGCCCCGTGCAGGGCGGACATCATGTGCAGCGGCGTACCCCAGTGGCAGTGGTAGAAGCGCGTGCCGTGGGGGCGGGCCTGGAAGCGGTAGGTGAATGTCTCCCCCGGGTGCACCGGGTCGTGGGACATCATGGGCACGCCATCCATGGTGTAGATGAGATCCACCCCGTGCCAGTGGATGGTGTGCATCTCCTCGGTGTTGTTGGTGACGTTCACCTCGATCCAGTCGTTCTCCTGCACCCGGAACACCGGCCCGGGCACCTGCTCGTTGAAGGCAAACGCCGGAAACTTCACCCCGGGGAGGAGTTCGTGCTCGATCAGGTCGAACGTCATGTCGAACACCCGGTAGTCCACGTCATCGGGCGCCCCGGGGAGGATATGACGATCATGTTCGTGGGCATGGTCCTCCATGAACATCATGGAGCCCTTGCCCGGCTCGTGCAGGTGCCGTGGCGCGACGCCGAAATCCTCCGGCGAGCGCCCGGAGGCGGCGAAGGGTGCGGCGGCCACGGCGCCGCCAGCCAGGGCGCCCGCGGTCTTCAGAAAGCGGCGACGAACGGGATCGGTCGCCGCCCCGCCGGCATCGTCATGCCGGTCGTCGTGATTGCTGGACATGTTGTCACCTCGTTGGAACGAATCGAGAAGTGGACCGCAGGGCAGCTGCCCGTGCGGCCAAGCACACGTTCAAACGAGGTGTCTGGGAGGTCTCAGAAGGGTGTCGTTGCGATGGTGGGGATGGCCGGGCAGATCGCCGGCAAAGTGCTCACCCGGAGGGCTGAACTCGGGGCTGACAGAGCCGGCAGGTGCCGCTGCCAGGCAGGACCCGCAGAGCCCACACTGGCCCGCGTGGTCGTGGTGATCGTGGGTACTGCCCTCATGCTCATGATCCGCGTGGGCCGACTCGGCCGCGTGCCCGTGCGCACCGTGCAGATCGGGCGCATGCGCATGCACCGCCCCTCCGAGGAGCAGTTGCAGGATCAGGACAGTAATGACGATCCAGCGGGCGCGATGCATAGCGTTACAAGGTACGCTTTAGATCGAGTCCAGGCAAATGCCGAAGGGTCACCAACGTGCCAATGCCTTGACCCTGATCAATTCCCCGATTGCTCACGTTGCTATCCTGCTGCCGTGAACTTCCGGATCTTGACGGACGCGACCGATGCAGACGCAGCAGCGCAATAGCCCCACCGAGCAGAAAGCGCCGCCCGTACGCTCCTGGCGGTTGCTGTTGCTCATTCTGCTGGTGCTGCTGCCGGTCACGGTCGCCCTCGCCAGCCCGGAACCGGTACACTTCCCCGGAGCAAGTGTCACCCAGCACGAAACGGGCGGGCACACGCACCATCCGTCAGACACGCCGGTCTGCCACCATGCCGGGCACCACGCCGCGGTATCGGCCCTGGTCACTGACAACCGCGAAGCCGAACTGCCGACCCCGGCCGACAGCGTCGCCGCGATCCCCGGCCCTGAGATGCCGCAGGCTCGCCTTGCCACCGGGAAAGACGCGCCCTTCGTCATCCCGGCTGACCATCTCCGACCTGCCTTCCCCGTTTACCTGCGGACCCTGCGCCTGCGGGTCTGATCCTTTCGCCTCCTGTGACGCTGCGCCATGCGGCGCCCGTTTTCCCTGTTCGGGAGGTTGAACACCATGCACTCAATGATTCATGACACCGGTGCGGGCTTCTGGCTCGGACACTCACTGATGGTGATCTTCATAATTGCCGTCTTCACACTGATCCTTGCCGGGGCTTATCTCGTGCTCAACGCCCTGCTCGGCGAGGCACAGAGCAACGGCAACGAGCCGCTGCAGGCTCTGGCACACCAGTACACCCGCGGCGAGATCGACCGGGATGAGTTTCTAAGGCGCCAGCAGGAGCTGCTGGATTACCCCAACCCCAAGACTTGAGGACGCCGCATGGTGTCCGCACACGACGTTGAAGCACAGGCTTCAGGAGGTTCCGAAATGACAATGCATCGCGGTTACAAGGCAGCACTGGGCCTGGCCCTCATTGTTGGGGCCAGCACGGTTGGAATCGTCGGCGCCCAGGGCATGCAGGGCATGATGGGCGGTGGCATGCACGGCAGCGGCCAGGGCGGCATGATGCACGACTGCCCGATGATGGGCGGTGGCTCCGGCGGCATGCAGGGCATGATGCGCGGAGGCATGCACGGCGGTGGCCAGGGAGGCATGGGCATGATGCAGGGGCTGGAGCTGGATGATGACCAGCGCGAGCAACTGCGTGAGCGCCGCAGCGAACACCGCCATCAGCAGTTCGGCCGCATGGCGGAGATGATGGACCTGCGCGAGGAAATGCACGCCCTCATGCACGGCGACCGGCCCGATCCGGATGCCGTGCGCGAGCTCCACGGCCGCATGGCCGATCTCCACGGCGACATGATGGCCGACCGCATCCGCCTGCAGAACGACATGCAGGACATGCTCACCGACGAGCAGCGGGAGCAGATGCGCGAGCGCATGCAGCAGCAGCGCGGCGGCATGGGCGGCGAGCGTGGTGATGACGGTTACCATCGACGCCACCACGGCGGCGGTTCGTAACCGGCCGGCCACGTAGGAGCGGCTTTAGCCGCGACCGTTCCGGCCCATGGGCATGGCACATGGTCGCGGCTGAAGCCGCTCCTACACGGGTTTGGTGTCATACCAGCCACAGGACAACGCATCTATGACTGAACACGCCCCACCGCTCGATAGCCAGAACAACACCGCCGAGGGCTTCCTTGTCGTTCCGGGCATGGGATCGGACCACTGCGCCGGGATCGTCCGGGCCGCGCTGGAGCGCCTGGATGGCGTGGAGTCGGTGAGCACCAACATCGCGAATCACCGGGTGAGCGTGCGCTACAACACCAGCACTGCCGATTCCGATGGGCTGCGCGCCGCCGTCGAAGGCGCCGGCTACGATGTCGCCGCCGTCGAGACCGAAGGCGAGGACGAGCATGCCGACGACGCCGCCATCGACGAGGCCTACGTCAAGCAGGCCTGGCGGCGGCTGTGGATCGCCATGATCCCCACCGCGGCGATCATGGGGCTGATGATGCCCCACATGTTCTGGCAGCCGATCCCGGGGTATCTCGCCATCATCGCCGTGCTGGCGTTCCCGGTGGTCTTCCTCGCCGGTGGCGCGGCCACCCACCGCTCGGCGTGGCGGTCGCTCAAGTCCGGGCACCTGAACATGGACGTGCTCATCTCCATGGGCAGTCTGCCGCCCTATTTCATCGGTCTGGGGGGCTTCGTCTACCCCATGACCTCGTTCATGGAGATGGCGGCCACCATCATGGCCTTCCACATGCTCGGGCGCTATCTGGAGCACCGCGCCAAGGGCCAGGCCTCGTCGGCCATCCGCAAGCTGCTGGACATGGGCGCGAAGACCGCCCG
>SLBZ01000111.1 GCA_007126095.1 Aquisalimonas sp.
GAAACGCGCAATCATCGCAAGCGCTCTCGGTGCCGCACTGGCTGCCGCCCCGGCGGCGGCCCAGGCGCTGAATATCGCCGCCACCACCTCCAACATGGGCATGCTCGCCAAGCACGTGGGCGGCGATCACGTGGAAGTCACGACCATGGCGCCGCCGGATCGGGACGCCCATTACCTGGAGGCCCGGCCGTCCATGATGTCCGCCATTCGCCGGGCCGATCTGGTGGTCTCCGTGGGCGCGGAGCTGGAAGAGGGGTGGTTGCCCGCCGCCATCCGCGGCGCCAACAACCCGGGCGTGCGGGCCGGCACCAGCGGCTACTTCGAGGCCGCCGCACAGGTGGACCTGCTGGGCAGCGGTGGCTCCGCCGACCGCTCCCGCGGCGATGTCCACCCGAGCGGCAACCCGCACGTCTATCTGGACCCGGTGCGCATGGGCGAGATCGCCAGGACCCTGGCCGCGCGCATGGCCGAGATGGATTCCGCCAACGCGGACACGTACCATGCCAACGCGGAAGAATTCGCCGAGCGTGCGGACGAGTACGTGGACGAGTGGCGGGAGCGTGTGGACGGCGCACCGGGTGTGGTGCTCTACCACGATGACGCCACCTACCTGCTGGATCGCCTGGACGTGGCCGATCTGGGCTTTCTTGAGCCGGTCCCCGGCAACCCGCCCACGGGCTCGCACCTGCGCGCACTGGTCAGTGAACTGGAGGGCAAGGACGGGGTCATCATCCGTTATCCGTATCAGCGCGAAGACCACGTGAACTTCGTGGCGGAGCAGCTCGGCTGGGAAGCCTACGAGCTGATGCCGGGCGTTCAGGTCGACGGCACCGCCGACGACTACTTCGAGCTGATCGGCGACTGGGTCGAGGTGATTGCGTCCCCCATTGAGTAATGACGACACGTCTGCTCACTGCTGAAGGCCTTCGGGCCGGTTACGAGGGGCCCGTGATCGGGCCCCTCGATTTTTTCGTGGACGCCGGCGAGGTGGTCGGGCTGTCAGGCCCGAACGGCTGCGGCAAGTCCACCATCATGCGCGTGCTCACCGGTGAGGCCACGGTCTTCTCCGGCCGCATCACGCGCAGCGACGGCCTGCGCGTGGCCTACCAGCCCCAGACCGGCTTCGACGCCGGCGAGACGCCCCTGCGGGTGCGCGAGGTGCTGCGCCTCATGGACGTGGACGCGGCCGGTCTGCCGGAGCGGCTGCGCACGCTGCTGGATGTCCGCGTGGACCGCCTCAGTGGCGGACAGCGGCAGTTGCTCATGGTCTGGGCGGCGGTCGGTCATCCCGCCGATCTGCTGCTGCTCGACGAGCCCACCAACAATCTCGACCCCGACGGCGAGGCGCTGCTGGCGGAGACGCTACGCGCGCTGGGGCCGGAGCGGGGCGCTCTGGTGATCTCCCACGAACAGGACTTCCTGCGGCAGGTGGCCGACCGGCTGGTGGAGGTGGCGTGATGGAGTGGGACCTGCTGATCGACCCGCTGTTCCGTCTGCCGTTCTTCACCGGCCTGGTGTTCGCCGCGGTGCTGCCTGTGCTCGGGCTCTACCTGCGCATGCGCGACGAGTGGCTGGCGGCGCTGGGCTTTGCCCATCTGGGCGGCGCCGGGGGCGTGATCGGCAGCCTGCTGGGGGTGCCGCCGCTAATGGCTGCTCTGAGCGTGGCCGGTGGCGGTGTGGCAGCCCGCGGGCTGGTGCGGCGCACCGGCAATGATCTCTATGCGGTGATGATCCTGGCCGGCTGGGCGACCATGATCCTCGGCGCCCAGTTCAGCCACCACGCCCGCACGCTGGCGCAGACGCTGGTGGACGGGCAGCTCTATTTCACCACCCTGGAACACCTGCTGACCGGGCTTGCCTTTGCGCTGGTCTTCGCTGTGCTGATGCCGTGGCTGTCCCCACGGCTCCTGCGGGCGCGGCTGTTTCCCGGGCATGACCGAGCCAACGGCCGCAGCGTGGTCCTTCTGGGGCTCGGGTTCAGCATCATGGTGGCCGTCGGGGTCGCGTTGGCGTCCATGGCCATGGGCGTCATGGCGGCCTTCGCCCTGATCTTCATTCCGCCGTGGGTCGCCTTCGCTCTGGCGCCCGGCTGGCGGGCGGCGGTGGTGCTCTCCGCCGTGGTGGGGGTTCTGGCCTATGTGGCGGCCTTTGCCATCGCCCTGCTGGCGGATCTGCCGTTTGGCCCCGCTTTCGTCGCCATCGTCGTGGCACTGGCCCTGCTGCGCCTGCTGGTGCGCCGCACGGCCTGAGCCGGCCCGGACCTCAGCGATTCTCTTCCCAACTCGAGCGTGTTGTGGGCGCTTCCGGATCGCCGGGCGGCTGATCGAAGGGTGTCAGGTCCAGGAACTGCTGCAGCTGCGTTCGTGCCAGGTCGTGGCGCTGGTTCATGCGCAGCACGTTGTAGAAGTAATAGTGGCGCCCGGCGTCCACGTAGCCGTGGGCGGCGGAGTCCAGCCGCGCCAGGTACGGATCTTCCGCGGGCGGTACCTGCTCGGCCAGGCTCTGGTAGAGAAAACCCAGGCGCGAGCCGGTCATCCACGTCTCCTCGCCGGCCTGCACCAGCCGCTGGCTGCGCGGGGCCTGGTATTCCACCACCGGCCGGTCGTGGGTGTTCAGGGGCGCGTCATCGAACAGTCCGCTCAGTGAGACGTTGCCGGCGTAGAAGCGCAGATTCACCGCCTGCAGCAGGTTCTCGGGCAGCGCCGGATTGTCGGCCAGGCTGCGGCCGTGGGCCACCAGCGCGTCGGGATCCACCGTGACGCCAGCCTCCGTTCCCACCAGCGCGATCACCGAGCCGTCGGCGAACAGGTCGCCCCGCCACATCACCACCTGCGGGAACACGGCGTCCATGGTCCGCGCGATGGTGCCAAGCTCCCTTTCCGTGAGCTGGTACAGGGGTAGCCACTGCACGAACAGGCCGCCCTCGGCGAGGCGGGCGCGCCCGGTTTCGTAATGCTCGCGGGTGTAGAGATTGCCGGTGCCCGCCTTCCAGGGCGTGAACAGGTCGCTGATGATGAGGTCGTACTCGGTGTCGGCGTGGCGCAGGCAGTGGTGGCCGTCCTCGGCGCGTACGGTGGCGCGTCCGTCGTCGAACAGTCCCTGGTTCCAGGGTGCGAAGTAACGTTCCGCCAGCTCCACGACCTCCGGCAGCAGCTCGCACACGTCGACGCGCTCCACCGGGAACAGCAGCGACGTGCCCGCGGTAATGCCCGTGCCCATGCCCAGATAGAACACGGAGCGGGGCTCCGGGTGGGTCATCATGGGGATCAGGGTCTGGTTGCGCTCGGACTCCAGGGCGCCGGTGCCGCCCAGGGTGTAGAAGTTGTTCACGCGGATCAGGCGGTGCTCGCCGCGCTCGATGACGGCAGCGGTGGCGTGGGTGCCCTCGATCACCTCCAGCAGCCGCTCGTCCGCGTTCAGGTTCGTGGCCGCGGGCCCGGTGGCGCGGAAAGCGATCAGCCCGGCCACCGCCACGGCGGCTGGAGTGGCGTAGATGACACGGTGGGGCCACGGGATGGGCTCACGCAGAATCACCGGTAGCATCAGTGCCGGGTAGAGCGCCGCCAGCACCAGCAGGCTGCCACTCACGCCGAGCGAGGGGAGCAGCAGGAAGCCCGCCGCCAGCGAGCCGACGATGGCTCCGGCGGTATTGGCCGCCACCAGCCGGCCCAGGATCTCGCCGGGTTCCGGGCGGGCCGCCTCCATCAGGCGCAGCAGATAGGGCAGGGTGATGCCCAGCAGAATGCCGGGCAGCACCATCACCAGCAGTGCCACCACCGAGACCGCGCCCAGGTACTCGAGCCACGAAGCGCCGGCGCCCACATAGGCGAGGCCGCCGGTGACCGTGTGGAACGCCCACGGCGATGCGGCAATGACCCCGCCGGAGGTCGCCAGAATCACCAGGAGGATATGGCGCGGTTGCGGTGTCTTCAGCCGCGCCAGCCCGTTCGCGGCCAGCGACCCCAGGGAGAGCGCGAGCAGAAAGGCCACCAGCACCACCGCGTAGGTGTACACGGAGTTCTGCAACACCTGGGCGAACAGCCGCGTCCACAACACCTCCACGCCGAGGGTCGCCGCGCCGGAGACGCAGGCGATCAATGCCACCAGCCGGCCGGAGAGCGCGGGCTCCGTTGTCTGTGGCGTTGCTGTGCGGCGAGGGGCGGCTGCCGGCTCGTCGCTGTCGCGTTTGCCGTCCGGTGCCAGCGCCAGGCTCGCCGCCATGGCGATAGCGGCGATGCCAACGAACAGGTCGATGCCGATGGCGAGGGCATACGCGCCGGTGAACCCCAGCGCGGGAGGCAGCACGAACCCGGCCGCCAGGGCGCCCAGGGCCGAGCCGAAGGTGTTCAGGGCGTAGACGGCGGTGCCGGTGGTGGCAAGTCGACCGGTGATGCGCACTAGGTGCTGACCCATCATGGGCAGGGTGCCGCCCATGAGGAATGCGGGCGGAAACAGGACGATGGCGCCCAGTCCGGCA
>SLBZ01000139.1 GCA_007126095.1 Aquisalimonas sp.
ACTCCGGGTTCGTGCTCAACACCCTGTACGTGCAGACGGCAGATACGCTGATTCGGCAACCGATCATCTTCGACGCATCCATCGCACGAATGAAAAGCGCATATGGCTTTGGCTTCGATGCCTCTGCATGGCACCCATTCACCCGCGCACTCCGCGCGTATGAGCAATCTGGTTGGGACGCCGCATACGCGTTCCTGCTCCGCTACTACGAGGGCTTTCAGCCACCAACGGCGGCCGAGGCGCTCGGCGCCACCCGCTCCGATACGCGCCTGGCAGAGTATCCCGCACTGTCATGGGTGCTGCCGTGGAGCTTTCGTACCCCCGAGCAGGAGAGCGCATACCGCATTTCGGTCATGAGGAAGGAGACCAGACACTGGCACAAGACTAAGCATCACGCCGAATTTACGGGCTTCAAGGAGTTCGGACCAACGTCGACTAGTGTGCTCGAGATGGAGCTGGGGCGCTTGGTCTCACTCTACGAGTCAATCCGCAAGACCGGGTTCAAACGCGAGCTGGCTGACGACGACGTAGTGCTACAGATCATCAATGACGGCCAAAGCGAAACTTACCTGGTGCAGGCAGGGCAACATCGTGTGGCAGCCGCAGCGGCGTTGGGCCTGGACCGGGTTCCTGCCCGGGTGCTCATGTTCCCGGTTCCCGTGATCAGGCTATCCGACGCCCCGATGTGGCCGCAGGTCAGGACAGGGATCTACACGGAGTCCGCCGCTATCCACTATGCCCGCGACCTTGTTCAGAAGGACGGATCCCACCGCGCAAAGACACTCAGGCTTTTATAGATTCACCCGTCCCAATAGCCGGCAGCCTGAAGCTTCCGACGCAACCCATCCAGTGGGAAATCCGCCTCGTACACCCTTTCGGCGTACTCTCGGGCGCTGGGATAGTCCTCGATCTCAGCGTAAACCAGCCCAAGGTTGTAGATGATGTTCAAGTTGTCCGGCTCGAGCTCCAAACCCGCCTTCATCCTCGCGAGCGCCTCGTCGTACTCTCCGAGATCATAGTGGTACATGCCTTGAATCATGTGCACGACACCATCTTGGGGGGCAAAAACGTGAGCGCGATAGAACCAACAGTCGATCGTGCGCTCCAGTCCTCGCGGCTGAGCCTCGCCTGTACGAATAACGAGGCGGGTCATCGACCTCAGGGCACGGTGGTGATTCGGAAAGACATTCAGCGTGTACCGTAGGTTTCTGGCCAGCATTCGCGTGTTGTCCGAGTCCAGATTCTCTATGGCCCTCCAGAAATGATGCTCTTCCACTCGCGGCAGACGCTCCGCGAAATGGTACGGGTTGGTGTAGTCGTAAGGACCATAGCCCTGCGACGAGTCCTGCGGCCTGGGACAGCCATCAGAGGCCAACACCTGACCCGACACAAAGAGTCCCGTCAGGAGAAACCCAAGAACTGCAATTCTGCTCCGATTTGAGAAGGCATCAGCATGCATGTCGGTCACTCCGGTTTCGACCCATGAGCCCCTGGATGATAGGGCCCGTCTCTGTCATCGAGTGCTCTGGGATGGCGATACTGCCTGCCTGGGTAAAGCCCTACGTCGGCGGCTTCCTCAAGCGGCTTCACAAGCCGGTAGTCATGATCATCGGGGCTTGCGAAGAGAGAAAGCTGGAGCCCCTCCAAGTGCAGGTTCCCTCTCTCGCGGCCAAGGCCTGTTTTCGAGTCACCCCCGGTGAACACCACGTCGCGGGTATTCATCACGAGATTATTTGCGAGTTCCAGCTCGGCACCGAACTGGTTTCTGACGAATGATGACCACCTGGGGTTGGATTGTTCGAAGACTGCGGTGTTGAAAAGGATATTGACGGCTACATCGCGTTCGCATTCGATCTCGCCCCCGCTCTCACGCCGCGTGGTGACACTGATAGCCTGCAATGCGCCTGAATCCCCCCCGTACGAAAACGTATTACCGATGATATCGGTGGTACTGCAGCCCCACACATCCAGAAGCGATGCCCTGGTGTCATCACGGTTGACGAAGTGGTTGTATCGGACAGCATTTCTGGCAGCGACCGACTTCAGATGGTGCCCGGCGCCCCCCTTCTCGAACAGGTTTGCTTCAGCAATGAGGCTGCCGATCCTGGCGGCATAGACCTGGTGAGCCAGACCGGAGCGGTTTCTCATACCGTGGAAGTGATTGTTGAAGAGCTCCAATTCCACATCCTCACCGTGATTGGTCAGAATGCCCATCCGGCTGGAGTGAATATCACTGTCCCGGACGACTAGTCTGCGACCCTCATGCCGAATACCGTCACCGTTACGACCATCGTCCGAGCCTCCGTAGAGCTCCACGTTCTCAATCACGGTCTCATCGCCCTGAACGACCCATATCGCCTTACGATCGCAGATCTCGCCTCCGATTCTCGGCCGGCCGTCGACACCACGAATCGTGACGCCTTTCCTCCAACGCGCACAGTCCTTGTATTCGCCACCCTGGATGGCGATCTCCGCCCCCTCCTCAGCCTGCTGCGCGGCCTGGCTCGGTTTCTTCAAGGGATAGTCGGGACCAACACAGAGGTCTACCGGGCAAGCCTGCGCGGATTCATCCTCGGGCGGTGTCCAGTTGAAGGGATCCTCCGGCAGCTTGTACAGCCAGACGTTATCTTCAACATGCCCGTAGCCGATGAACACATCGTGATCCGGTACGTACGCCCAGCGCCCGAAGATACCCCAGGTCTTGTACTTGCCGCGCACGGGGTAGCTATCGGTGCCGTAATGGTCTGGCGCGGGGCCCGGCGCATTGTCGAGCCTGCGAACCTCCCAGGTCTTCGGGTCGAGAACCCAGGTTTCTTTCCACCCCCTCCACAGCACCATGAGCCCCGTACCAGGGTGATAGGTGATACCGGGGAGCGGATCGTCACTGAAGTCCAGATCACCAGTGGCATCCGGATGCTGCCGTCCCGCTCGCGGGTGCTCCAGATCATAGTAAGCGAACTGGGCCACATCACTATTGGGGATAAAAACCTGAATAAACAGGCGGTTTTCCGGATCCACCGCACCCACATGACCGTGCATCAGATTGTTGCCGCTGGACAACACACTCCATTCGTCCGCTTCGGGGTCGTAGAGGTATGCGCCGTAGCCATACTCCACCAGCGCATGCCCCGTCTCCGGGTCATAGCCGGTGGCAACCTGAATGCGCGTGCGATTCGCTTCGCCCCCTCGCGACCACTCACGCGTCTCCGAGTCGAACATCCAGGCATGCGCATCGTAGCTGTTGCCGACACTGTACAGGCTGCCGCCCCACAGAAGGGTCTTGTCGATGTTGGGCAGGTACAGCAGGCCATCATAGGTGTGGCGCGAGACCGGTGTATCATCCGTGGTGCGGTAGTACTGTTCCGGTGACCGGCGATCCGAGAATTCGGGATCCGGCTCGTGGGGGCTCGGATCAGTCGCACGTTCCCAGGTCATGTCCTCCAGGTCGAAGACGTAGACCTCGTTGCCGCCGTACGCACCGTGCCCTCCCCCCTTCATGATCAGTTGGTTGCGCTTGGTATCGAATGCGGCGCCGCTCCAGGAGCGCGTCACCGCCCTCGGCCCCTGCCGCCCCCAGTGGGGGTGTTCGTTACGGTTCGGCATCACCGATTCGACACTGGTATCGGGTAGCTCACGCCATTCGCCTTCCTCCATGGATTCGACAATCTCGGCAAGACTAAGCGCGGCCTGAGCGTTCGACGCAATGGCCAGCATCAATGACGCGAAACACAAACCAATCGCTTGCTTAAACAATGACGTACCCCCCAATCAAGCCAACCGACCCCATGGACAGTCGCCGTACTTGGCCTTCCCTGTTCAAACTCTTCGTACCTGAGTATGGCTCAGGCGTGCGGTCGCATCGCCCACTATGTAGCCCGCGTTCTCTCTTGCAGTTTGCCGTGCCTTCTCAGCAATGCTTGCCCGCGATAGAAAGTACTCACGCCGCAACACAATGGTCAGGGCGATGAATGCATAAAAGAGCGTGAAATAGGCGAGATCCAGGAAAGCTCCGGCAACGGCATAGCCGATGAGCCCAACCATAAGGGCCCAGGCATATTCCGAGATCCACACCGTCTCCTTCGACCGCGCGGCCGCGAAGGACATACGTAGAAGGCTTGCGAACAGAGCCACAAGCAACATCACGTAAAGGGCCAGCCCGAGAAACCCGTGGTGCCCCAGAATCTGGAAATAGTTGCTATGGGCGGTTCGGGCCTCGTTTGGCCATTCACCCAGGAAGTTCGCATAACTCAGCCAACGGTCGCTCCCCATGTACACCATCTGGAAACCCGCGCCGGTAAAGCTGTCCTTGGCGACATTCCAATTCACACCCCAGGCCTGAATACGCTGCATCGCCGACCAGTCTTCCTCGTAGGTCTGAATGGTCTGGGCGCGGCTGACGAGCTGGTCCGGCACCGTTACGCCGACCACGACGACGGCAAACACGACGATCGTGCCGAGCAGGACCTTGTAGCGCA
>SLBZ01000145.1 GCA_007126095.1 Aquisalimonas sp.
CACCTGCTGGCGGAGCTCAAGGCCATGGGCTTTGCCGGCATTCAGAACTTCCCCACGGTGGGGCTCATCGACGGCACTTTCCGGGCCAACCTGGAGGAGACCGGCATGAGCTACGCCCGCGAGGTGGAGGTGGTCAGCCGGGCGCGGGAGATGGACATGCTCACCACGCCTTACGTGTTCAGTGAAGAGGACGCCGTGGCCATGGCCCGCGCCGGTGCCGACATCATTGTCTGTCATCTGGGTCTGACCACCGGCGGCAGCATCGGCGCCGAGACCGCAATGACCCTGGACGACTGCATCCAGCCCATCAATGACTGGATCGCTGCCGCCCGCGAAGTCCGACCGGATGTGATCGCGCTGTGCCACGGTGGTCCCATCGCCATGCCGGATGATGCCCGTTACATCCTCAAGCACTGCCCGGGCTGTAACGGCTTCTACGGCGCCTCCAGCATGGAGCGGCTGCCCACCGAGCAGGCCCTCACAGAGCAGACGCGGGCCTTCAAGGCCATCGCCGAAGGCTGACGGAAAGCGGTGCAAGCATGACTCTGGATACCTTCTATTTCCTGTCACTGAACGGGCTCACCCTGGCCGCCCTGCTGTTTCTCATGGCCACCGGGCTGACCCTGGCCTTCGGCCTGATGCGGGTGGTGAACCTGGCCCACGGGGCGTTCTACCTCCTGGGGGGCTACGTCGGCGTGCAGGTGGTCCAGGAGACGGATTCGCTGATGCTGGGCATTCTCGTGGGCGGTCTGGTGGCGATGGCCGGCGGTGTGCTCATGGAGCGCCTCCTGCTCCAGCGCGTGCGCGGGCTGGACCTTTCCGAGGCCCTTCTCACCATCGCCGTGGGCATGATCATCGCCGATGGGCTGCTGGCCATCTACGGCGGTTCGTCCATCAGCCTGCCGCTGCCTGCCGAGCTGCGCATGCCCATGGACCTCGGCGTGATGATGTACCCCACCTTCCGGGTCTACATCATGATCGGCGCGCTGGCACTGGGCGCGGTCCTGTGGGTGGTGATGACGCGGACCCGCATCGGTGCGGCCATCCGCGCCGGGGTGGACGACCGCGAGACGGCCATGACCCAGGGCATCAACGTGCCGCTGCTGTTCGCCGGCGTTTTCGGCGCCGCCAGCTTCCTCGCCGGTGCCGCCGGCGTGATCGGTACCTCGTACATGTCGCTCGGGCAGGGGCTCGACGTGCGCGTACTGATGCTGTCGCTGGTGGTGATCATCATCGGCGGGATGGGCTCGCTCAAGGGTGCGGCCGTGGGGGCGCTGATCACCGGCATGGTGTACAGCTTCGCCTCCGGCTATCTGCCGCAGTTCGCCCTTTTCTTCCTGTTCCTGCCCATGACGCTGATTCTGGTTTTCCGGCCCCAGGGCCTGTTTGGACGGACGACATGAAACGCGAGACGCTAGTGATTCTGGGTGTGGTGGCCGGGCTGCTGGTGTGGCTGCTGGTTGCGGGTGACTACGCCGTCTCCCGCACCAACCGCGCCATGATTTACGCCCTCATGGCCCTGAGCTTCTCGGTTCTGGCCGGTCGGCTGGGCTGGTTCTCCCTGTGTCAGACGACCCTGGCGGGGGTGAGCGGTTACGTGGTGGCCATTCTCGGCGCCCAGCACGGGCTCCCCTACGCGGTGGTCATTCCCGCGGCGATTCTCACATCGATGCTGTTCGCCGTGGTCTTCGGCGTGCTGACCGTGCGGGCGCGGGCGGTGAGCTTTCTGATGTTGACCCTTGCGCTGGGGCAGATGGTCTGGGCCCTGTCATTCCAGTGGGTCGGGTTGACCGGCGGCTACAACGGCATCTCCGGTGTGCGCCTGCCCATGGTGCTGGGCTTCAACCTCAACGATCCGCGGGTGTTCTACGTGCTGCTGGCCACCTGCACGGTGCTGATCTTCCTGGCCGTGCACCGCTTCTACAACTCCCGCTTCGGCCTGCTGTTGCTTGGCATCCAGGAGAACGAGCAGCGCATGCGCGCTCTGGGGCACCCGGTCTATCTGGCCCGTTTCGCCGCGTTCGTGCTGGCCGGCGCCATTGCGGGCGTGGCCGGGGTCTTCCTGGTCTACGACATGGGCATCATGTCGCCGTCGCCCCTGTCTCTGAACCAGGCGGTGCTGGTGCTCACGGCCGCCGTGCTGGGCGGGTACCGGACGGTCTGGGGCCCTGCCCTTGGGGCCGGCATCCTGATTACCCTGCAGACGGGCGTTGCCCAGTACACCGATCGCCACATGATGGTGGTGGGGGCGGTGCTGGCGCTGTGCATCCTGCTCATGCCGCGGGGGCTCTCCGAGTTCTCGTGGAAATCCCTGGTTCGCGGCCGCAGGGCCACGACATCGTCCACATAACGACAATCCGTTCCGGAGGAGGACGTCCCATGAAGACACTCAAGACCATTGCAATCGGCAGCGCTTCGGCCCTGGCCGTTGCCGCCACCGTCAACGCCCAGGCCGATGACACGCTGCGTGTCGGCGTGATCGGCCCCACCAGCGGTGTGTTCTCGTTCTTCGGTGAGCAGCAGCGCATGGGCGTGGAGCTGGCCATCGAAGAGCTTGGTGACGAGGTGGCCGGCTACAACCTGGAAGTGGAGTTCTACGACTCCCAGGGCGACGCCGAGGTGACCGTGGATCAGCTGCGCGCCATGGATTCCCGTGACGACGTGGACATCGTGGTGGGCCCGGTGCTCGGCGGCACCGGCCTGGCCGGCCTGGAGTGGGCCAGCGGCTCGGGCGTGCCGACCGTCATCTCCTACTCGGCCCCCGAGGACATCACCATGCGGGATCGCGTGGAGAACGTGGTGCGCGCGGGCTGGACCGGTGCACAGCCGATGTTCGCCTTTGGCGAATATGTCGCCGAGGAGCTGGGGCACGAGGACATCGTCATGGTCGGCCAGGACTACGCCTTCCCCTACGACCAGCTCGGTGGGTTCATGCGCGGGTTCTGTGCGGCCGGCGGCAACTCGGTGGAGCGGATCTGGCACCCCACGGATACGGCGGACTACAGCTCCATCCTCGCCACGCTGCCCCAGGGCGATGCGGTGCTCTACAACGGCGCCGGCAGTGACGGCCTGGCCTTCTTCGAGCAGTACCGCGACTTCGGCATGCACGAGCGGATGCCGCTGCTCGGTGGCTCCAACTTCTACGCCGTGGGTGACCTGCCGGAAATGGGTGAGGCCGCCAAGGGCGGTGTCTCGGCCCTGCAGTACGCGGAAGGGCTGGAAACCGACAACTTCATCGCCTTCCGCGATGCCTTCTGGGAGATGCACGGCGAGGACACCATGCCGCTGGCGCCGGCCGAGCATGGCTACGTGGCGCTGAAGATGGCGGTGGGTGCCGTTGACGAGTCCGGCAGTCTGGACCGTGACGCCATCATCTCCGCCCTGCGTGACACGGAGATGGAGGATGCCCCGCGTGGCCCGTTCCACCTGGACGAGTACGGCAACCCGGTGCAGAACATCTACATCAACGAGGTCAAGGAAGTGGACGGTCGTCTCAAGAACGTCCCGATCAAGACGTACGAGGAAGTGAGTCAGTTCGGCCCCTACGACGCGGAAGAATACATGGCGTCCGAGCCGTACAGCCGTGACTTCCCGCCGTCCGACTGCAGTGACGACTTCTATCAGCAGTAACCGCAGCGCAGGAGCGATTGCATGAGTACGGAGCAGGCACTGGGCGTCGCTGGCATTGCCAAGTCGTTCGGTTCGCTGGTGGTGGCCAGCGACGTCCACCTCTCCGTGGCGGCGGGTGCCCGCCACGGCCTGATCGGCGTCAACGGCGCGGGCAAGACCACGCTGTTCAACATGATTGCCGGAGAGCTGAAACCGGACCAGGGGGACATCCATTTCTTCGGTGAGCGGATCACCCGGGACTCGGTGATTCAGCGCACCCTGAAGGGGCTTGGGCGGACGTATCAGGTGTCCACGCTGGTGCCCACCGTGACCGTGCGCCAGAACCTGGCGCTGGCACGGGGCGATGGCCGGATCCCGTCGCTGTGGCGGCCCTGGGATGATGGCCTTGATGATGCCCTGCTGGCCACGGCCGATCGCCTCGGCCTGACGCCCCTGCTGGACGATCTGGTGGCCAACCTCTCTCACGGCACTCTGCGCCAGCTGGAACTGGCCATGGTGCTGGCACGGGAGCCGCGGCTCCTGCTGCTGGATGAACCTGCTGCGGGGTTGTCGCGTTCCGAGCGTCAGGTGCTCACCGGGATGCTGCGTGACCTGCCCCGGGAGGTGACCCTGCTGATGATCGAGCACGACATGGATATGGTGCTTGCCCTGAGTGACCGCATCTCCGTCCTGCATCAGGGGGAGGTCTTTGTCGAGGGCACACCGGATGAAATCGCCGCCAACGAAGGCGTGCGGGATATCTATCTGGGGCGCGCCCATGGCTGAATCAATGATTTCCGTGACCGAACTGAACGCCCACTACGGACTCAGCCATGCGCTGCAGGGCCTGAATCTGGGGGTGGGC
>SLBZ01000149.1 GCA_007126095.1 Aquisalimonas sp.
GCGACGCCCTCGGCGGCCGCCTGCAGGCCGTCACGGCCGCCGTCCGCCGCCGCATCGGCAACCTCCGCCTCGGCGGCAACGGCGCGGGCGCGCGCCCGCAGCTGCTCCACCCGTTCGCCGACCTGATCGGCCAGCTCGGTGGCGATCTCGCCCGCCCGCGCCTGCCGTTCAGCCTGGCGCGCTTCCTGGGCGGCGTCCCGGATCAGCCAGAGCGCCGCGGCGACGATCACAACCACCAGCAACCCTGCCGTTGCCAGGACGGGACCGGCTCGCCTTCCGGCGCTCACGCTCAACGGCCCCCCTCCCCGCGTACTCAGCTCCGGCCGGAATGGCCGAAGCCGCCGGCCCCGCGCTCGCTGGCTTCAAAACTGTCGACCACGCGCAACCCCGGACGCACAACCGGCACGAAGACCAGTTGCGCAATGCGCTCGCCGGGCTGCACCGTATAGGTCTCCCGGCTGCGGTTCCAGCAGGAGACGAACACCTCGCCCTGGTAGTCGGAGTCGATCAGGCCGACCAGGTTGCCCAGCACGATGCCGTGCTTGTGACCGAGGCCCGAGCGCGGCAGGATCACTGCCGCAAGCGTCGGATCACCCATGTGGATGGCAAGCCCGGTGGGTATGAGCAGCGTCGCATCCGGTGCCAGCAGCGCCTCCTCCTCGAGGCAGGCGCGCAGGTCCACGCCCGCGGAGCCGTCGGTGGCGTACCCGGGGAGGCCCCATTCGTTGTTCAGCCGGGCGTCGAGCACCCGCACGTCCACGGTCGTCATGCCTACTCCTGCGATTGCTTGTCACGGAGGCGCTGCTCAACGACCTCCAGTAGCGCCTCGGCGAGGCGGGTCTTGGGCGACGGCCCCAGTGCCACGGAGCCGCCGTCCCAGCTGACCTCCAGGGCGTTGTCCTCGGCATCGAAGCCACTGCCCGGCCGCCCGACCCAGTTGGCGGCGATCATGTCGAGCCCCTTGCGGCGCCTCTTGTCTTCTGCGTGCGCCTGCATGTCGTTGGTCTCCGCGGCGAACCCCACGGTGAACGGCGGCCGCGCCCGCCCGGCCACATCGGCCAGAATGTCCGGGTTGCGCACCAGCGCCAGCGCCATGTCGGCGTCGTTCTTCTTGATCTTTGCTTCCGCCGGCGTGGCCACCCGGTAATCCGCCACCGCCGCGCAGGCGATGAAGATGGTGCAGTCCGCCACGTGCGCCGTGACGGCATCGTGCATTTGCGCGGCCGACTCCACGTCGACTCGCGCGACGCCGGGCGGCGTCGGCAGCGCCACCGGCCCGCTGACCAGGGTGACACGCGCGCCGGCCCTGGCTGCGGCCGCCGCCAGGGCAAACCCCATGCGGCCGGAGCTGCGGTTGCTGATGTACCGCACCGGGTCGATGGCTTCACGGGTGGGCCCGGCAGTCAGGAGCACGTGCTCCCCAGCCAGTACCGGCACCGGAAAGAGCGTCGCCACGCCTTCCACCAGCTCCATGGGCTCCAGCATGCGGCCGGAGCCCACCTCGCCGCAGGCCTGGTCGCCGGCGCCCGGGCCCAGGACGGTGGCGTGGCGCTCCACCAGTCGCGCCACATTGGCCTGAGTGGCCGGATGCGCCCACATCACCCGGTTCATGGCCGGCGCGATGGCCAGGGGCGCTTCCGTGGCGAGACACAGGGTCGTGAGCAGATCGTCCGCGTGGCCGTGGGCCAGCCGGGCGATCAGATCGGCACTGGCGGGAGCGATCAGCACGGCGTCCGCCCATCGGGCCAGCTCGATGTGTCCCATGGCGGCCTCGGCGTCCGGGTCCAGCAGACTGGTATGCACCGGGTTGCCGGACACCGCCTGGAACGTCAGCGGCCGCACGAACTCCTGCGCGCCGGCGGTCATGACCACGCGCACGTCTGCGCCGGCATCGCCCAGGCGGCGCACCAGATCAGCGCTCTTGTAGGCGGCGATCCCGCCCGAGACCCCCAGAAGTATGCGTTTGCCGGTGAGGTCGGCCATGATGTCCCCTGCTTGCGCGCGGCACCGCCGCGGACCGGTGGAAAGTGTACGAAATCCGTCGGTACTGTGCATGCTTGCAAGTGCGAGCACAAATGGCTAAAAGGAGGCACGCATACCCACTCGCGATCACTCCACGGAAGGAGAACACCAATGGCCATTACCGACTGGCCGGAGGCGGAACGCCCCCGGGAACGGCTGCTCGCCCACGGCGCCGACGCACTCTCCGACGCCGAGCTCCTTGCCATCTTCCTGCGCACCGGCAGCCGCGGCCGCAGCGCCGTGGATCTCGCCAGGGATCTCCTGCAGCGTTACAACGGCCTGCGTGGGCTGCTGGAAGCCGACCGCGCCAGCTTTTGTGCCGGCCCTGGCCTGGGCGACGCCAAGTACACCCAGCTCCAGGCGGTGCTGGCCATGGCGCGCCGCTATCTGGCCGCGGACCTGGAGCGCGGCGACGCCCTCACGACACCCCAGACCACCCGCGCGTTCCTGCAGTCGCGGCTCCGGCATCGGCAGCGGGAGGTGTTCGCCTGCCTGTTCCTGGACAACCGACACCGGGTGATGCACTTCGAGGAGCTGTTCGAGGGCACCATCGACGCAGCGGCCGTCTATCCCCGAGAGGTAGTCCGCCGGGCGCTGGCGCACAACGCCGCCGCGGTGATCGCGGCCCACAACCACCCCTCCGGCGTCGCCGAGCCGAGCCGGGCCGACGAACAGATTACCCGCAGGCTGCGAGACGCCCTTGGACTCGTGGATATCCGCCTGCTGGACCATTTCATCGTTGGTGACGGCGAACCGGTGTCGTTCGCGGAGCGGGGGCTCATGTAGCCGCCCCGCCTGTGTCAGACTTGCCCCATCTCCACCACCACGCGGGTAGACGGCATGCGCAGGATTACGGATGAACAGGGACACCAGTGGGACGTCACGGTCGGGCGGGAGTCCTACGGCATGCAGGTCTTCCTGTTCATGCCCCAGAACGGCAGCGGGGTGCGCAAGGCGCTGATGACCGCCGACACCTGGCTGGACGGCGAGCGGGAGCTGCACGCGCTGGATGAGGCGGCACTGCTGGAGCGGCTGGCGGTCTCTGTCCCTTGGGAGGAAACCGCGTCGTATTGACCTGGGGGCTGGTGAATGCGGCTGGATCACCGGCTCATCTGGTGGACCTGAAGGTCCACCCTACGGGTCTGACGGTCCACCCTTCTAAGACGCCTACGGGGCCGCGGGTCTGTGGGCGTTGCCGTTCCCGGGGTAGGGTGGACCTTCAGGTCCACCAATGGCGGAACGCCCCCCGGCGCGACGCAATGCACCATACAAAAACGGCCCCGCAGAGCGGGGCCGAAGTCATCAACAGGGGAACACAGGGTAACGCGCGGCGTCAGGCCGCCATGGCGGCCTTCAGCTTATTCATGGCGTTTTTCTCGAGCTGACGCACACGCTCTGCGGAAACGCCGTACTTGTCCGCCAGCTCCTGAAGGGTCGTCTTCTGCTCCACCAACCAGCGACGCTGGACAATGTCGCGGCTGCGCTCATCCAGCCCGTCGACAGCGGAGTGCAGCGCATCGATCTGGTGCCCGTCCCAGTCGTCGGATTCGATCTGGGATGCCGGATCCATGCGATTGTCCGACAGGTACGCGGCCGGCGACCGCACCACGGCGTCGTCGTCATCCGCGTCCGGCTGCGGATCAAACGCCATGTCCTGACCGCTGAGGCGGGATTCCATCTCCAGCACTGTCTCCGGCTTGACGCCGAGATCGCGGGCGACGTTGTTCACTTCGTCGTTGGAGAGCCATCCCAGGCGCTTCTTGGAGCTGCGCAGGTTGAAGAACAGCTTGCGCTGCGCCTTGGTGGTGGCGACCTTGACGATGCGCCAGTTGCGCAGGATGTATTCGTGGATCTCGGCACGGATCCAGTGCACGGCAAACGACACCAGGCGGACCTTCACGTCCGGGTCGAACCGCTTCACCGCCTTCATCAGGCCGATGTTGCCTTCCTGGATCAGGTCGGCCAGAGGCAGGCCGTAGCCGTTATAGCCGCGGGCAATGTGCACCACGAAGCGCAGGTGCGCGAGCACCAGCTGCCGGGCGGCGTCGATGTTTTCCTGGTCGCGGTACTCCAGCGCGAGCTCCTGCTCCTCCTCGGCGCTGAGCACGGGAATCTGGTTGACCGCCTGAATATAGGCCTCTTCACTGCCTGCGCGCAGCGGCAGTTGATTGGCTGTGACCGTGGACAGGGCAGTACCCATTGCTTTCCCCCTTGCTTGCTTCCGTGACTAGTTTAGCAGTCACAACCTTTGAGTGCTAAGCGGCGGAGAAGTTCACTACCCCGGGTGGGGTGATGGGGTTCCGGGACGGGGGTTCCAAGGGGATCATGTGGCGGGTGGTGGACGTAAACGTCCACCCTACGCCTCGACCAACCTCGACCAACCTCGACCAACCTCGACCAACCTCGACC
>SLBZ01000082.1 GCA_007126095.1 Aquisalimonas sp.
AACGTCACCAATTTCGGCGCGTTCGTGGACCTGGGCGTCCACCAGGACGGCCTGGTGCACATCTCCGCCATGAGCACGCAGTTCATCCGCGACCCACGGGAAGTGGTCAAGCCCGGCGACGTGGTGAAAATCAAGGTGCTCAGCGTGGACGAACGGCGCAAGCGCATTGCGCTCACCATGCGCATGGACGACCCGCTCCCGGGCGAGGAGCCGGCGGAGAAGCCCGCGCCGAAGAAGGGCGGCGGCAAGGGCAAGCCGCAGCCGAAAGCGCCGGATAAACCCGCCGAGGGCAGCCTTGCGGATGCGTTCCGGGCGGCGAAGAAGAAGTAGCGGGGGCGGAGAAGGGGCGTTGATGGTGGACGTGAACGTCCACCCTACGCCGGATTCCGGTTATGGAGCCGAATCCACACGTAGGGTGGACCTTCAGGTCCACCATCCCCGCAAGAGGCCACTCAACTCAGGAACAGCGCATACGCCGGGTTGTCGGTCTCTTCCTCATACCGGTAGCCGATGCCGTCCAGGAACTGGTCGAAGCGCTCGGCGTGCTCCGGCGGCACCTGGATGCCCACGAACACGCGCCCGTATGCCGCGCCGTGGTTGCGGTAGTGGAACATGCTGATGTTGAACCGGCGCCCGAGCTGGTTGAGGAACTGCATCAGCGCCCCCGGCCGCTCGGGGAACTCGAACCGGAACACCCGCTCGTGCTCCACCAGGTGGCCGTGGCCGCCCACCATGTGCCGCAGGTGCACCTTGGCCATCTCGTTCTCGGTAAGGTCCAGCACCGGGTAGTCCTTCTCCTGCAGGTGCGCCACCAGCTCGTCCTTCTCGTGCAGGCCATCACTGAGTGACAGCCCCACGAACACGTGCGCCTGGGTCGGGTCCGAGAAGCGGTAGTTGAACTCGGTCACCCCGCGCTTGCCGATGGCCTGGCAGAACTGCCGGAAGCTGCCCGGCCGCTCGGGGATGGTCACCGCCAGCACCGCCTCCCGGTGCTCGCCCACCTCGGCACGCTCGGCCACGTGGCCCAGACGGCTGAAGTTCATGTTGGCGCCGCTGTTGATGGCCACCAGGTTCTCGCCCTCGACGCCAGTGGTCTCCACGTACTTCTTCAGCCCGGCCACCGCCAGCGCGCCGGCGGGCTCGTTGATGGTGCGGGTGTCATCGAAGATGTCGCGGATACCGGCACAGATCTCGTCGGTGGACACGAGAATGACCTCGTCGATGTGCTTGCGCAGCACGCGGAAGGTCTCCTTGCCGATCTGCCGCACGGCCACGCCGTCGGCGAACAGGCCCACCTGTTCGAGCTGCACCCGCTTGTTGGCCTTGAGCGCGGCGTGCAGCGTGGGCGCGTCTTCCGGCTCCACGCCGATCACCTTGACGTCCGGTCGGAGCTGCTTCACGTAGGTGGCGACCCCGGCCGCCAGCCCGCCACCGCCCACGGGCACGAAGATGGCGTGCAGTTTCTGCGGGTGCTGGTGCAGGATCTCCATGCCCACGGTGCCCTGGCCGGCGATGATATCCGGTGCATCGTAGGGCGGAATCCAGGTCATGCCCCGCTCTTCCATGAGCTTGGTGGCGTGCGCGGCGGCCTCGTCGTAGCTGTCGCCGTGCAGGGTGACCTTGCCGCCCAGCCTCCGGGCGGCGTCCACCTTGATGCTCGGCGTGGTGCGCGGCATGACGATCACGCCCTTGATGCCCAGTTTCTTCGACGCCAGCGCCACGCCCTGGGCGTGGTTGCCGGCGGAGGCGCAGATCACCCCCTTGGCCTTGGCCTCGTCCGGCAGCCGGGAGATCATGTTGTAGGCACCGCGCAGCTTGAACGAGAACACCGGCTGCAGGTCCTCGCGCTTCATCAGGACACGGTTATGAAGCCGGCCCGAGAGCGTCGGCGCATGATCCAGCGGCGAATTGATCGCCACGTCGTAAACGCAGGCAGTAAGAATGCGTTCCAGATAGGCCTGGGTCATGGGGTATCCATTATTGCTGTTGTCGCAAAGGGGGTGCGGCGTAGCACGAACCGTAGGGTGGACCTTCAGGTCCACCACAAGAAGAACCGCGCTCAGTCTACCCCCCGCGCCCACCGCAGCAAAGGCCGACACCCTCCTGAACACCCCGCCGCCCGTGTCATAATGAGGGCTTATCCACACCACGGAGCCAGACCATGTCCGCAGATGCAGGCAAACGCCAGGCCGCCGAAGCGGCGATGACCTACATCGACAACGGCAGCATCATCGGCGTGGGTACCGGTTCCACGGTAAACCTGTTCATCGAATGCCTGGCGCGCGACCCGGGCCGGATCCGCGCCGCCGTCTCCAGCTCCGACGCGTCCACCCGCCTGCTGGAGGATGCCGGCATCGAGGTCATGGACCTCAACCACGCCGGCCCCCTGGACCTCTACGTGGACGGCGCCGACGAATCCAACCGCCACCTGTCGCTGATCAAGGGTGGTGGCGGCGCGCTCACGCGCGAGAAGATCATCGCCGGCGCCAGCCGCCGGTTCGTATGCATCGCCGACGACACCAAACTCGTGGGCACCCTGGGTGCCTTCCCGCTCCCGGTGGAGGTGATCCCCATGGCGCGCAGCTTCGTGGCGCGGGAGATCGTCAAGCGCATTGGCGGCCAGCCGGAGCTGCGGGAAGGATTCACCACCGACAACGGCAACGTCATCCTGGACGTGCGCAACCTGGGGATCGCCGAGCCGGTGAAGTTCGAGCGCACCCTCAACGACATCCCCGGCGTGGTCACCAACGGCCTGTTCGCCCTCCGCGGTGCGGACGTGCTCCTGCTCGGTGGGGCGAATGGAGTGCAGACGCTGGAAGCGTGACAAAGCGGTGGGAGCGCTTTCGTGTCGGACCTGAAGGTCCGACCTACGGGGGCCGGAACCCGCCCAGCAGTAGGGTGGACGTTCACGTCCACCATGCCCTAACGAACCGAATTATCGACCCAACCCGGAATCAACCATGCAACGCACCCTCATCACCATCGGCCTCGTCGCCCTCGCCGTCGGGCTGCTCTGGCCCTGGATCTCGAAACTCGGCCTCGGCCGCCTGCCCGGCGACATCATCATCGAACGCAACGGCGGCACGTTCTACTTCCCCATCACCACCTGCATTGTCATCAGCGTGGTGGTGAGCGTGGTGTTCTGGCTATTCCGGCGGTGAAGGGGTGTGGGTTGGGGATGCCGGACCTGAAGGTCCGGCCTACGCCGGGTGCGGGCTCGGGGATTCGGGAACGCCGGACGTGAACGTCCGGCCTACGTGGGCCGGGGGCGGCACCCGTAGGGTGGACCTTCAGGTCCACCACCCCACCCGCATACTGCACCGCACCACAATCCACACTCGACGCGGCGGCTGACGTCGCTATACTGCGACATTAATAAGAAACGCCCGCGCGCGAACAACCACAACAACGGCGCAGGGCAGAATACCGGGGAGACGCACCATTTCCGTTCAAGCCGCATGTACCGCTGAATAACTCCTGCACCCCGACCTTGCGCTCCCGGCGCGAGCCGTTGCTGCGTTGCAGCGCAGCAGCGATTGCCGTTGTATACTCACAACACACACTTAAAGTAATTTCTCAGGTTTATTGATTACGCCGAACTATTGTAGTAAATAGATCAGTGTGTATTATGAAAGCACCACCGGACGAAAAGCGTTGCACTCATACAACATCGTCCGGAGCGGTTCCGGGTGGAGACACCCAACCGGACCTAGTGGGGGGTCCGGCGGCGGCGGGATCAGCCGGCGACGAACCCACGGCAGTACCACACTAAAAATCTCAAGGGGAATGCATCCATGAAAAAGGTAACCTCAGCTCTGGCTCTCGCCGCCCTGGTCGGCACTCCGGCTGCGGCCATGGCCAACGTCGAGTTCGGCGGTGACTATGACGTACGATACTTCAACACCCAGGCTGGCGACCGTTCCACCGGCGTCGATCAGCGCATCCGCCTGCAGAGCTCCTTCGAAAGCGACGGCGGCGTCGAAGTGCATGCTCGCCTGAACCTGATGAACGATCGCTGGACCGGTGACGGTTCCGGGACCTCCAGCGCTCTCGACGAACAGCCTTTTACGACTGGCGGCCGCGATCATCGGAACGTCGCTCTGGATTACGGCTACATGAGCATGCCAACCGCCATCGGCCAGGTGAACGTCGGCCGGCAGATGGCCAACTGGAACCCCAGCGGCCTGACCACCACGGACGACCGGCGTGACCGCATCTCTCTGGTGACGCCCCTGGGCGGCGGCCACACCGCCATCGTGGCAAGCGATGTCCGTCAGTCCGTGACCACCACGGATCGTTCGGATGACGGCATGCTCTACTTCGGCGCGTTCCTTGGCCCTCTGGTCGAGAACGTGAACTATGGCCTTCTCATCGCACAGTTTGAGACCAGTAGCTCGG
>SLBZ01000036.1 GCA_007126095.1 Aquisalimonas sp.
ATGTTGCCGGTGCCCTTGAACTCCTCGTAGATGACCTCGTCCATGCGCGAGCCGGTTTCCACCAGCGCCGTGGCCAGGATGGTCAGGCTGCCGCCCTCTTCCACGTTGCGCGCCGCGCCGAAAAAGCGCTTGGGCCGGTGCAGGGCGTTGGCGTCCACGCCGCCGGTGAGTACCTTGCCCGAGGACGGCACCACGGTGTTGTAGGCACGGGCGAGGCGGGTGATGGAGTCCAGCAGGATGACCACGTCGTGCTTGTGCTCCACCAGGCGCTTGGCCTTCTCGATGACCATCTCGGCCACCTGCACGTGGCGGCTCGCCGGCTCGTCGAAGGTGCTGGAGACCACTTCGCCGCGCACGGAGCGGGCCATCTCCGTGACCTCCTCCGGGCGCTCGTCGATGAGCAGCACGATGAGGTAGGCCTCGGGGTTGTTGGCGGCGATGCTCTGGGCAATGTTCTGCAGCATCATGGTCTTGCCCGCCTTGGGCGGGGAGACGATGAGCCCGCGCTGGCCCTTGCCGATGGGGGCGCACATGTCGATGACGCGGGCGGTGAGGTCCTCGGTACTGCCGTTGCCGCGCTCCAGGCGGAAGCGCTCGCGGGTGAACAGCGGCGTGAGGTTCTCGAACAGCACCTTGTGCTTGGCGTTCTCCGGCGGCTCGAAGTTGATCTCGCTGACCTTGAGCAGCGCGAAGTACCGCTCGCCCTCTTTCGGCGGCCGGATCTTGCCGGCGACGGTGTCACCGGTGCGCAGGCTGAAGCGGCGGATCTGACTCGGGGAGACGTAGATGTCGTCCGGGCCGGCCAGGTAGGAGCTGTCGGCGGAGCGCAGAAAGCCGAAGCCGTCCTGCAGGATCTCCAGAACGCCGTCGCCGTGGATGTCCTCGCCCTTTTTGGCGTGGGCCTTGAGAACGGAGAAGATGAGATCCTGCTTGCGCGAGCGGGCCATGCCCTCGATTCCGAACTCCTGAGCAAGATCGAGGAGTTCCTTCGCGGGCATTTTCTTGAGTTCAGTCAGATTCATGGTGTCGTCTGTCAGTGAGTGTTCGCTCGGATTTACGGGCCGCGCCCTGCCCCGGTGAGGGACACCGGGATCGTTGTTATCGCAAGGATTGTGCTTCTGTTCCCTGGAGCAGTGGCCGCGGGAGCGACCGGCTGCGCCGGCGCCAGGACGCCCGTTCAGATGTTGCTGTCGATGAATGCCGCCAGCTGCGATTTCGACAGGGCGCCGACTTTCGTGGCCTCCACCTCGCCATCACGGAAGAGCATCAGCGTGGGTATGCCACGGATGCCGAACTTCGGAGGCGTCTCGGGGTTCTCGTCGATGTTGAGCTTCGCAACCTTCAATCGGCCCTCGTATTCTTTTGCCACTTCTTCGAGGATCGGCGCAATCATCTTGCAGGGGCCGCACCATTCCGCCCAGTAATCCACCAGCACCGGCCCGTCGGCCTGCAGCACGTCCTGATCGAAGTTGTCATCCGTAACAAAGACTATCTCTCCGCTCACGGTTGGGTGCCTCCCGAGTGCCTGGTTCGGAGTCTTCCGGAAAAGTCGACAGTTGATGGAATGCGAAGCGGGGATCCGCGTCGGGCGCGCTCGCTGGAGTCGAGGCGGCCGGTTGATTGATGACAGCAACGATAGCCGCGGTGAAACGGCGTGTCAATCATCGACCATTGAGTGAATGCAAATCCGAGCAACATTGCAACCGCCCCCTCGCACGCATTAACCTCGGCTGCAGATATTAATGAGAATAGCGGGTGCCGTGTTGGCACGGAACGCCCACAACCCGGAAACATGAATGTGTCCACCCTGTTATCCAGATTCCAGTGGAAGCCGGAGCACCTGCAACGGCTGGCGTTCCCGTTAACGGCGCTGCTGGTGGTGATGGTTGCCTACGGTTCCGCACGCCTCACATGGGACATCATGCCGGCTCCGGAGCCTTCCACCTCGGCACCGCCCCCGCGGGATGGGGCAGGAAGCGGGGACGTTGCGGGCGGGGGCGAGTCGCTTGAGTCTATCGCCCGCTGGCAACTCTTTGGCGAGGCGGACTCGCGCGACGATGACGATGGACGCATTGACGCGCCCGAGACGAACCTCGCCCTAGAGCTCAAGGGCGTGTTCTATAGCCCGAAGGCCGGCCGCGCCAGCGCGCTGATCAGCAGCCGCCGGGACGGAACGCGCCAGTACCGGGAAGGAGACAGTCTCGCCGGTGGCAGCATCGAGGCCATCTACGAGAACCGGGTCGTACTTCGCAGACAGGGCGCATTCGAAACATTGTCGCTGGAGGCAGCGCGCATCCCGCTTGATCGAACGGTCGACGATCTGGATACAAGTCTCGCGGACGGAAAGGCCAGCGGGACGCCGACGGCCGACCAGGGTCAGGGGGATGGCAGCGGGGAAAGCGACGAACTGGAACACTACCGGCAGCAGCTGGCCGACGACCCGCGGCAACTGTCCCAGATGGTCGGGCTGCAGCCCGCCACCGAGGATGGCGAAATGGTCGGCGTACGAGTCTCGCCCGGCGAGGATGAACGCGTCATGGAGCTGCTGGGGCTGGAGCCCGATGACGTGGTGACGTCCATCGGTGGCACGGCGCTGGACAGCCCCTCCCGCGCCTTCGAGGCGGTGCAGGGCCTGGAGGGCGGCGAGCCGGTGGAACTGGGCGTGCGCCGTGACGGCGACGAGCAGACGCTGCAGATCGATTTCAACTGACAGGAACCACGATGATGACATGGCGCACACTGCTGCTGCCGGCAGCCCTCACCGTCGGCCTGCTCTCCGCGGCGGCCGCCCAGGACGACGCCGTGGACGTGGACAGCGACGACCGGGTGACCCTGAACCTGCAGGAAGCCGACATCACGGCACTGATCAACACGGTGGCCGATGTCACCGGCCGCAACTTCATCATCGACCCGCGGGTGCGCGGCACCGTCACCGTTGTCACCAGCCAGCCCATGGACGAGGACGCCCTCTACCGGGTGTTTCTGTCGATTCTGGAAACCCACGGGTTCGCCACCATCCCCACTGGCGACATCATCAAGATCGTGCCGGACGCCACGGCGAAACAGCTCGCCACCGGGGACTCGCCGGAGGCCCCGGGCGACATGGTTACCGCCGTCATCCACGTGGAGAACGTGCCCGTAGAGCAGCTGGTGCCCATTCTGCGCCCGCTGGTGCCCCAGGAAGGCCATTTGGCCGCCTACCCGCCCGCCAACGCGCTCATCATCTCCGACCGCGCCGGCAACATGGAGCGGATTCAGCGACTGGTGGACGACGTGGACCAGGCCGGCGACGAAGATGTGGACATCGTCCCGGTGGAGAACGCCTCCGCCAGCGAAGTGGCGCGCATTCTGCAGAGCCTGCAGCGCACCGACGCCGAAACGCGCCCCGGGGCGGAACTGCGCATTGCCGTGGACGAGCGCACCGGCAGCATCCTCCTCTCCGGCGATCATCACCAGCGGCTGCGCATGCGCGCACTCATTGCCGAGTTGGACGAGCCGGACGACGAAGAGGGCGACACCCACGTCATCTATCTGCGCTACGCCCGCGCCGAGGACATGGTGGAGACGCTCACCGGGGTCAGCGAGAACATCCAGGAACGGCGCGAGACGGAGAGCAGCGCCGACGAGCCGGCCGTGAGCATTCAGGCCGACGAGGCCACCAACGCGCTGGTGATCACCGCCCAGCCCAACCTGGTGGACTCGCTCCGCCGGGTGATCGAGCGCCTGGACATCCGCCGGGCGCAGATCATGGTGGAGGCGGCCATCGCCGAGATCTCCACGGAGCGGGACGCCGAACGGGGCGTGCAGTGGTTCGTCGACGGCGGCGCGGAAGGGGCCGCCGGCCTGACACGGTTCGGTGGCATCGGCACCCCGGTGGAGAGCCTGCTCACGCTGGGGACCGACTCGCCGCAGGTGGATGACGGCGTCAGCGCCGTGATCGGTGACCTGGACAGCCGTGTCCAGTTCGGCGCATTCGTGCGCGCGCTCTCCCAGGACCGGGACACCAACATCCTGTCGACGCCGTCGCTGGTGACCATGGACAACCAGGAGGCGGAAATCCGCGTCGCCGAGAACCGCCCGTTCGTCACCGGCCAGTTCAGCCAGGAAGGCCGCAACGTCGCCAACCCCTTCCAGACCATCGACCGCGAAGATGTGGGCATCATTCTCACGATCACGCCGCAGATCAACGAGGGGGACGCCATCCGGCTGGATATCGAGCAGGAAGCCTCCAACGTCATCGGCGAGACCTCCGAGGCCGGGCCGATCACCAACCGCCGGACCATCCAGACCAGCGTGCTCGCCGACGATGGCCAGGTCATCGCCCTGGGCGGCCTCATGGACGACGAAGTGCAGGAGCAGGAGCAGCGCGTCCCCGGGCTTGGTTCGCTGCCATTTCTGGGAGAGCTGTTCCGCTACCGCTCCACCAGCGAGACCAAGCGCAACCTGATGGTGTTCATGCAGCCGAACATCATCCGCGACAGCGCTACAGCCGAGGGGCTGACCGGCCGCAAGTACAGCTACATGCGTGCGCAGCAGCTGGATCAGCGCGAGCGCGATACCGGCCTGCTGCGCGACACGGACTCTCCAACGCTGCCGCGGCTGGACCGACCGGAGCTGCCGACCCCCTTTGCCGGTGACTGACATGGACACCACGAACCCGGACAGCCCGCCACAGACTGCGCCCGGCGCCGGCAGCGGGCAGCGGCCGTCGTTCGCCTTTGCGCGACGGCACGGTGTGTGTGTCACGGCGCTGGAGCCGGACCATGCGCAGGTCGCCTACCGGCCCGGCGCAGCCACCGCGACCTTCCAGGAGCTGCGCCGCAGCCTCGGCGTGCCGCTGCAGCTCGA
Source organism: Aquisalimonas sp. (assembly GCA_007126095.1). Lineage (GTDB taxonomy): Bacteria > Pseudomonadota > Gammaproteobacteria > Nitrococcales > Aquisalimonadaceae > Aquisalimonas. Next base: position 4,849 of record SLBZ01000036.1, read on the forward strand.
GCGCATGGAGTCGGAGGCGTTCGAACAGCTCCTGCAGCGGACCTACGAGCGCGGCACCGGTGAAACCCAGCAGATCGTCGACGATATCGGCGACGACCTCGACCTCAACCGCATCGTCGAGAGCCTGCCGGAACCGGAGGACTTGCTGGAGAGCGAGGACGACGCGCCGGTGATCCGGCTCATCAACGCCATCCTCACGGAATCCATCAAGGAGAACGCCTCCGATATCCACATCGAGCCGTTCGAGAACCGCCTGGTGGTCCGTTTCCGCGTGGACGGGGTGCTGCGCGAGGTGCTGGAGCCCCAGCGCGCCCTGGCGCCACTGCTGATCTCACGCATCAAGGTCATGGCGCGGCTGGACATCGCCGAGAAACGCCTGCCCCAGGACGGCCGCATCGGCCTGCGGGTGGCCGGCCGCGCCGTGGATATCCGCGTCTCCACCCTGCCCTCCGGGCATGGCGAACGGGTGGTACTGCGCCTGCTGGACAAGCAGGCCGGCCGCCTCGATCTAAAACACCTGGGCATGCCCGAGACGCTGCGCCAACCCCTGGACACCATCATCCACCGCCCCCACGGGATCGTGCTGGTCACCGGCCCCACCGGCTCCGGCAAGACCACCACGCTCTATGCCGCGCTGACCGAACTCAACGACCAGAGCCGCAGCATTCTCACGGTGGAAGACCCAATCGAGTACTACCTGGAAGGCATCGGCCAGACTCAGGTGAACACCAAGGTGGACATGACCTTCGCCCGCGGCCTGCGCGCCATCCTGCGCCAGGACCCGGACGTGGTCATGGTGGGGGAGATCCGCGACCTGGAGACCGCCGAGATCGCCGTACAGGCGAGCCTGACCGGTCACGTGGTGCTCTCCACCCTGCACACCAACACCGCCGTGGGCGCCGTGAGCCGGCTGCGCGACATGGGCGTGGAGCCGTTTCTGCTGGCCTCCAGCGTCATCGGCCTCATGTCCCAGCGCCTGGTGCGGATGCTTTGCGAGCACTGCAAGGCCCCCTACACCGCCAACGCGGTGGACTGTGCCACCCTGGGCATCAGCCCGGACGACCCGCCCACGCTCTACCGGCCGGTGGGCTGCAGTCACTGTAATCAGCAGGGCTACCGGGGCCGCGGCGGCATCTTTGAGCTGATCCCGGTGGACGAGCGCGTGCGCAACATGATCCACGACGGCGAGACGGAGCAGGCCATCGAGCGCTACGCCCGGGAGCGTACGCCCAGCATGCGCCAGGACGGCGTGCGCCGCGTGCTCGCGGGTCAGACCACCATTGACGAGGTGTTGCGGGTCACGGTCGAGGATACGGCGCCGATGGAGGCGTAAGGGAAACGGTGGGAGTCGGGGCTGAAGCCCCTCCCACGCAGGTCCTGAGATCGCCACTTGTGGGAGGGGCTTCAGCCCCGATACAACGAAGACAGGTAGCAATGGGCGCATTCGAATACGCGGCGCTGGACCCCGGCGGCAAGGAGATAAAGGGCGTACTGGAAGGCGACACCGCCCGCCAGGTACGCCAGCAGCTGCGCGACAAGGGCTGGATCCCCGTCTCGGTGGACCCGGTCGCGGAGAAACCGGCGGGGGGTGAGCGCCTGGGCCTGCAACTGGGCGGCGGCATCCGTTCCGCCGAGTTGGCGCTGGTCACCCGCCAGCTCTCCACGCTGGTGGGTTCCGGACTCCCCCTGGAGGAGGCGCTGCGCGCCACGGCCGCCCAGGCCGAGCGCCCGCGGATCCGTACGATGCTCACCGCCGTGCGCGCCCGGGTCATGGAGGGGCATACCCTGGCGGACGGCCTGGCCCAGTTCCCCCGCGCCTTCCCGGAGCTCTACCGCGCCACCGTCGGCGCCGGCGAACAGACCGGCCATCTGGACGTGGTCCTGGAACGACTGGCGGACTACACCGAAAGCCGCCAGCAGATGCAGCAGAAGATCCAGAATGCGCTGATCTACCCGGTGGCTCTGGTGGTCATCGCCACTGCCGTGGTGGTGCTGCTGCTCGCCTACGTGGTGCCACAGGTCACCGAGGTATTCGCCGACGTGGGCCAGCGGCTGCCGCCACTGACCGTGGGGCTGATCGCCGTCAGCGATTTCCTGCGCGCCTGGGGCATCGTGCTGCTTGCCCTGCTGGCCCTGGGCACGGTGGCGTTCGGCTACGGCATGCGCCGTGAGGGCTTCCGCTACCGGGTGCATCGCTTCGCGCTGCGCCTGCCGCTGGTCAGCCGGGTCACACGCGGTGTCAACGCCGCCCGGTTCGCGCGCACTTTCAGCATTCTCGCCGGCAGCGGCGTGCCGGTGCTGGACGCCATGCGCATCGGCGCCGAGGTGATGTCCAACCTGCCCATGCGCCAGGCCGTCACGGAGGCGGCCGTGCGCGTGCGGGAAGGCGGCGCCATCCACAAGGCGCTGTCGGACAGCGGGCAGTTCCCACCCATGCTCATCCACCTGATCGCCAGCGGCGAGAATAGCGGGCGGCTGGAGGAGATGCTTGAACGGGGCGCCATCAACCAGGAGCGCGAAGTGCAGGGACTGGTGGACACCGCACTGGCGGTGTTCGAGCCCGCACTGATCGTGATCATGGGCACGGTGGTGCTGATCATCGTCGCGGCCATTCTGCTGCCCATCTTCGAACTCAATCAGCTGGTCGCCTGACGGCGGGCGGCCCGATCCAACCACGGAGGAACACACACAATGAAACAACGCACCGGCCCAAGGGCGCGCGCCCAGAGCGGCTTCACGCTCATCGAGATCATGGTGGTGGTGGTGATTCTCGGCATTCTGGCTGCATTCGCCGTGCCCAACATCATGAGCAACCCCGAGCGGGCCCGCATTACCCAGGCGGAGAGCGACATCCGCACCCTGGAGTCGCAGCTCGAGATGTACCGCCTCGACAATCACCGCTACCCCACCACCGATCAGGGGCTGGACGCGCTGGTGGAGCGCCCGCGCAGCCAGCCGGAGCCGCCCAACTGGCAGGAGGGCGGCTACATGCGCAGCGTGCCCACCGATCCCTGGGGCAACCCCTATGAGTATCTGGACCCGGAGGACGCGGACGGCCGCGTCATGATCTACACCTACGGGCCGGACGGGCGCCAGGGCGGAGACCCGGAGATCACCAACCGCGACCTGGACTGAGCAGCGGCGATGCACGCACGGGCGCAATCCGGCTTCACCCTGCTGGAGATCATGGTCGTGGTGGTGCTGATCGGCATTCTCACCAGCGTTGCCGTCATGCGCATCGGCGGCGGTGACGACCGGCCGGAACGGGAAGCGCGCCGACTGGCCGCGGTGCTGAGTGCTGCCACGGACGAAGCCGTGATTCAGGCCCGGGAACTGGGCCTGCGGCTGGACGATGACGGCTACACCGTGGTGCGGCTAGACGGCGACGCCTGGGACGCCGACGCCTTCGGGCACGACCGGGCGCTGGCGCCACACACCCTGCCCCGCGATCTCACCCTGGAGATCAGCACCGACGACCTCCCCGGCGAACGCGAGCCCGGCGACGGCGACGACACCCCGCACGTACTGATCCTCTCCAGCGGCGAGCTGACCCCCTTCGAGGTGGAGATCCGCGTCCCGGGCACCGACGAGCCCGCATGGATCGTCAGCGGCGACCTGGACGGCAGTATCGTCTACCACCAGGAGGGGGACGCCCCATGAGCCGACGGCAACGGGGCTTCACCCTGCTGGAGGTCATGGTCGCCGTGGCCGTGCTCGCCATCGCCATGACGGCGGTGATCAAGGCCGGCGCGGAGATGACCGCCAACGCCCGCCACCTGGAAGAGCGCACGTTCGCCCAGTGGGTCGGCGGCAATGTGCTCACTGAGCTGCAGGCCGGCGACTTCTGGGACGACGAGGGCGACACCGGCGCCCAGGCCATGGGTGGCCGCGAGTGGCACTGGGAAGCGCAGGTGGAGGAGACCCCGAACCCGGACTTCCGCCGCGTGGACGTGGACGTCTTCCGCGACGAGAACGATGACAATCCTGTTGCCACCATGACCGGGCTGATCAGCAATCCCCGCCTCACCGACACCATGGACGAGCTGCCGCCGGAGGCGATGGAATGAACCCGGCGCGCGGTTTCACCCTGATCGAGATGCTGGTGGCACTGGCGATCTTCGCCATGGTCTCGGCGGTGAGCTTCACCGGCATCATGGTCATGATCGACAACCGCGAGCGGGTGGCGGGCCACGCCGACCGGCTGGCCGCGGTGCAAACCGCCATGGCCCTGATCGAGCGCGATCTGCAGCAGGCCGTCGCCCGGCCCATCCGCGACCCCCTGGGCGACCCGCGCGCCGCCATGCTGAGCGACGATCTGGCGGCGCTGGAATTCACGCGCAGCGGCCGCTCCAACCCGCTCGGGGTGCGCCGCAGCGAACTGGAGCGGGTGGCCTACGGCATCGAGGAGGACACCCTGGTGCGGCTGAGCTGGGACGCCCTGGATCAGCCCCCGGAGCCGGGGCGGCGCGACCGGGCGCTGCTCGACGGCGCCACGGACATCGAGCTGCGCTTCATGGACGATGATGCCCAGTGGCGCTCCACCTGGCCGCCGGCGGACGCCCTGCCCGGCTCACCGCAACTGCCGCGGGCGGTGGAGATCAGCATCGCGCTGGACGACCTGGACACCATCACCCGCGTACTCGGCCTGGTGGACACACCCGCCCGGACGCAGGCCGCGCCGGAGGTGACGCCGTGACCGCGCCACGCGGCCAACGCGGCGTCGCCCTGATCACCGCCCTGCTCGCGGTGGCGCTGGTCACAGTGCTCGCGGTGGAACTGGTCAGCCGGCAGCACATGGACATCCGCCGCACCCAGAACCTCCTGGCCCGGGATCAGGCCTACGCCTATGCCCGGGGCGTGGAGGAGTGGGCCATTGCCATGCTGGTGGAGGACCGCCGGCAGAACGACCACGCCGTGGACCACCTCAACGAGCCCTGGGCCCAGGCGATCACGCCGCCCCCGTTTGAAGGCGCAACCATGCGCCTGCGGCTGGAGGACCTGCAGGGACGGTTCAATATCAACACACTGGTCACAGGCCCCGGCGAAGACGACGAAACGGCAGGCGAGCAGCTCACCGCACTGCTGCTGGCGCTTGAAATCGAGCCGCCCCTCGTCCAGGCAGCCGCGGACTGGATCGACGTGGCCCCCGAGGTGCGCTTCCCCGACGGCGCCGGAGACGACTGGTACTCGCGGCTGGATCCGCCCTACCGGGTCGCCAACCGCCCCATGGCCAGCGCCTCCGAGCTGCGGCTGGTGCGCGAGGTCGACGACGCCCAGTGGCGACGCATGGCCCCGTACGTCACCGCCCTGCCCGAGGCAACGCCGATCAACGTCAACACCGCACCACCGCCCGTGCTCCAGGCCGTGGCGCCTGGGCTGTCGGCCGATGCGGCCGAGGACCTGGCGGCCGACCGACCGGAAGACGGCTGGGAATCCGTGGACGCATTCCTCGCACACCCGGCGGTCGCCGGCGCCGCGCTCGAACCGGGACACCTGAGCGTCGGCAGCAACTATTTCCTCCTGCGCAGCGAGATCTCCCTCGGCCGGGTTACCATCCGCACCGAGAGCGTGGTCTATCGCCAGGGGGAAACCGGCGGCGCCGTGATCATGCGCCGGCAGGGATTCTTCGATTGAGCAGCGTATCCATGGAGAGCGACCGATGACCCCGACACTGCTGCTGCGGCTGCTCCCCGGCGACACCGGTCACGCCCGGTGGGCCGCCACCGACCGGGACGGCCAGGTGGAAGCCCGCGGCCATGACGCGCTGGACACGCTCGCCGACCGCGCGGGCGGGCGCAGAGTCGTGGCCCTGGTGCCCACCGAGGAGATCCTGCTAACCCACGTCACCATCCCCACCCGCAACCACCAGAAGCGCCTGCAGGCGATCCCCTTCGTTCTGGAGGATCAGCTGGTGGGTGACATAGACGACCTGCATTTTGCCACGGGCGCCCCGGACGCGGCGGGCACCAGCACCGTTGCCGTGGTGGCGCACGAGCGAATGCGCGCCTGGACTGACGCCCTGGATCAGGCCGGGCTGGCGCCTGCGCACATGACTGCCGACGCCCTGGCGCTGCCGGAGCACGGGGATGCCTGGACGGCGCTGATGGAAGGCGGGCGTTTCGTGGTGCGCACCGGTGCTGATACCGGCTTCGCCGGCGAAACGGAGAACCTGGCGGTCCTGCTGGAGGCGGCTCTGGCCGAGCACGCGGAGCCAGCACCACAGAAGCTGGTGACTTTCGGCGATGCGCCTCCCGGGACTGCGGCGCTCCCGCTCCCCGTGGAGCCCGCCGACCGCCCACCGGACGCGGCACTGGCCGACCGGGTGAGTCGCGGCGCGCTGGAGCTGCGTCAGGGCACCCACGCCGTGGCCAGCACAGGCCATGCCCGCTGGCGGCCGTGGCTGCCGGCGGCGGCGCTGCTGGTGGCGTTCCTGCTGGTGGACACCAGCCGGGTGCTGGTGGAACGCTGGCAACTGCAGGGCGAGCTGGCCGACCTGGAGGCGCGGGTCGAATCGGTGTTCCGCGACGTCTTCCCCGACGCCAACCGGGTGGTGGCCCCGCGTTCGCGCATGGAAACGCGCCTGGAGCAGGTCCGGGGCGGCGATACCGCCGGTGGCGGCGACCTGCTGGATACCCTGCTCGCCCTCGGCCCGCATATCCGGCAGGCGGACGGGCTGCAGCTGGGCAGCCTCAACTGGCGCGGCGACACCCTGGAGCTCGACGTGGACGCCGGCTCGTTGCAGCAGCTCGACCGCCTGAAGCAGACCCTGGATGACGAGAACGGCTTCAGCGCGGAAATCCGCCAGGCCCGATCGGAGGACGATACCGTCCAGGGCCGTGTCATCATCCGCAGGGAGGCCTCATGAGACAGTGGTGGCAGGGGCTCGCCCCCCGGGAGCGGCGCGTGCTGATACTGGGCGGGGGCGCGCTGGTGGTGATTCTCTACATCTTCGCCCTGCGCCTGCCCGCCGAACGCGCGGTGGCCGACCTGGACGAGCGGGTTGCCCAGGAACGCGCGCTGGCCGGTTGGATGGAACAGACCCGGGACCGCATTCTCGCCCTGCAGGGCGAAGCGCCCGCCGACCCGGACGCCGCCGACCGGGATCAGGCGCTGTTCTCACTGGCGGACCAGAGTGCCCGGGAGCACGGTTTCGGATCGCAGCTCGCGCGCATCGAACCCGCCGGTGAGGACGGCGCCCGTGTAAACTTTGAAGGCATCGCCTTCGATGCGCTGATCCGCTGGCTCGTCCACCTGCGCCAGACCTACGGCGTCACTGCCGATCAGGTCACCGTCCGGCGCGCCGGTGAAGAAGGGCGCGTGGACGCACAACTGCTTCTGGAGCCGTGATGAAGCGACGTATCGCTCTGATCGCGCTGGGCGTGACGGTCTTCCTCGTCACGCTGGCGCTCACCATTCCCGCGTCCCAGGCCTACCGGCTGCTGGAAGGGGATCTGCCGCTGGACGCCATGGAACTGCAGGGCAACCTGCTGGACGGCGGTGCGGACACCGTGGTGATCGAGGGGGTCCGCATCGACCAGCTCCGCTGGCGCCTGGACACCTCGGCACTCCGCAGCGCCCGAGTGGCCTACCACGTCTCCGGCCAGGTGGCCGACGGCCGGTTCAGCGGCCACGTCAGCCCGGGAACCGACGGCCGGGTCACGCTCAGCGACGTGCGCGCCGAGATCGGCGCGGACGCACTGGTGCGGCTGGTGGGCGAGACTCACTACCCGGCAACCCTGGGTGGCCGGGTGGATGCCTACATCCGTGACGCCGAACTCCGCGACGGGCAACCGGCCCGGCTGAACGGCATCGTCAACTGGACCAGTGCCAGCGTCACGGCCCTGGGCGAGACTGTCCCCCTCGGCAGCTTCGGCGCACGCGCCGAGACCACGCCGGGCGGCGGCCTGCGCAGTGACCTGCGCAACACCGAAGAGGGCCCGTTGGACGTGGACGGCATGATCGAACTGGCGCTGGACGGTACCATGACCGGAACGACACGGGTGGCCACGACCGATGCGGCCAGCGAGGAGCTCCTGCAGGGCATGATGGCGCTGGGCATCCCCGACCCCACGGAGTCGCTGGACATCCGTTTCGAGGGCAACATCAACAACCCCATGGGCTTCCAGGGGCGGCTTCAGTAACCGGACACGCGAACCAATGGCAGACAAACCCGAGATTCTCGACACCCGCACCGTGGCGCAGTCACAGCTCTTCCGCGTGGAGGCGGTGGACCTGCGTTTCAGTAACGGCGCCGAGGTCACCTTCGAGCGCATGCGCGGCTCCGGCCGGGTGGGCGCGGTGATCATCGTACCGGTAACAGGCGACGGCACCCTCAAACTCATCCGCGAGTACGGCGTCGGCACCGAGCGCTACGAACTGGGGCTTCCCAAGGGCCGTGTGGAACCGGGCGAGGACATGCTGGTCGCCGCCAACCGCGAGATCATGGAAGAGATCGGCTACGCCGCCGAGCGACTCACGCCCCTGCGCGCGCTGAGCCTCGCCCCCGGCTACTTCGGTCATCGTACCCAGGTGGTGCTTGCCGAAGGGCTCTACCCTGACCCGGCGCCCGGCGACGAACCGGAGCCGCTGGAAGTGGTGGACTGGCCGCTGGCCGATCTGGAATCCCTGGTGCTGGAGGACGAGTTCAGCGAGGGCCGCTCCATCGCCGCGCTCTATCTTGCCCGCGACTTCCTCCGCCAGCGGGAAGGGGGAGGCGGCACGCTCCGGTGAATCAGCAGACCCTGCGACGACTGTTGCCCCAGGCCTGCCAGCTCGCCCGGCAGGCAGGCGTGGTCATCATGGGGATCTACCGTCAGGGCTTCGACGTGGACACCAAGGCGGACACCACGCTGATCACCCCGGCGGATCGCCGCGCCAACGCACTGCTGCGCCACGGCCTGGCCCGGCTCGGCCCCGAGCTGCCCATCGTCTCCGAAGAGACCGCCCCGCCACCCTTCAGCGAGCGGCGTGGCTGGCGGCGTTACTGGCTGCTGGATCCGCTGGACGGCACCCGCGAGTTCGTGCGCCGGTCGGATCAGTTCACCGTCAACATCGCACTGGTGGAGGATCACCGCCCGGTGCTGGGCATCGTGCACGCACCCGCCCTCGGGCAGACGTGGTTCGGCGGGCCGGACCTGGGGGCGTTCCGGCAGGCGGAGGGCGGCGAACCCGTCCCCATCCGCACCTCCCCCCAGGCGCGCGACCCGCTGCGCGTGGTGCTCGGCCGCAGCAACCCGGGGCCGCGGACCCGCGGCACCCTGGCGCGCCTGCCGGAGCACGCCACCGATGTGTGGGGGGCATCGCTGAAGTTCTGTCTCATTGCCGAAGGTCGCGCCGACTTCTTTCCCCGCTACGGCCCCATCTCGGAGTGGGACATGGGCGCGCCCCAGGCGATTCTGGAGGCAGCCGGCGGCTACATCACGGACATGCGCGATCTCGCCCCGGTCCGTTACAACACGCGGGACGCACTCACCACCAGCGACATCCTCGCATTCGCGGACGACCGGGTGGATTGGCGTAAATACCTGGGGCAGGGGGAATGACCGGCGGATTGGGTAGCGTGATGGTGGACCTGAAGGTCCACCCTACGGGTGAGAGCGCCGCGGCCGCATTGAGGCGTAGGGTGGACGTTTACGTCCACCATCAGGCCGCGGCCGGCATTCCGCCGGGCTGGCTGCGTAGGGTGGACCTTCAGGTCCACCATGACGCCACTCAACCATCGTTTTCCGGCTTGCGCCCGCCGCAATTCCAGCACTGCGCAAACTGCGGCTCCAGCTCCTCACCACACCCGGAGCAACGCCAGTTGCGCTCGCCGGAGGGGGTGTCGTCCAAAGCCGCGGCGACAATGCGCTCGGCGCGTTCGTAGTCGATCTCCCGCTCCACCCACAGCTCCGGCCAGACGGCCGTGGGCGGCAACTCCCCGGCCGCGCCGGCAAGCCCCATGTTGCGGGTCGTGCAGCGGATGCCCTCGGTCTCCAGCAGGTTGCGCACGTGTCCCACCATCAGCGGGCTGTGGGCACTGTAGACGCGCTTCATGGTGACGGCCTCCCTCGCGGACGGACCAGCCCGCTTGCGCGTCTACCATAACAGCGACCGGGCGTGGCGGGCGATCATGCCCTCCTCGTCCGTGGGCAGCACCAGCACTGGCGCGCTGTCTGCGGCGCTGATGAACAGGGCGTTGGCCTCATTGGCAGGAGCGCTCAGCGCCAGGCCGAGGCTGCCCAGGCGATCGACGATGCCGGCGCGCACCGCCGGGGCGTTCTCGCCCACACCGGCGGTGAACACCAGCGCATCCACGCCGTCCAGCGCCACGGCCAGGGAGCCAATCTCCCGCGCCGCCCGGTAGCAGTAGGTCTCGACCGCCTCCGCCGCTTCCGGGGCGTCGCTGGCCAACAGCTCGCGCATGTCGTGACTGATGCCGGACATGCCCAGCAGGCCGGAGCGGTGGTAGAGCATGTCCTGCACGTCCTCACGGCTCATGCCCTGCTCCAGCAGATAGAGCACCACGCCCGGATCCAGGGCGCCGCAACGCTGGCCCATGGGCAGGCCGTCCAGGGCGGTGAATCCCATGCTGGTGGCCACACTGCGGCCATCGCGCATGGCACAGAGGCTGGCGCCGTTGCCAAGATGCGCGGCAATCACCCGCCCGGGCGCAATGCGCGGGTGCGCCTCGCGCAATGCCGTGGCGATGGCCTCGTAGGACAGCCCGTGAAAGCCGTACCGGATCACGCCGCGCTCCCCCCACTCACGCGGCAGGGCGAAGCGCTGGGCCACGGCGTCCTGGGTGCGGTGGAAGGCGGTATCGAAGCAGGCTACCTGCGGCAGGTCCGGGCGCAGATCGGCGAGAATCCGCACCGGCGCCAGATTGTGGGGCTGGTGCAGCGGGGCAAGGCTGCTCAGGGACTCCAGCGCGGCGGTGTTGTCTTCGGTGAGCCGCACCGGCGCGTGGAAGTCGACACCGCCGTGCACCACCCGGTGCCCCGCGGCCAGCAGGTTCTCGTAGCCCACCGTCTCGTCCAGCCAACCCAGCAGCCGCTCCAGGGCAGAGCGATGATCGCTGTCCTTCAGCGCCTCGTCGGCGACCACCCCGCCGTCGGCGTCGCGCACCCGAAAGCGCGCCTGTTCGCCGCCGAGGCCATCGGCCTGACCGCGCCAGCGATTCACCGGCGGTTCACCATCGCCATAAACGGCGAACTTGATGCTGGACGAGCCGGCATTGAGCACCAGCAGACTGGACGCGTCGCTCATGGCTGGCGACCCTCCCGATAGTAGGCGGCAAGAAGCAGCGCGATGGCGCAGGACGCGGTGCGCGAGAAGACATCATCGGCGCGGCTGGTGAGCACGATAGGCACCCGCGCGCCGAGCACGATACCGGCGGCCTCGGCCTCCGCCAGGTAGTGCAGCTGCTTGCCCAGCATGTTGGCGGACTCCAGGTCCGGCGCCAGCAGCACGTCCGCCCGGCCGGCCACCTCGGAGCGGATGCCCTTGGTCTGCGCCGCCTCCTCGGAGATGGCATTGTCGAATCCCAGCGGCCCATCCAGCCGACCACCACGGATCTGATCGCGGTCGGCCATCTTGCACAGGGCCGCGGCGTCGATGGTGGAGCGGATCTGCGGGTTGACCTCCTCCGTGGCGGAGAGGATGGCCACGCGCGGGCTGTCCACACCCAGGGCCTGGGCCAGTTCAATGACGTTGCGGCAGATGTCCGCCTTGGTGGTGAGATCGGGGCTGATGTTCAGCGCCGAATCGGTGATCAGCAGCGGCCGCGGGTAGGTGGGCACGTCCATGGCCCAGACGTGGCTCATGCGCCGGTCGGTGCGCAGACCGCCCCGTCGGGCGACCACCGCCTGCATCATCTCGTCGGTGTGCAGTTTGCCCTTCATGAGCGCTGCCACGTCGCCCGTGGCCGCCATGCGCACGGCCGTCTCGGCGGCCTCGTGGCTGTGCTCGGTGGCAACGATCTCCGCGTCGCCCAGTTCCAGGCCCGCGCTCTCGGCACAGGCACGGATCTTCGCTTCCGGCCCGACCAGCACCGGTTCGATCAGCCCCCGCCGGGCCGCTTCCATGGCGCCTGCGAGGCTCGGCTCGTCCACCGGATGAACCACGGCGGTACGCAGGGCCGGGAGCCCCTCGGCCATCTGCAGAAGGCGCGTGAGCTGGCGCCGGGGCTCTCCGTGGTGTGCGGTCTGCTTGTTGCTCATGCCTGCTCCCAGGGTTCAGCCGACGATGTGGTAGCCGGCGTCAATGTAGGTCGTATTGCCGGTCAGGGTCTTCGCCCGGTCGCTGACCAGCAGGGCGGCCATGGCACCGACGTCGTCAATGTCGGCGAGGCTGTCCTGCGGTGCCCGTTCCCGGGCCCGTTCCAGCAGTTCGTCGAAGCGGTTGATGCCGGACGCCGCGCGCGTCTTCAGAGGCCCGGGCGACAGCGCATGCACGCGGATACCACGCGGGCCGAGCTCAGCGGCGGCATAACGGACACTCGCCTCCAGCGCCGCTTTCACCGGCCCCATGAGGTTATAGTCGTCTACCACCTTTTCCGCCCCGTAGAAGCTCACGGTCAGCAATGCGCCGCCCTCCCGCATCAGGGGCTCGGCCAAGCGCGCCATGCGCAGAAAGCTGTGGCAGGAGACGTCCATGGCCTGCAGAAAGCCGGCCTGGCTGCAGTCCACCACCCGCCTGTGCAGGTCCTCGCGCGGGGCGAACGCAATGGAGTGGAGCAGGAAATCCAGCCCGCCCCAGTGCTGCTCAATGCGCTGGAAGAGCGCCTCGAGCTGGCCCTCTTCCCGCACGTCGCACGGCTCGAACAGCGACGCGCCGACCCGGCGCGCCAGCGGCTCCACGTGGGGGCGGGCCTTGTCGTTGACGTAGGTCAGGGCCAGCTCGGCACCGAGGTCGCGAAACGCCTTTGCACAGGCCCAGGCGATGGAGTCTTCGTTGGCGACACCGACCACGAGACCGCGTTTGCCGTGCAGCGAGAGAAACTCCGACATGCATGCCCTCCTGTTTCAGGGTCCGGAGCAAGGTTACCCCTCTCGCCCCCCGACCTCTTGATCCTGATCATCATCGGGTGCGGCCTGCTGCACGGGGAATGGGCGGGTAGCACGGCCGGTGTAGAGGCTGACATGCGGGTAGGGAATCTCCACGCCGTGCTCGTCGAACGCCCTCTTGATCTCCAGCGGCAGGGTGTTGCGCAACTCGATGAAATTGTCCCTGACCGCCCACACCGACACCTGCAGATCCACCGACGAGCTGCCGAACCCCTGGAAGAAAATCTGCGGTTTCGGCTCTTCGAGACACAGCGGATTGGCATCCATGACGCCCTCCAGCACGGTCTTCACGCGACCAATGTCTTCCTTGTAGGCGACGCCCAGTTGCAGGTCATAGCGGCGGATGGGGAACCGCGAGTAGTTGGTGACCTGGGTCTTCACCAGCGTCTCGTTGGGCACGCGCACGAACAGGTTGTCGCGGGTGCGCAGCTTGACCGAGAGCAGGTCGATGGCCAGCACCTCGCCCATGGTGTCGCCAATCTGGACGAAATCACCGATCTGGAACGGCCGCTCGGCGATCAGGAACAGGCCGCTGATCAGGTTCGACGCCGAGGTCTGCGAGGCAAAGCCGATGGCCACGGTCAGAATGCCGGCCGCACCCAGCAGCACACCCAGACGGAATCCGAGCTGATGCAGCGCCGAGGCGATGACCAGGCCGAGGATCACGTAGAAGATCACCCGCCGGGCGATGGTGGTCTGGTGCAGATCCAGGCGAAGGCTCAACACCCGCGCCGCCGACCGCGACACCAGCCGCGCCAGCAGCCAGCCTACGGCGAGTATGATGACGGCCTGCACCATACCGGCCCAGTTGACAGCCAGGAACTGATCCCAGAGGGTTGCGCCGAACTCTCCCACCTACAGCTTCCTCCACACGTCAGTGTTGCGACCGCTCAGAACAGAGCGCTGAACGCCCGCACCAAGGTGTTGCGCTGGGGCGCTTCCCGCGGCTGGGCAATGATGGTGGCACCATCGGCCTCGGCAGGGGCTCCACGCCCCAGCTCCAGGTCGGCCAGGCCACCGTCGGCGCGCCGGGTCAACGTCACCTCCTCGCTCCAGAAGCGCCCGTCGCCATCACGATACAGGCTGAGGGTCGATACCGGCAGCCGCACTCGGTCCAGCAGCAGCGTATCGTCGCCGTGGTTGCGGATGACCAGGGGCGTGGTCGCCCGGTAGGGCAGGTGCGGGTGATCGGCGAGGTTCAGCCGGCACCGGCTGCGGGTGGCGTAGCAGACAATGCCTTCGCGGGTATTGTCGCCAAACCACGTATCGGACAGACGCATGCTCGGGAACTCGATCATCTGCCGTCGCGGCTCACCCGCAGACACCATCACCCAGAGCGGGTAGCTGAGGTACAGGCGCACCGTCTCCCCGGACGGGATGCTCAAAGGGGTCAGCGGTCGCGAGACAATCCCGCGATCCGGCAGGCGCACGCTGATGGTGAGGTCGGGGCTATTGCCGCCGAGCACGAAACGGTGCTCCTTGCGGTCCGCCGTTTCATTACGGACCTCTTCCCGCCGTTCCATGGTGACGGTGTCGGCATACAGGTCGCCATCGCTGTGCTCGCGCAGCATCCACTCCATGGGGCTGCGGTGGATGGTGAGCGACAGCGGGCCGACCACCAGTGCCAGCGTGGTATCCACCGGCACGGAGAAATCCCCGACCCAGGCATCCGGGCGCAGGCGTTCGGTCATGCTACTTCCCCCGGGACGGCACCATGAGTACGGCTTCCCCCGTGGTGACGGGCTTGTCGTCAACGTAGCAGGTGGTGGCGCAGGTGACGATGTTCTTGTCCGGCCGCAGGCCGGTGACCTCCACCCGGGCGATGACCCGGTCACCGATCCGGACAGGCGCCTTGAAGCTCAGGGTCTGGTTGAGATAAACCGCGCCGGGCCCGGGCAGCTTCATGCCCATGACCGCGGACAGATATGCACCGCTCAGCATGCCGTGGGCGATACGGGTGCCAAAGCGCGTTGTGCGGGCGTAGTCTTCATCCAGGTGGAGCGGATTGAAGTCGCTGCTCACGCCCGCGAAATTCACCAGATCCGCCTCCGCGACAGTCTTGGAAAACGACGCGTGCATCCCCAGTTCCAGCTCTTCGAAACGGTATCCGTCGGTCAACGATCAGCCTCCCTTTGGTGGACAACCAGACAATGACAGAAAACGGGCCGTGGCTCAGCCTTCATCCGCCTCCTGCAGCAGCCGCATCGGCGAGGCGCGGTAGAGTCGTCGCGTCGCCGCCAGCCCCGCCAGTGCGACCACCACCGCGCCGATCAATGCGCCAACCAGCGGCAGCCACGGGTTGAAGACGTAATCCAGCTCGAACAGCTGGCGCGCCATGACCACACCGGCGGTGGCCGCCCCGGCACCGGCCAGCAACCCGGCCACCGCGCCGAGCAACAGGAACTCGGTGGCCGCCAGGCGGCGGATCAGCACCCGGCGCGCGCCCATGGCCCGCAGCATCGCGCTCTCGAACTGCCGCTCTTCCCGGGTGACCTGCAGCGCTGCCAGCAGCACCACCAGCCCCGAGAGCAAGGTGAGAAACGCCATCAGCTCCACCACGCGCGCCCCCTGGTCCATGATACCCCGCACCGTGTCGAGGATGGCCGTGACGTCAATCAGGGTGACACTGGGGTGCTGGCGCACCAGCTGCGCCAGCAGTGACGACTGCTCCGGTGGCAGGTAGAAGCTGGTGATGTACGTAGCCGGGGCATCGTCCAGCAGCCCGGGGGCGGCGGCGGCAAAGAAGTTCACGTTGAAGCTGTCCCACTGCACGGCGCGCAGGTTGGTAATGGGCGCGCTGTAGCGCTCGCCGGCGATGTCGAAGTGCAGGCTGTCACCCACGCCGACGCCGAGGCGCTCCGCCATCTCCTTTTCCAGCGAGAACTGCTCCGGGTCGGCCGGATCCGGCTCCCAGAAGGCGCCGGCCACCACGCGGTTGTCCTCCGGGAGCCGCTCCAGCCAGGAGAGATTGAACTCCCGCGCCACAAGGCGCTGGGTGCGCGGTTCGTCGTAGTCCGACGGGCGGATGTCCCGGTCGTTGATGCCCACGAGACGGGCCCGGACCATGGGATACACCGACGTCTCCACGCCGGCGTCGTCGAGCATGGCAGCGAGGTCGTCGGCCTCGTCCGGCTGGATATTGATGAGGAAGTAGTTGGCGGCGTCATCGGGCACGCCCCCCTGCCAGGTGGCCAGGAGATCGTTGCGCACCAGCGTCAGCAGCACCAGCGCCATCAGCCCGAGACCCAGCGCCATGATCTGGATGACCGCCGTCCACGGGCGACGGGTGAGGCCCGAGAGCAGCAGAGACGCACTGCCACGCCGGCCGCGCTGACGCCGCAGGAACCAGATCACGCCACCACCGGCCAGCGCCAGGGCAGCAAGCGTGCCCATGACGGCGCCGAAGACGTAGACACTGAGCAGCAGATCGCCCGCCTGCCACCACATCAGGGCGAAGACCGCGGCCAGGGCGAAGACGTAGATGCTGGCGCCACGGTAGACGTGATTGCCCAGGTCCCGGCGCAGCACCCGCAGCGGCGGCACGCGCTTGAGCCGGAGCACCGTGGGGATGGCGAAGCCCAGCAAGATCACCTGGGCTGCGAGAATGCCCACCGCGGCCGGCCGGGGCGACGGGGGCGGCAACGCAGGCAGGTAGTCGGCCAGCAGCTCCAGCATGGCCAGATGGACCAGGAACCCGAGCGCGGTACCGGCCACCGCGGCGAACAGGCCCAGCCAGATCATCTTCCAGGTCAGCATGGCGACGATCTGCCTCTGGGTGGCGCCCAGGCAACGCATCACCGCGACCCGATCCAGGTGACGGGCCGCGTAGCGGCGGATGGTCAGCAACATGGCAACACCCCCCACCACCACGGTGAGCAGCGCGCTCAGGCCGAGGAACCGCTCCGCGGCCTCCATGGCCTGGGCGACGCCGGGCTGCTCCTGCCCCGGGGCCTCCAGTGCCTGGTCGTCGCCGAGCCGGCGCTCCACCTGGCGCGCCCATTCGGCAACGTCACCGCTGTCGCCGGCCACCAGCAGGCGGTGTGTCACGCGGCTGGCCTCCTGAACCAGACCGGTGTCGGGCACGTCATCCAGGTGCATCATCACTCGCGGCGACAGGCTCTGGAAACCACCCCCGCGGTCGGGCTCCAGGAACAGAAGCTGGCTCAGGGTGAAGCGGCTGGCGCCCAGCTCCACCGCGTCACCGGGATCCAGACCGAGTTGCAGGAGCAGCCGCGGCTCGGCCCAGACCTCGCCGCGCTCGGGGATGCCGTCGACCGGCCGGGCGTCGGCGTCCGGGTCGCTGCCCACTTCAAGGCGGCCGCGCAGGGGGTAGCCATGGCTGACCGCCTTCACGGTAGTCAGCTGCGTTTCATCGCCGGCCAGTACGACACTGGTGAACTCCAGCGTGCGCGCGGTGGTCAGACCAAGCTCAAGGGCGAGGCTCTCCGGTTCGGGGCCGATGGCGGAGTTGCTCACCAGCGCCCGGTCGGCACCCAGCAGTTCGGCAGCGCGCCCCTCGGTGCCGGCGGCGACGCGATCCGCCAGCCAGGCCACCGCGGTAATGGCCGTGACCGCCAGCACCACGGCGGTGGCCAGCAGGCGCAGCTCACCGGCTCGCCAGTCCCGCCTGAGCAGGCGCAGCCCCTGGCGCGGCGCTCTCATGCGGCCACCAACTGGCCGCGATCCAGGTGCAGGGTACGGTGGCAGCGCGCCGCGAGCTGCGGGTCGTGGGTGACCACCACCAACGTGGTGCCGTGGGCCCGGTTGAGCTCGAACAGGAGATCCTGAATGCGCGCACCGGTGGTCTGGTCCAGATTACCCGTGGGTTCATCGGCGAACAGCACCCGCGGTTCGCCGACAAAGGCCCGGGCGATGGCGACGCGCTGCTGCTCGCCGCCGGACAACTGATTCGGGTAGTGCTCCATGCGCTCCGCCAGCCCGACCTGCTCCAGCGCCCGCCGCGCGGGCGTCTCCGGGTCTTTGCGGTTGGCCAGTTCCAGGGGCATCATCACGTTCTCCAGGGCGGTCAGCCCGCCCAGCAGGTGAAACGCCTGGAAAACGAACCCCACCTGCTCGCCCCGCACCCGCGCGCGCTGGTCTTCGTCCAGCGCGGTCAGTTCGGAGCGGCCGATGTGCACACGGCCTTCAGTGGGCATGTCGAGGCCGGCCAGCAGGCCGAGCAGCGTGGATTTTCCGGATCCGGAGGCGCCGAGAATCGCGAGCGTTTCTCCCTGCGCGATGGCAAGATCGATATCCTGAAACAAACGAATGTCACCATCGGGACCGCGGAAGACCATGCCGAGCCCTTCAGCACGAAGCACACTGCCGCTTGCACCTTCACCCATCACTCACACCCTCCTGCTGCGCCTCGCCGTGGCGGCGTTCCTGTTACTGGGCCTGGCCGGCGGGGTCGCCGCCGGCGACCGCACCATTCTCGTTCTCGGCGACAGCCTGAGCGCCGCCTACGGCATGGACCGCGACCAGGGCTGGGTTGCCCTGCTGGAGCAGCGACTGGCCGACGAAGAGCTGCCGTGGCGCACCGCCAATGCCAGCACCGGCGGTGACACCACGCGCAACGGCCTCAGCCGCCTGCCACAGGCCCTGGAACGCCACGAGCCGGCGATCGTCGTGGTCGCCCTGGGCGGCAACGATGGCTTGCGCGGCGTCAGTCCCGGGGAGATCGAGCGCAATCTGGAACGCATCGTGGAGACGGCCCGCGACGCGGGCGCCCGGGTTCTCATCGCCGGCGTCCGCATTCCCCCGAATTACGGCCAGGCCTATACTGAACGGTTTGCCCAGGCTTTCGCCAATGTTGCCACGGAATACGATCTGGCGCTGGTGCCGCGCATCCTCGACGGCGTCGCCGAGGATCCGGGCCTCATGCAGAGCGATGGCATCCACCCTGCCGCCGACGCCCAGCCCCGGATTCTGGACAACATCTGGTCGGAGTTGAGACCCATGCTGGCCGAGTAAGGTTCCCGGGGTCACCGGCAGAAACTCCGGGGGATGGTGGACCTGAAGGTCCACCCTACGGGGTCGGGCCCGGGTGCCGGGCGTGGTAACCGGGCGCTCGACGGTTGCGCGGTGGACCTGAAGGTCCACCCTACTCCCGGGGCGGCACAGTGCCCCAAGCTCGGCGTAGGGTGGACCTTCAGGTCCACCATGTGCGGGCGCTCCCGCCCGGGCACGGGCGTAGCCTTACCCCATGCGCGCGTTCAGGCGGCGGCGGTCGCCCGCGGTCACTCCTCGTTCAGTACGTCCAGCAGCCGCGGGATCAGACGCGCCAGCTCCAGGCTCATGATGGTGAAGTCGCTGTCGAAGCGCTCGGCGTCGGTGTTCGTCTCGGTCTCCGCACGCTCGTCCTGGACGGCGTCCAGAAACCGCAGGCGCTTGATGCTCATGTCGGCATCCAGCATGAAGCTGACGCGATCCTGCCAGGTCAGGGAGAGACGGGAGACCCGTTTGCCGGCCTTGATGTGGTTCTTGACCTCGGTGGAGGAGAGGTCGATGCGCTTGCAGCGGATCTCGCCCCCTTCCAGCTCCGGATCGACAAGCACGCATTCGTCGCCGAGGGCGAAATCCGTGGGCAGGCTGTCGCGGGTGAGCCAGCGCGTCATCACCGACTGCGGCGCGGCATCCGGCTCCGCGGGTGCCACCGGCAGGGTGCCGAGCACATCGCGCAGGCGCTCGCTGAACTCCTCCGCCTTCTTCCAGTTGGCGGCGTCCACCAGCAGCCAGCCGTTTTTCGTGTCCACGTAGCCGAAGGTGCGCTTGCTGCGGCTGAACGCCCGCGGCAGCAGATCCAGCACGATCTCGTCCTTGAGGCGGTCCTTCTCCTTCTTGCGGACCTTGCGCGCCTCCTGTTCCTCGATCACGTGCACCCGCTCCTGCAGCGATTCACGGATCACGGCGGCCGGCATGAGCTTGCTCTCCTCCTTGAGTGCCAGCATCAGGCAGCCACCGGCAGGATGAACGAGTGGGGCGTGCCCCTCGCCCAGGGGCGGGCTCCAGCCACCGGATTCCATGTCCAGCCGGCCGCAGGGTTCGAACACGTCTCGGGCCAGACGCTCGTCCAGGGCCTCGGCATCGTGGGGGAAGTCCTGCTCCAGGACGTAGAGGCAGAGGTTCTTGAACCACATAGTGTGTTCCTTGTCGGTGTTGGGAGTCATGGGGTGGTGGACTGGATCGGGGTGGTGGACCTGAAGGTCCACCCTACGCCCGATTCATGCAACCAGGCCTGGCTCACGGGTAGGGTGGACCTTCAGGTCCACCATCGACGTTACCGCGTCAGGGCCGCCCGTGCGGCCAGGGCGCGCTGCCGGGCGTCATCGTGATCGCGACCGAATGCGACCATGTGCCCCATCTTGCGCCCCGGCTTGGCTTCGCTCTTGCCGTACAGGTGCAGCTTGACCTGCGGGTCGCCCAGGGCGGCCGACCAGTCGGGCTCGCCCGCGGCCCAGAGATCGCCGAGCAGATTGACCATGGCCGCCGGCCGCAGCAGTTCGGTACTACCGAGGGGCAGGCCGCACACGGCGCGCACCTGCTGCTCGAACTGGCTGGTGACGCTGGCATCGAAGCTGAAATGCCCGGAGTTGTGGGGGCGCGGCGCCAGTTCGTTGACCATCAGCTCGCCATCGGCGCGCAGGAAGAACTCCACGCACAGCACGCCCACCACGTCCAGCGCCTCGAGGATGCCGCGGGCGACGTCCACAGCGCGCTCGCGCACGGGAGCCGGCAGCGGCGCCTCCGGGACGGAGACATCGAGAATGTGGTCGCGGTGATCGTTGATGACCACGCCCCAGTGGGCAAAGCTGCCGTCGGTGCCGCGCGCGGCGACCACGGAGACCTCGCACTGGAAGTCCACCAGCGTCTCCAGCACCGCCGGGCCGCTGCCGATACTCTCCCAGGCGGCATCCACTTCAGCCGCGTCGCGGATCACCGCCTGCCCCTTGCCGTCATAGCCGAAACCGGCGGTCTTGAGCACGGCGGGCAGGCCGAGGGCAGCGATGGCACCGTCCAGCGCCTCGCGGGAGTCCACGTCCCGGAACGGGGTCACCGGGAAGCCGTGGCCGTTGAGAAACCCTTTCTCGCGGCTGCGATTCTGGCACACGTGCAGCACCTGCCCGGCCGGCCGCACCGGCGCGTAACGCTCGGCGCACTCGGTGGTTGCCGCAGGCACGTTCTCGAACTCGAAGGTGAGCACATCCACACCGCGGGCGAAGTCGGCGACGGCGTTGAGGTCGTCATACTCGGCCGTCACTTCGCGATCGGCAAGATGGCCGGTTGGTGTGTCGGCACCGGGTGACAGGGTGTGCACGCGATAGCCGAGCCGGCGCGCCGCCGAGGCGGTCATCCGCCCGAGCTGGCCGCTGCCGAGAATGCCGATGATGGCGCCGGGGAGAATGGCCTCGCTCACGGCAGGGTGTCCTCCATGACTTTCTGCGCCTGTGCGCGCCGGAAGCCGTGCAGTTTCTCCCGCAGCTCCGGCCGGCTGTTGGCGAGAATCGAAACCGCCAGCAGCGCGGCATTCTTCGCCCCTGCGGTGCCGATGGCCAGCGTGGCCACGGGCACGCCGCCGGGCATCTGCACGATGGAATACAGGGAGTCGATGCCTTTCATGGTCCGGCTCTCCACCGGCACACCAAGCACCGGCACGGTGGTCTGGGCGGCGACCATACCGGGCAGGTGAGCGGCGCCGCCGGCACCGGCGATGATCACTTCCAGGCCGCGCCCTTCCGCCTCGGCGGCGTACTGGGCCATCCACTCAGGGGTCCGGTGCGCGGAGACGATCCGGCACTCGTGGGCCACCCCGAACTCGGTCAACGTCTCGTCGGCGTGGATCATGGTGTCCCAGTCCGACTTGCTGCCCATGATCACGCCCACCAGCGGCTGTTCACTCATATCTGCATCCGTTCGCGGAAAAAACCAGAGATTCTAGCACCTCACGGCGCACAAACAGAGTGCCCTCAATCGCCCGCAAATACGCGGACATTCTCGAGAAACCCGGGCAGGTCGTCCTGATGTGGCGAGTGCCCCGCCAGAGCGTGTACCCGCAGGCGTGAACCCGGCGTGTGACGGTGTACGTAGCGAGCCACGTCCAGCCCGTAAAAACTGCGGGCACCAAAGACGAGCAGTGTGGGAACCTCCACCCGCTCCACTTCCGCACGGTAGTCGCGCCGGGAGAAGTGCTCCCAGCAGCGAACCCAGGGTTCCGGGTCGAGGGCTTCCAGACGCTGCCGGCGCGTCTCGCGGAACATGGCCTCCAGCCGCGCCGCACCACTGCCCGGCTCCACCTGACGCCCCCGGGTGATGAACGCCATGGTCGTGCCGACGAAATCCCTGCGCAGTTGCTCGATGAAGACTTGATTCTCGGCCTCGCTGAACGACCCGAACAGCCCCAGCGACCAGTCCGCATCGGTGAGCAGGCGCGGAGACTGGTCGACCAGACAGAACCGGCCGATGCCGTCGCAGCCGAACTGGCGCACGTACTCCCAGCAGGTCAGCGCACCCATGGAGTGACCCAGCACCAGCGGCGCCTGCAGGTCGAACGCCTGAATCAACGCCCGCAGGTCGGCTGCGAGCGCATCAATCCCCGTGACCTTCGGGTCAAAATAGGGCCGCGCTTCCCAGACATAACAGGTCCGGTCCCGGGCCAGACGCTGGACCACGGGATACCAGTCGGTGTAGGCGCCGAGCCAGCCGGGAACAACCACCAGCGGCGGGCCGGTGCCCAGTACCCGCACCGGCAGGCGCAGACCGTCATGGCTCTGAAAACTGTGCTCGCGCATCGCTGCCGCTGCCGCTGAAACGGGCCGCCGATTATGGGCAGGGTGGCCGGCGGGGGCAAGAGACCGTGACGCAGGTCACACCGGCAACGCAAGGGGGTGGTAGACTGCGAGCATCTCACGGGTGTGTTCAATGGAGGCACCATGGATATTGCCAGCGCGTTTTACTCTGCCACGGCCGGGCTGCAGCGGGCCGATCAGGAAATGCAGCGCAACGCGGAAACGGTGGCGCGGGTCACTGCCGGCACGGAGGAGAACGAGGACCTCAACACGGCCCTCGTGGAATCCACCCAGAATGAGACGCTTGCGCGCGCATCGGTGAACACCGTGCAAAGCGTCGATGAAGCGGAGCAGACACTGGGCCGGAACCTGGACACCGAAGCCTGATCCCCTTCCGGCGGGCCATTCCCTGCCGCCGGCGTCATGCGGCGCCGGCAACCTCCTCCGCAAACGTGCTGAGTTGCTCGTCTTCGCGACGGCAACTCATGCCGATGTTGTTCAGCTTCGGCTCGGAGATGCCGCGCAGAATTCGGCGCGTCGGCCGATCCTCGTAACCCGCCCGGTACCACTCGACGCAGGCTCCCACCATGTCGGTCAGGCGCCCCCAGTCACCCTGGTAATCGGGGTCGGCATGGTGTGCAACCACGGCCACCAGCGGTTCCGGAAGGTCCCAGGTGGACAACAGGCGACTACCGGACTCGTAGTGATCAAAGCCCAGCTCGCGCAACTCCCGCTCCGCGACGCTGGTCTCGTCGCGATCATCGGCGGTCAGGACACGCTGCATGGCGTCAGGGAAGACGTAGGCGTTGGCGAGAACGCCAACATTGTGAAGCAGCCCCGCCAGATACCCGGCCGCCGTCTCGGTCTCCAGCGGCACATAGTTGCCCAGCTTGCTGGCACAGAGCGCCACGTTCATGCTCGCCCGCCAGAAACGGCCCTGGTCGAAGGCCGGGCAGGCGCTGGACTGGAACTGCGCACTCAGCAGCGTCGTCGTGGCAAGCACCCGCACCCGGTTGAGACCCAGCCGCACGGCTGCGTCGTCGACGCTGTAGATGGGCTGATACCCGGTGAAGAAGGCGGCATTGGCGGCAGAGACCACACGGCCGCTGGTGCCGGGGTCCATGGCGAGGGCGGCCGCGACATCAGGCAGGGGGGCGTCCTTGTCGTTCACCACTTTGAGGATGTCCTGCACGAAACGGGGCAACGTGGGGAGTTCCTCGATCTTGTCCAGATCCTGCTGTGCCATTGTCACCTGCCAGGGACGTTACAGACGTTGCAGCCGCTCGAAACGGCCCGATTCGTCATAGTAAAGCCGAAATCGGCCGTGCACGCCGTCGTGGTTCACAAAAGCGCGAAGCTGATTCGCCGGGAATTGCACCCAGATGCCATCGTCGCTACAGACCACGACCTGGCTGCTGTAACCGGCATAGTAGACCAGCATATCGTCGCGCGAGACGTTGAGCGTGAATTCGACCGTTGCCACGCCGGTATCTTACACGTTCCCGGAGCGCCGCAAAGCCGATCAGGCCTCTTCCCGAACGTAGCCCCCCGGCGCGTCCTCAATCACGGACAGCGCCCCGTCACCCGGTTGCCGCGCGGCAACCGTCTCCGACTCCTGGCCGGCGAGCCACCGCTCCCACTCCGGCCACCAGGACCCGGGCGCCCACTCGGCGCTGTCCAGCCATTCGGCGGCGGTGCCGGGCGTGTTGTCACCCACCCAGTAACCGTATTTCTCCCGCGAAGGGGGATTGATGATACCGGCGATGTGGCCCGACCCGCCCAGGATGAACCGCGGCCGGCCGCCAATCAGGTGCACGCCCTCGTAGCAGGTCTTCCAGGGCGCGATGTGGTCTTCCCGGGCCGAGACGAAGCAGCTGGGAATGTTGATCTTGCCCAGATCGATGGGCACACCGTCCAGCTCGATCCCGCCGGGCTCACGCAGGCGATTCTCCTGGTACATGTTGCGCAGATAGAAGGTGTGCATCTGCGCAGGCATGTTGGTGCAGTCCTGGTTCCAGTACAGCAGGTCGAACGGAAACGGATCGTCGCCCTTGAGGTAGTTGTTGATGAAAAACGACCAGATCAGGTCGTTGGCACGCAGGGTCGCCATGGTCGTGGCCATGGCCCGCCCTTCAAGAACCCCCTGACTGCCCATGCGGCGCTCCAGATTCTGGAGCTGCTCTTCGTCGATGAAGATCTCCAGCTCCCCCGGCTCGGAGAAGTCCAGCATGGCGGTGAAGAAGGTGATGCTCCTGATGCGCGCATCCTTGTTCGCCGCCATGTACGCCAGAGTCGCCCCCATGAGCGTGCCGCCCAGGCAATAGCCGACGCAGTTGACGTCACGCTCGCCGGTCGCCTGTTCGATGGCATCCACAGCCGCCAGCGGCCCCTCCACCATGTAGTCAGCAAAAGTCTTGTCGGCGTAATCGCTGGAGGGATTCTTCCAGGAGATCACAAACACGGTATGCCCCTGATCCACCATGTACTTGATCATGGAGTTCTTCGGCTGAAGGTCCAGGATGTAGTACTTGTTGATCCACGGAGGCACGAACAGCAGCGGCCGCTTGTAGACCTGATCGGTGGTCGGCGTGTACTGGATGAGCTGGATCAGCTCGTTCTGGTACACCACCTTGCCGGGGGTAATGGCCAGATTGTGGCCCACCTCGAAGGCCTCGGTGTCGGTCATGCTAACCCGCAGCTTGCCCTGACCCGCGGCCAGGTCGTCGAGCAGGTTGCGCAGCCCCCGCAGGAGGTTCTGCCCGCCGGTCTCGACGGTCTTCTCCAACACCTCCGGATTCGTTGCGACGAAATTGGTGGGTGACAGGGCATCCACGAACTGCCGGGTGTGGAAGTCCACCTTGCGCGCCGTCTGCTCGTCGAGCCCCTCTACATTGCGCACCGTGGAGTGCACGTAGTCCGCCGCCAGCAGATAGGATTGCTTGATGAAATCGAAAATGGGGCTGTCTTCCCAGGCGTCATGACTGAACCGCTTGTCGCCCCGCTCCGGGTCGATCACCGACTCGCGGTTCTGCCCCAGGAACCGCATGGTGGTGTTGTTCACCAGCTGTGCGTAGTCCTGCCAGAAGGCGATCTGCGACTGGGCAAGCTGCATCGGATTGGAGACCATCCGCGAGGCGAGCTGCTGGAACAGTCCGGACATGTGCAGGGCGTCATCAAGATCAATGTGATGCGCCGACTGCTCGCGGGTCACGAACTCGTTGACAAGCTCCTGGCTGCGGGTCGTGATATCCACCAGGGTGCGGGAGAGCTCCTGGGGGTCCAACGTGGATGTGGGATCAAACTGTTTCTCGACCATGAACGTCGACCTCGAAAGCCGCCGGGTATGCCGGCCGAAGGAGCGCCGCCGCCCGGGGAAGACAGCCCCAGCGCGCCGGAACCGGCGCTTGCGCGCGCTTGCAGGTATCTTACGGCACACCGGCAGGGCACTCAACTGGAATCGAGTCGACGCATAGCCCACAGGATATTGATTTGAAAGACTTTTCCGAAAAACCCAGCGACACAGAACAACGGTGTTACGTCACACACGACGGTACACCGGACGCTGGCACGGCGGCAGCCGCCCTGGCCCACCGCTGGAATCTGCCGCAGGAACGGGCTGAAACCCCGGCCGGATTGCGGCTGGTGGTGGGCGCCACCGCGGTGACGCTCACGGACAGTCGCGAGGGCAGACCCGGCGGCATCCGGGTGGATTTCCTGGAGCCACGCTTCCTGCAACGCCTGCAGCAGGCGGGGCCGTCCCGGGAGCCGCTGGCGCGGGCCGTGGGCGCACGGCGCGGCGACCGCCCTTTGGTACTGGACGCAACCGCCGGCCTGGGCCAGGACGCCGCCATTCTCGCCATGATCGGCTGCACGGTCACGCTGGTGGAGCGCTCCCCGGTGCTGGGCGCCCTCCTGGAAGACGGTTTGGCGCGGGCGCAACGCGATGCGCGCACGCAAACCATGGCCGAACGAATGCAGCTCGTCAGCGCCGACAGCAGCGACTATCTGACCGGCCTGCAGACGGCCGAAAGGCCGGACGTGGTCTACCTTGACCCGATGTATCCGCACCGCCGCACCGGCGGCAAATCCGGCAAGACAATGCAGCACCTGCAGGCGCTGCTTGGCCCGCCCGGCGACGCCGGCCCGCTGCTGTCCCCGGCACTGTCCACGGCACGGCGGCGCGTGGTCGTCAAACGCCAGCGCCGCGGCGCGGCGCTGGCGGGAGCCCCCCCCGATCTCACCGTCGGCGGCAGCAGCACCCGCTTCGACGTCTACCTGCGAGCGCCGGAAACCAATGGCACCTAACCGCGCCGGGACAGACCCGGACAGACCCCGACCCGTTCGGTACCATGACCCCAGAACCCATACCACCGTATTTTCACATTCGAAAAAGGCCGAACCACCGCGAGGCAGCGATGCACGATCTCACCCACCGCCAGGAACGCATCATGGAACGGGTCAGAAAGGAGGGCTTCGTGGCCATCGACGGCCTTGCCGACGAATACGCGGTTACGCCCCAGACCATCCGCCGGGACATCAACCAGCTCTGTGCCGCGGGCCTGCTGCGGCGCCACCACGGCGGTGCCGGCCTGCCGTCGAGCGTGGAGAACGTGGCCTACCGCGCCCGCAAGGTCATGCAGCTCGAAGCGAAACAGGCGATCGCCCGCACACTGGCCGCTCAGGTCCCGGACCAGGCCTCGCTGTTCATCACCCTGGGCACCACCAACGAGGAGATCGCCAAGGCGCTGCTGCAGCACGACGGCCTGCGCATCATCACCAACAACCTGAACGTCGCCACCATACTCACCAACAATCCCACCTTCGAGATCATCCTGGCCGGGGGCGTGGTGCGGCCTCGGGACCGCGGCATCACCGGCGAGGCCACCATCGACTTCATGCGCCAGTTCCGGGTCGACTACGGCATTACCGGCATCTCCGGGATCGACGCCGACGGTACGCTGCTCGACTTCGATTACCGCGAAGTGCGGGTGGTGCAGGCCATCATGGCCCAGGCGCGCCAGTTCTGGCTGGCTGCCGACTACAGCAAGTTCGGCCGCAGCGCCATGGTCGAACTCGGCCATCTGCGCGAGCTCGACGCCCTGTTCACCGACCGTCAGCCCCCGGGCGAGTGGCTCCAGCAGCTGCGTGAGGCCCAGGTGCGGATCTTCACACCGGACACCTGACCACTTTCCAACGCGACCCCCGTTCGTCCGTCAACATTTGTTTTCGCATTGTGTTCGATTTTGTTCGTGCTATGTTCATTCGAACATTCTCACGAAAAACACGAACCGCACATGACAAATGAAAACAGCAGCTACGATCTGGTCGTAGTCGGAGGAGGCATCAACGGGGCGGGGATTGCGCGGGATGCGGCGGGCCGGGGCCTGCGGGTACTGCTCTGCGAGCGAGACGACATCGCGGCACACACGTCCTCCGCCAGCACCAAGCTCATCCACGGCGGCCTGCGCTACCTCGAACACTACGAGTTCAGCCTGGTGCGCAAGGCACTCAGGGAGCGCGAGGTGCTGCTCAAGGCAGCGCCCCACATCATCTGGCCGATGCGCTTCGTCATGCCGCACACACGCTCCCTGCGGCCCCGCTGGATGATTCGCGCAGGCCTGTTTCTCTACGACCACCTGGGAGGTCGCAGCCGCCTGCCCGGCTCCCGGAGCGTCAAGCTCGCCTTCGATCCCGCCGGGCAGCCGCTGCGCCCGGAGTTCACGGACGGCTTCGCCTACTCCGACTGCTGGGTGCAGGACTCGCGACTGGTGGTCCTGAACGCCCTCGACGCCGCCGAGCGCGGCGCCGAGGTGCTTACGCACACCGCGTGCGTCGGCGCCCGGCGCGACGACGACCTCTGGACGGTCGCGTTGCAGGATCAGCACTCCGGAGCGAACTGCAGCGTCCGCGCCCGCGCGCTGGTCAACGCGGCCGGCCCCTGGGTGAGCCGCTTCCTGGAGTCCGTCACCGGCAGAAGCGAGCACGCCGACGGCAAACATGTGCGGCTGGTGAAGGGCAGCCACCTGGTGGTACCGAGGCTGTTTGAGCACGATCAGGCCTACCTGCTGCAGAACGACGACCGCCGGGTGATCTTCGTCATCCCCTACGAACACGACTACACCCTGATCGGCACCACCGACGAGACCTTCGAGGGCGACCCGCGCAGCCTGTCTATTTCGGACGCGGAAACGGAATACCTCTGCGACACCATCAATCACTACTTCAAGCGTGCCATCACCCCGGCAGACGTCGTGTGGAGCTACGCCGGCGTGCGACCGCTGTACGACGACGCGGCGGCGGACGCCTCGGCAGTCACCCGCGACTACGTCCTGGATCTGGACGCCGATGGCGGACAGGCGCCACTGCTGTCGGTGTTCGGCGGCAAGATCACCACCTACCGCACGCTGGCCGAAGACGTGCTGGCACAGCTTGCCGGGCCACTCGGCCTCACCGCCCGCCCGTGGACGGCGACGGAGGCGCTCCCCGGAGGCGACATTCCCGCGGCCGACTTCGACGCGTGGCTGGCGGGGCTCGCCAACGACTACCCCTTTCTGCCGCCGGACCTGCTGTGGCGCTACGCCCGGAACTACGGCACCCGCATGCGCGCGCTGGTGGGTGAGGCGCAGTCGCTGACCGACCTGGGGGAGCACCTCGGCGACGGCATGTACACAGCGGAACTGGATTACCTGATTCGGTACGAGTGGGCCCGGACCGCGGACGACGCGCTCTGGCGGCGTTCGCGCATGGGTCTGCACGTCTCCGAAGCCACCAGGCAGGCAATCGATGCCTGGTTCTCGCAGCGCGGTGCACCGGAGCAACAGGGATTATCCCGGGAGGCTCACCAAGCGGCGCGCTGATACCAACCTGAAGACCTGCACAGCCAGCACGGAATCCACGAGAGCGGACCAAGACGCCCGCCATATCCGTGCTGGTTCGTCATATGGAGGAGGAGTAAGGCATGACACCGTTTATCGGCGAAATCATAGGGACCATGATTCTCATCATCTTCGGCGGCGGCGTGGTGGCGGGGGTCCTGCTGAACCACTCCAAGGCCCAGGCCGGTGGCTGGATCGTCATCACCGCCGGCTGGGGCATGGCAGTGGCGCTTGCCATCTACGCAGTGGGCGACATCAGCGGCGCCCACATCAACCCGGCGGTGACAGTCGGGCTGGCGGCCATCGGCGAGTTCCCCTGGGCCAGCGTACCCGCCTATATCGTGGCGCAGATGATCGGCGCCTTCATCGGGGCCTGTGTGGTCTTTCTGGCCTACTATCCCCACTGGGCGGCAACGGATGATGCCGGCGCTAAACTGGGCGTCTTCAGCACCGATCCGGCGATTCCCCACACGCCGGGTAACCTGCTGTGCGAGATCATCGGTACCTTCGTGCTGGTCCTGGCGATTCTTTTCATTGGCGCCAACGAGTTCACCGAAGGGCTGAACCCGCTGATCGTGGGGCTGCTGATTTTCGCCATTGGGCTCTCTCTGGGCGGACCCACCGGCTACGCCATCAACCCGGCAAGGGATCTCAGCCCGCGTATCGCCCACTTCGTACTGCCCATCGTGGGCAAGGGCGGTTCCAACTGGCAGTACGCCTGGATTCCGGTGATCGGCCCACTGATTGGCGGCGTCTGCGGCGGGCTGTTCTACGCTTTCGTTTTCGAACAGGGCAGCCCAACCGCGCTGATCATCGCCTTCGCGGTGCTGGGGGCGTGCATTCTCGCGGCGTTCACCGGCCTGCAGCAGGCCCCCGCCGTGAGCGCTCGCGCCGCGTCGGACGAGCGCGACGGCGGCTCCTGAGTCCCGCGGGGGAACCTGGACGACTGCAACGAAATCAATAATGTGGAATACGGAGGAGTGAGATCATGGACAAGCAATACATCCTGGCCTTCGACCAGGGCACAACCAGCTGCCGGGCCATCCTGTTCGACCGCGACGCCCATATCGTCGGCGTCGCCCAGAAGGAGTTCAACCAGTACTATCCGGAGCCCGGCTGGGTGGAGCACGACGCCATGGAGATCTGGGGCGCCCAGATGGGTGTCGCCCGCGAGGTGCTGGAAACCCAAGGCGTGAAGCCCTCGCAGGTGGCCGGCATCGGCATCACCAACCAGCGCGAGACCACCGTCGTGTGGGACAAGGAGACCGGCCGGCCGGTGCACAACGCCATCGTCTGGCAGGACCGTCGCACCGCCGCGCTGTGCGACGACCTGAAGGCCCGCGGCCTGGAGGAGCACATCCGCGACACTACCGGCCTGGTGGTGGACGCCTACTTCTCCGGCACCAAGATCCGCTGGATCCTGGACAACGTGGAGGGTGTCCGTGAACGGGCGGAGCGCGGCGAGCTGCTGTTCGGCACCATGGACACCTGGCTGGTCTGGAACCTCACCCGCGGCGAACGCCACGTCACCGATTACAGTAACGCCTCGCGGACACTGCTGTATGACATCCGCAAGCTGGACTGGGACGAACGGATGCTTGAAGAACTGGGTATTCCCCGCTCCATGCTCCCGGACGTGCGCCCCTCCAGCGAGGTATACGGGCATACCGGCAAGGAGATGTTCGGTGGTGCCCAGGTGCCCATTGCCGGCATCGCCGGTGACCAGCAGGCGGCGCTGTTCGGCCAGACCTGTTTCGACAAGGGCATGGTGAAGAACACCTACGGCACCGGCTGCTTCCTGCTCATGAACACCGGCGAGACGCCCGTGCCGTCGAAGTCCGGCCTGCTCACCACCATCGGCTGGGGGCTGGACGGCAAGGTGGAGTACGCCCTGGAGGGCGCGATCTTCATCGCCGGCGCGGCGGTCCAGTGGCTGCGGGACGAGCTCAAGCTCATCGACTCCGCCGAAGACTCGGAGTACTACGCCAGCAAGGTGCCCGACTCCGGTGGCGTCTACGTGGTGCCGGCCTTCGCGGGGCTCGGCGCGCCCTACTGGGACATGTACGCCCGCGGCGCCATCTTCGGCCTCACCCGCGGCACGCGCAAGGAGCACATCACCCGTGCGACGCTGGATTCACTGGCCTATCAGACCAAGGACGTCATCGACGCCATGCAGGCGGACTCCGGCATCACCCTGAAGGCCCTGCGCGTGGACGGCGGTGCCGTGGCCAACAACGTGATGATGCAGTTCCAGGCGGACATGCTGGGGGTCAACGTGGAGCGCCCGCAAGTCACCGAGAGCACCGCGCTGGGTGCGGCCTACCTGGCGGGCATCGCCGTGGGTGTGTGGACCAAGGACGAAGTGGTCAGCAAGGGCGCCCTGGACCACACCTTCACCCCGGACATGGACCCGGCCGTGCGCGAGCAGCGCTACAAGGGCTGGAAGAAGGCCGTGCGCCGGACCATGCACTGGGAGAAGGACGAGGACTGACCCGCACCCGCCCGGCACCGATGGATGGTGCCGGGCGGCATGCCCTTCCACGGCCGCTCCTTCGTTAGGACAGGGCTCAGCGCCCGCCGGTGACCCGTTGCCCCGGCCCCGCGCCGGACACCACAGCCCGCCCCAGGAACTCCCGCACCGAGTCCAGGAAGATGTCGTTGCCGTCACCCGCAACCATGTGGCTGGCGTCGCTGACGTTCACATACTCCGCATGCGGGCAATCCGCGAGAAACGCCCGCGCACCCGCTTCGCTGAGCACATCGGAGAGCGCACCACGGACCAGCAGCGTCGGCACCCGGAGCTGTCGGGCCCCGTTCTCCAGTCGCTGACGGCGCATCTCGAAATCCCGGCGTACCTGAAGAAAGGCCGGATCCCAGTGCCAGTAGTAGCGGCCGTCGCTACCCTGGCGCACGTTCTTGGCCAGCCCTTCCGGGTTGGCACTGCGGCGACGATGGGGCTGATAGCCCTGGATCGCCTCGGCGACTTCATCCAGGCTGGCGAAGCCGTCGGCATGGCGCTGCATGAACGCCATGATCCGGGCGACGCCGTCGTGCTCCATCTGAGGCGCAATGTCCACGAGCACCAGCGCGGAGACGTCGGCCCGCCGCTCGCCGGCGGCCAACAGACCCACACCGCCACCCATGGAGGCGCCCACCAGCGCCGCGGGGCGATCACCGAAAGCGCGGATCATGGCGTTGAGGTCATCCACCATGACGCCCTGTTCATACCCGCCTTCACCGGCCCAGTCCGAATCACCATGGCCACGGGCGTCGAAGGCAACGGCCCGGTAGCCCGCTGCCCCCAGGGCTTCCCCGGCCCCCTTCCAGGCATGACGGGTCTGGCCACCGCCGTGCAGCAGCATGACCAGCGGCGCATCCGGATCGCCCCAGGCGTCGGCCGCCAGACGCAGTCCCGCATCCGTGTCGATGGTATACATGGGCTCCGGCGTCCCCGGAAGTCGCTGTCCCGCGCTCATGCCGTGGCGGCTCCTGTTCTGGTGATGGTGGACCTGGGAGGGTCCACCCTACCGTGGTTTTGGGGCCCGTGCATGGAGCGGGGCGAAACCTCCGGTGGACCTGAAGGTCCACCCTACGGATGCCGGAATGCCGGAATGCCGGAATGCCGGAATGCCGGAATGCCGGAATGCCGGATGCCGGATGCCGGATGCCGGATGCCGGATGCCGGGTGCCGGGTGCCGGGTGCCGGGTGCCGGGTGCCGGGTGCCGGGTGCCGGGTGCCGGGTGCGCGGGGCGCGGGGCGCGGAGGGCGTAGGGTGGACCTTCAGGTCCACCACCCCCGCCCAGGCACCGCCGCTACAACCACTCCGCCGGCATGGCCCCGACCGCATCATCCCCGGCCAGCACCGCCGGCAGCAGCGCTGCCGCCTTCGGCAGCATGTGCTGGGCGTAGAAGCGTGCCGTCACCAGCTTCGCCTGGTAGAAGTCCGTCTCCGAGGTGCCCCCATCGAGCGCCGCACGCGCCACCAGCGCCGAGCGCGCCAGCAGCGCACCGCCGCACACGTACCCCGCCATCATCAGATACGGTACCGCACCAGCCGCCGTCGCCGCCGGATTCTCCCCGTGCGTGCGCACCACGTACTCCGCCGCCTCCCGCAGGGCGGTGATGCCCGCCGTGAGCGGCTCGCCGATCGCCTTGACGCCACTGTCGGCACTCGCCTCCAGCTCCGCCGCCAGCCCCTCCATCTCGGCAAGCAGCGCCTGCATCGCCGCACCGCCGTCTTTGTACGTCTTGCGCCCGATCAGGTCGTTGGCCTGGATGCCCG
The DNA here is from genome assembly GCA_007126095.1 of Aquisalimonas sp. Taxonomy (GTDB): domain Bacteria; phylum Pseudomonadota; class Gammaproteobacteria; order Nitrococcales; family Aquisalimonadaceae; genus Aquisalimonas. Next base: position 38,838 of record SLBZ01000036.1, read on the forward strand.
TGGTGCCCTCGTAGATGGTGGTAATCCGCGCATCCCGGTAGTGCTGCCCCGCACCGGTCTCCTCCACGTACCCCATGCCGCCGTGGACCTGCACCCCGAGGCTCGCCAGCTCCTGGCCCACCTCCGTGCACCACCCCTTGACGATGGGGATGAGCAGATCCACCCGCGCCTGGTGCTGCGCGCGCTCCCTGCCATCGGGGTGGCGGCGGCTCATGTCCATGGACCACGACGCCGAGTAGGCGAGCGCCCGCATCGCCTCGATCTGGGCGCGCATGGTCAGCATCAGACGCTTCACGTCCGGGTGGTGGAGGATGTTCACCGCCTTTGAGGGGTCGCCCCCGGCCGGCGTGCCCTGGACGCGATCCGAGGCGTACCAGCGCGCCTGCTGGTAGGCGCGGTCGGCAATGGCCAGCCCCTGCACACCCACCTTGTGGCGCGCCTCGTTCATCATGGTGAACATGTACATCAGCCCCTTGCCCTCCTCGCCGACCAGGTAGCCGATGGCACCCCCCTGGTCGCCGTAGGACATGGTGCAGGTGGGGCTCGCGTGGATGCCGATCTTGTGCTCGGTGTTCACGCAGCGCACGTCGTTCGCCTCGCCCGGGTTGCCGTCGGCATCGGGCAGGTACTTCGGCACGATGAACAGCGAGATCCCCTTCACCCCCGCCGGCGCATCCGGCGTGCGCGCGAGCACCAGGTGAATGATGTTCTCCGCGCAGTCGTGCTCGCCCC
>SLBZ01000001.1 GCA_007126095.1 Aquisalimonas sp.
AGAACGTGCGTACGTCTGCGGGCTCCGAGCGCACACGGGTGGTATTTGATCTGAGCGGTGACGTTCAGCACCGCGTGTTCAACCTCAAGGACCCTGACCGGGTCGTGATCGACATCACGGGCGCGGCAATCTCCGACAGCTCCAGCGTCAGCGACGCCGGTCTCATCCAGCGCCTACGCAGTGCCGCCCGGGGAGACGGTGATCTGCGCGTCGTCCTCGACACCGATGGCCCGGTCCGGACGCAGTCCTTTCTCGTGAAGCCCAACGACCAGTATGGTCACCGTCTGGTCGTTGACCTGCATCCCGGCGAAGAGCGGGAGGAACCCGTGCGCACGGCCCAGGACAGCGCGCAACGCGATTTCGTGGTGGCCATCGACCCAGGCCATGGCGGGCGTGACCCGGGTGCGATCGGGCCCACCGGGGCCATGGAAAAGGATGTGGTGCTCGAGGTCGGCCGCAAGCTCTACTACCTCCTGGATCAGGCGCCCGGGATCAAGCCGTTGATGATTCGTGATTCCGACACGTACGTGCCGCTTTCGGAGCGGCGGGAAATGGCCCGCTCCAACAACGCGGACATCTTTGTGTCCCTGCATGCGGATGCGACGGAAAGTGGCGGTCCGCGTGGATCGTCGGTCTATACCCTGTCCCAGACCGGCGCGTCGTCCCAGGCGGCCAGCCTGCTGGCGCAGCGCGAGAATGCGGCAGATCTCCTCGGGGACATCTCGTTGTCTGACAAGGACGACATGACCCGCTCGGTGCTGGTGGATCTCTCCCGCGGCGCGACGCTCGAGGCCAGCGTCGAACTGGCCGGTGAGGTGCTGCACGAACTTGCGGGCGTTGGACCCATTCACCGGGGCGACGTCGAGCGCGCCGGGTTCGTGGTGTTGAAATCGCTGGACATGCCGTCCGTTCTGGTTGAGCTGGCGTTCATTTCCAACCCGGAAGAAGAGCGCCGGCTGCAGCAGGCTGATCATCAGTGGGACCTGGCGCGCGCCGTCTCGCGGGGCGTATCCGGTTATGCGGAGCGACACCGGCCATCGGGCGGGCGCATGGCCTCGGCCGGTCGCGAGTACGAAGTCCAGCGTGGTGACACCCTCAGCGGCATCGCCAGCGAGCACCGTGTGAGCGTTTCCGAGCTGCGGTCCGCCAACGATCTCAACGGTGACGTGCTGTCCGTGGGGACGACGCTGCGCATCCCCGAGTAAGCCACTTCCCGGGGCCACCAAGGGTGGCCGGCGGCACACGGCGTGCGCCATAATGCCGGCGTTCTCCGCCAATGTTGCCGTCACTGTCGCCCATGTCTTTACCCCGTCCGATCAAGCCCCTTCCCGAGCAGCTCATCAACCAGATCGCCGCTGGCGAGGTGGTCGAGCGCCCCGCGTCGGTGGTCAAGGAGCTGATGGAGAATAGCCTTGACGCGGGTGCGGACCGTATCGATGTGGATCTCGAGACCGGTGGCAAGCGCCTGATTCGGATCCGCGACAACGGTCGCGGCATTCCTCGGACGCAGTTGGCGCTCGCTCTGAGCCGCCATGCCACCAGCAAGATCGGGTCGCTGGACGAGCTTGAGCACGTGGGCAGCCTGGGCTTCCGCGGTGAGGCGCTGCCCAGCATCGCGTCCGTATCGCGCCTGCGTCTGACATCCCGGGTGTCAGCCGACGAGCACGCGTGGCAGGTGGAGACCGATGGCGACGAGGTGCCGCCGGAGCCGGCGCCCGCCGCGCATCCTGCGGGGACGACCGTTGAGGTGCGCGATCTCTTCTTCAACACCCCCGGGCGGCGCAAGTTCCTCAAGGCGGACCGCACGGAATTCGGGCACATCCAGGAGCTCATCCGGCGGCTGGCGCTGGCGCGTTTCGACGTCAGCATCCACGTTCGCCACAACGACAAGCCCGGGCTGCAGGTGGCCGCCGCCCGGAGTCAGGATGCCGCCGAGGAACGACTGGCACGCCTGTTGGGGCGCGAGTTCGTGGAGCAGTCCTTGCGCATCGATGTGGAGGCCGCGGGGCTGGTGCTCCGTGGCTGGGTGGCGCTGCCGACCTTTTCCAGAACGACGGCCGACCTCCAGTATCTGGTGGTCAACGGCCGTGTGGTGCGTGACCGCCTGGCCTCGCACGCCATTCGCCGCGCCTACCAGGATGTGCTCTACAAGGATCGCTACCCCGCCTACGTGCTCTACATGGACGTAGACCCCGGTCAGGTGGATGTCAACGTCCACCCCGCCAAGCACGAGGTTCGTTTCCGTGACGGTCGCCTGATTTACGATTTCCTGTTCCGCCACCTGCGGCAGGCGCTGGAGTCCGTGCGGCCCGAGACCACCGGCGGCGCCGCCGCGCCGGGGGCGCAGCCGCCGTCGCCTTCGTCCGATCAGATGCTGTCGCGGGGCGGAGCGGCGGTGGTACAGCCGTCGACATCATCCGCCTCCCCGCCGCGGCAGGATGGTTTCGGGTTCGGCGTCAGGGAAGCGCAGGCGCTCTACGGTGACGTGGGTCCGCCCGGGGCCGAGGCGACCGGGCAACCGGGCGCGGCAGGGGCTGTCCCGCCCGCTCCCGCCGAGTCGGCGGATGATGGTCCCGACGCGCAGGGGCCGCCGCTCGGATACGCGCTGGCGCAGATTCATGGCGTCTTCATTCTGGCGCAGAACGCCGAGGGCGTGGTGCTGGTGGACATGCACGCCGCTCATGAGCGCATCGTCTACGAGCGCATGAAGCAGCAGCTGGCGGCGCAGGGGGTCTCCGCGCAGCCGCTACTGGTTCCGGTCAGCGTTGCGGTGGCGCCGGCCGAAGCCGATCTGGCGGAGCAGCACCACGACGCCTTCGCACGCCTCGGCTTCGAGCTGGATCGGGCCGGACCGGAGACCGTGCTGGTGCGACAGGTGCCGGCCCTGCTGCGCAATGCGGACGCCGGCGCGCTGGTGGCGGATGTGCTTGCCGATCTGCGTGGCTGTGAGGATGCGTCGCGGCTTGAGGCGCGGCTGAATCACGTACTTGGCACCATGGCCTGTCATGGGTCCGTGCGTGCCAACCGGCAGCTGACCCGGGCGGAGATGAATGCGCTGTTGCGGGACATGGAGAGCACGCCGAACAGTGGTCAGTGCAACCATGGCCGGCCGACCTGGACCCGGCTGGCCATGGCCGATCTGGATCGGCTGTTTTTGCGCGGTCAATAACCCATGACCCGTCGCGATCAGCCGTTGCTCTGTCTCATGGGGCCAACCGCGTCCGGCAAGACCGGCGTTGCGCTGGAACTCGCCCGGCGCTTTCCCGTGCGCATCATCAGTGTTGACTCCGCGCAGGTCTACCGGGGCATGGATATCGGTACCGCCAAGCCGTCGCCGGACGTGCTGGATAGTGTGCCCCACGGACTGGTGGATATCTGTGATCCCGTGGAAGCGTATTCGGCGGCCCGGTTCTGCGAGGATGTGCCTGGCGAGGTCCGCAAGGCGCGTGACGCGGGGCGGATTCCGCTGCTGGTGGGCGGCACCATGCTGTATTTCCGCGCGCTGGAGCACGGACTGGCCGACCTCCCCGCCGCGGATGCCTCTCTGCGCGCGCAGATGGAACGTGAGGCGGCCGAACGGGGCTGGGATGCACTGCACAGGGAACTGGCGACGATCGACCCGGAGAGCGCGCGGCGGATTCATCCCAATGATGCGCAGCGCATTCAGCGGGCGCTGGAGATCTACCGGCTCAGCGGTTCAACCATGACCGCGTTGCTTGCCGATGTGCGGCGACCGGAGCCGGGTGGTGCGCTGATGAAGTGCGTGCTGGCACCAGCCCGGCGGGAGGTCCTGAACGCCCGGATCGCGGACCGGTTTGATGCCATGCTGGACAATGGTTTTGTCCCGGAGGTCGAGGCGTTGCGTGCGCGAGGTGATCTCGGATTGAACCACCCGTCCATGCGTGCTGTCGGTTATCGGCAGGTCTGGCACTATCTCGACGGCGCGTTCGACCGATTGCAACTGCGGGAGAACGGCGTCGTGGCAACGCGTCAGTTCGCCAAGCGGCAGATGACGTGGCTGCGCAAGGAGACGGATGCTCTGTGGATGGATCCCGATCGGGACGCCGTGGTTGATCGGCTGACGCACCTGATCGAGAGTGTGTCGTGAGGGGTAACATCGCCGAAAGGACGCGTTTGCCTGTGCTAGACTGGCTTCGGGTTCGCAATAAGGCCCGATTCCAAGGCGTCTACGCGCGGATCCGCGATAAGAACAAGCTCAACGGGAATTTGAAGGGGTCAAAAATGTCCAAGGGACAGTCGCTGCAGGAACCTTTTCTCAACGCGCTGCGAAAGGAACGGATTCCGGTGTCTATCTATC
>SLBZ01000017.1 GCA_007126095.1 Aquisalimonas sp.
AACTGGCGGACCGCTACGCCGTTGGCACGATCTTCCTAAGCACCGACGCCGACAAGGCCGCCCGGGCACGCGATACGCTTGATCAGGCCCTGGCCGACGAAGGTGTGACCGTGCTTGGCTGGCGCGAAGTGCCCACCGACGCCTCGGCCTGTGGCGAAGAGGCGCTGAAAACGCTGCCGCGCATCGAGCAGGTCTTCATCAATGCCCCGGACGGCATGGACGACCAAGACTTCGGCCGCCGCCTGTTCACGGCGCGCCGGGTCACCGAAAAGGTCATCGAGCCGGACGATGAGCACTTCTACATCACCAGCCTGTCCTCGCAGGTGCTGTCCTACAAGGGCCTGGTGATGCCGTCGTACCTGCCGGTGTTCTACCAGGATCTCAACGATCCACGCATGGAAACCGCCATCTGCGTCTTCCACCAGCGCTTCTCCACCAACACCTGGCCCCAGTGGCGCCTGGCCCAGCCGTTCCGTTTCCTGGCGCACAACGGCGAGATCAACACCGTCCAGGGCAACCGCAACTGGGCCAACGCGCGCGCCGCCAAGTTCGAGACGCCGCTGATCCCGGACATGGACAAGGTCGCGCCGCTGGTCAGCAGCGAGGGCTCCGACTCCAACAGCCTGGACAACATGCTCGACGCCATGCTGGCGGGCGGCATGGACATCTTCCGGACGCTGCGCATTCTCATTCCGCCGGCCTGGCAGAATGTCGACAGCATGGACGCCGATCTGCGGGCGTTCTACGAGTACCACTCCATGCACGTAGAGCCGTGGGACGGCCCGGCGGGCATCGTGCTCACAGAGGGGCGCCACGCCGCCTGCGTGCTGGACCGCAACGGCCTGCGCCCGGCGCGCTACGTCATCACCAAGGACCGGCACATCACCCTCGCCTCCGAGATCGGCGTCTACGACTACGACGCCGAAGACGTGGAGGCCAAAGGGCGGCTCAAGCCCGGCGAAATGCTCGCGGTGGACACCGAGACCGGCGAACTGCTGCTGCCGAACACCATCGACGACCGCCTCAAGCAGCGCAAGCCGTACAAGCGCTGGCTGCACGACCATCTGCAGCGGCTGGAATCCACGCTCGAGGAGACCGAGCTGGAAGACAGCGGGACGCCCATCGGCGAGGACGACCTGCCGACCTTCAAGAAGATGTACAACCTGACCCTGGAGGAGAACGACTCCGTGGTGCGGGTGCTCGCCGAGGGCGGCCAGGAGGCCGTAGGCTCCATGGGTGACGACACGCCGCTGCCGGTGCTGTCGCGCAACGAGCGCGCCCTGTACGATTACTTCCGCCAGCAGTTCGCCCAGGTCACCAACCCGGCCATCGACCCGCTGCGCGAGCAGATCGTCATGTCGCTGGAGACCTGTCTCGGGCGTGAACTCAACGTCTTCGAAGAGACCGAAGAGCACGCCAAGCGGCTGGTGGTGGAATCACCGGTGCTCTCGCGCACCAAGTTCTTGGTGCTGCTCAACCAGGACGATCCGGCCTATGCCAACCACGTCATCGACCTGCAGTACCCGGAGAGCGAAGGCCTGAAGGCGGCGATCGAGCGGGTGGCCGACGAGGCCGAGGAGGCGGTGCGCGACGGTAACGTCATCATCGTCCTCAGCGACCGCTACGTGGACGAAGGCAAGCTGCCCATCCACGCGCTGCTGGCCACCGGCGCCGTGCACCACCGCCTGGTGGCGAAGGGCCTGCGCTGCGACGCCAACATCGTGGTGGAGACGGCCACGGCGCGTGACCCGCACCACTTCGCCACGCTGATCGGTTACGGCGCCACCGCCATCTATCCCTATCTGGCCTACGCCGCCATCCGCAACATGCGAAGCAGCGGCCAGATCAAGCTCACCCCGGTGGACCAGCTGCGCCGCAACTACCGCAAGGGCATCAACAAGGGGCTGTTCAAGATCCTCTCCAAGATGGGGATCTCCACCATCGCCAGCTATCGCGGTGCGCAGCTGTTCGAGATCGTGGGTCTGGCCGACGATGTGGTGGACCTGTGCTTCACCGGCACGGTCAGCCGCATCAAGGGCAGCCGCTTCCAGGACCTGGAAACCGACCAGAAGACCCTGGCCCGGGAGGCGTTCTCGCGCCGCACCGTGGTCCGCAAGGGCGGCCTGCTCAAGTTCGTGCAGAATGGCGAGTATCACGCCTACAACCCGGACGTGGTGCAGCACCTGCAGGAAGCCGTGGAGACGGGCGACCGCGAGGCGTGGGACCGTTTCTCCGACCTGGTGAACACCCGCCAGCCCATGGTGTTCCGGGACCTGCTCAAGGTGACGGAGCAGAGCGCGGCGCTGGACATCGACGACGTCGAGCCCATTGAGGAGATCCTGCCGCGTTTCGACTCCGCCGGCATGTCCCTGGGCGCACTCTCTCCGGAAGCGCACGAGTCTCTGGCCATCGCCATGAACCGCCTGGGCGGCCGTTCCAACTCCGGCGAAGGCGGCGAGGACGAAGCGCGCTACGGCACCGAGCGCATGTCCAAGATCAAGCAGGTGGCCTCGGGGCGCTTCGGCGTCACGCCGCACTACCTGGTGAACGCCGAGGTGCTGCAGATCAAGGTGGCCCAGGGCGCCAAGCCCGGCGAGGGCGGTCAGCTGCCCGGCCACAAAGTCAACGAGATGATCGGCCGGCTGCGCTTCTCCAAGCCCGGCGTGGCGCTGATCTCGCCGCCGCCGCACCACGACATCTACTCCATCGAGGACCTGGCTCAGCTGATCTTCGACCTCAAGCAGGTCAACCCGCAGGCCCTGGTCTCGGTGAAGCTGGTATCAGTGGCCGGCGTCGGCACCATCGCCGCCGGTGTGGCCAAGGCGTACGCCGACCTCATCACCATCGCCGGCTACGACGGTGGCACGGGCGCCAGCCCGCTGACTTCGGTGAAGTACGCCGGCGCCCCGTGGGAGCTGGGGCTGGTGGAGACGCACCACGCCCTGCGCGCCAACGACCTGCGCGGCAAGGTGCGCGTGCAGGCCGACGGCGGCATGAAGACGGGGCTCGATGTCATCAAGGGCGCCATTCTCGGCGCCGAGAGCTTCGGCTTCGGCACCGCGCCCATGGTGGCCATGGGCTGCAAGTACCTGCGCATCTGTCACCTGAACAACTGCGCCACCGGCGTGGCCACTCAGGAGAAGGTACTGCGGCTGAAGCACTTCATCGGCACCCCGGAGAAGGTCGCCAACTACTTCCGCTTCGTGGCACAGGAAACCCGCGAGTGGATGGCGAAGCTCGGCGTGCGCCGGCTCGAGGACCTCATCGGTCGCACCGACCTGCTGGAGATCCTCCCGGGCGAGACCGAGAAGCAGCGGCAGCTGGATCTCACGCCGCTGCTCTCCGACGGTGGCGTGCCGGCGGACAAGCCGCGCCACTGCATCGAGCCCAGCAACGAGCCCTTCGACAAGGGCGAGCTGGCCGAGGAGATGGTGCGCGAGTGCCTGCCGGCGATCGAGTCGAAATCCGGTGGCGAGTTCCACTTCGAAGTGAAGAACATGAACCGCTCCATCGGTGCCCGGCTCTCCGGCGAAATCGCAAAGCGCCACGGCAACTACGGCATGGCCGACAACCCGCTGGTGCTGCGTCTGCGCGGCAGCGCCGGGCAGAGCTTCGGCGTCTGGAACGCGGCCGGGCTGCACATGCACCTGACCGGCGACGCCAACGACTACGTGGGTAAGGGCATGGCCGGCGGCAAGCTGGTCATCCATCCGCCGGAAGGCAGCACCTTCCGCACCAACGACACCACCATCATGGGCAACACCTGCCTCTACGGGGCCACGGGCGGCAAGCTGTTCGCCGCCGGCATGGTGGGTGAGCGCTTTGCCGTGCGCAACTCCGGCGCCCACGCCGTGGTGGAAGGCATGGGTGACCACGGCTGCGAGTACATGACCGGTGGCGTGGTGTGCTGCCTCGGCCCCACCGGGCTGAACTTCGGCGCGGGCATGACCGGCGGTTTCGCTTTCGTGCTGGACATGGATAACGAGTTCGTGGACAGCTACAACCACGAGCTCATCGATATCCATCGGGTGCAGTCCGAAGCCATGGAAGCGCACCGAAACTATCTCAAGGACATGATCCGCGAATACGTCCGCGAGACAGGCAGTGAGTGGGGCCAGGAGATTCTCGACAACTTCCGGGATTACGCCCGGCGGTTCTGGCTGGTCAAGCCCAAGGCGGCGGACCTCCAGAGCATTCTGGATACACTGCGCCAGGCCGCTTGATCCGCTCCGGTCGGCGGCAATGCCGTCGGCCGGCCGTCTTCCCATCCGGTACGCCGGAGACTGACGAACGCGACAGGAACCCATGGGTAATAACTTTCAGTTTATTGAAGTCCCCCGCCAGGATCCGAGAAAAGAACAAGTCGAGGTCCGGGTCAACAACTTCAACGAGATCTACGACCAGTTCGACAAGGAGACTGCAGCGTCCCAGGCGGACCGGTGCCTGGACTGCGGCAATCCGTACTGCGAGTGGAAGTGTCCGGTCCACAACTACATCCCCAACTGGCTGAAGCTCATCGCCGAGGGGAATCTGTTCGAGGCGGCGGAGCTGTCCCACCGCACCAACTCGCTGCCCGAGGTGTGCGGCCGGGTCTGCCCGCAGGACCGCCTGTGCGAAGGCGCCTGCACGCTCAACGACGGCTTCGGCGCGGTCACCATCGGCAACATCGAGCGCTACATCACCGATGAGGCGTTCAAGGCCGGCTGGCGGCCGGACATGTCCGGCGTGGTCGACACCGGCAAGAAGGTGGCCGTGGTCGGCGCCGGGCCGGCAGGCCTGGGCGCGGCGGACATCCTGGTGCGCAGTGGCGTCAAACCGGTGGTCTTCGACAAGTACCCGGAGATTGGCGGGTTGCTGACGTTCGGCATTCCGCCCTTCAAACTGGAGAAGGAGATCGTGCGCACCCGGCGCCAGATCATGGAAGAGATGGGCGTGGAGTTCCGCCTCGGCACCGAGATCGGCAAGGACATCACCTTCGAGGAACTGGACCGGGACTACGACGCGATCTTCCTCGGCATGGGCACCTACACCTACATGCGCGGCGGCTTCCCCGGGGAAGACCTGCCGGGCGTGTACGAGGCCCTGCCGTTCCTGGTCTCCAACATCAACAAGGAGCTGGGCTACCAGCAGGAGCCAGGCGACTTCATCGACATGCAGGGCAAGCGCGTCGTGGTACTCGGCGGCGGCGACACCGCGATGGACTGCAACCGCACCTCCATCCGCCAGGGCGCGAACAGCGTCACCTGCGCCTACCGCCGCGACGAGGAGAATATGCCGGGCTCCCGCCGCGAGGTGGTCAACGCCAAGGAAGAGGGCGTGAAATTCATGTGGAACCGGCAGCCGGTGGAAATCGTCGGCGACGGCAAGGTCGAGGGGGTCAAGGTCGTCTCCACGCAGCTTGGCGAACCGGACGAGCGTGGCCGTCGCCGCCCGGAGCCGGTCCCCGGCAGCGAGGAAGTGATCCCGGCGGACCGGGTGCTGATCGCGTTCGGCTTCCGCCCGAGCCCCGCGGACTGGTTCGAGGCCCACGCCATCGGCACCGACGACCGCGACCGCGTCACCATCCGCAAGGACGAGCAGCTCTTCGGCCAGACCGGCAACCCCAAGGTGTTCTCCGGCGGCGACATGGTGCGCGGCTCGGACCTGGTGGTCACCGCCGTGTTCGAGGGCCGCGAGGCCGCCAAGGGGATTCTGAACTACCTGGAGGTCTGACAGGCCTCCGGGGCACCGCCGCCGTAGGAGCGACGTCAGTCGCGACTGGGTTTTCGATACCCGGCAATCGCGACTGACGTCGCTCCTACATGGTGGTCAAACGCGGATGCGGGCTTCAGCCCGCGTCCACGGAAACAGACACACATTCCGGCACACTCACACGGCTCAGGAGGCTGCGTTGACCTCACCCGCTCCACTCCAGAACGACCTCCTCCTGCGCGCCCTTTTGCGCGAACCCACCGAGCGCACGCCGGTGTGGATGATGCGCCAGGCCGGGCGTTACCTGCCCGAGTACCGGGCGACGCGCGAGCGGGCAGGCAGCTTCATGGCCCTGTGCCAGAACCCGGACATGGCCTGCGAGGTCACCCTCCAACCGCTGGAGCGGTTTCGTCTCGACGGCGCCATTCTGTTCTCAGACATTCTGACCATCCCCCACGCCATGGGGCTCGGCCTCCACTTCGTGGCCGGCGAGGGCCCGCGTTTCGAGCGCACGGTACGGGACGAAGCGGCCATCGACGCGCTTCCCGTCCCGGACCCCGAGCAGGAGCTGCGCTACGTCCCGGACGCCGTGCGCGTGATCCGTCGGGAGCTTCAGGGGCGGGTGCCGCTGATCGGGTTCGCCGGCAGCCCCTGGACGCTTGCCACCTACATGATCGAAGGCGGCAGCTCCAAGAACTACGCCTGGAGCAAGGGCATGCTCTACGACCGGCCCGACCTCATGCACCGGCTTCTGGACAAGCTTGCCCGGGCCGTCACCGACTACCTGAACGCGCAGATCGCCGCCGGTGCACAGGCGCTGATGATCTTCGACACCTGGGGCGGCATCCTCACGCCGGCGGCCTACAGGGAGTTTTCCCTGCGTTACGCGGAACAAATCATCTCCGGACTGTCCAAACATGCAGACGGGCGGCGCGTGCCGGTGACGTTCTTCACCAAGAACGGCGGCCCCTGGCTGGAGGACATGGCCGGGTGCGGTGCCGACGGGCTCGGTCTGGACTGGACTCAGGATATCGGCGACGCACGCCGCCGTGTGGGTGATCGCGTCGCACTGCAAGGGAATCTGGATCCGAGCGCGCTGTATGCCGCCCCGGAGACCATCCGGCGGCATGTGGGCGACATCCTGGCGGCTTACGGCCATGGAACCGGTCACGTATTCAACCTGGGGCATGGCATTCACCCGGAAGTGAACCCGGAACACGCCCAGGCAATGATCGAAGCAGTACATGCGCTCAGTCCCGGCTATCATCAGGGATAGGTCCGGAGTGCGCGCCGCCCTGGCGCCCCCGGAGGACTGCGGCAAGCGAGGACAACGGCATGAAGGTGCGAACCCTGTCTGCAGGGGTGGTGGTTGTGCGGCGCGAAGGCGATGCCTGGCGCTGTCTGCTGCTACGCGCCTTCCAGTACTGGGACTCGCCCAAGGGCCAGGTGGAGCCGGGCGAGAAGCCGATCGAGGCAGCCGTCCGTGAGGTGCGCGAGGAAACCGGCATCCGCGAACTGAATTTCTTCCTCGGACACGACTACGTGGAAACCGGCCCTTACGCCCGCGGCAAGGTCGCCCGCTACTATCTCGCCGAGACACCCGGCAGGCACGTGGTGCTGGGCGTCAACCCGGAGCTGGGGCGACCGGAGCACCAGGAATACCGCTGGGTCAGTTTCCGCCGCGCCCGCCAGCTCGCCTCACCGCGCGTGCAGCGCGTGCTGGACTGGGCCGAACACCGGCTGCGCCAGGGGAGCACGGACCCCACGCAGGCCGATGACGGGCGCGGACAGTCCGCTGGCGCCGGTCGTTCCTGAACCCTACCTAAGTGATTTTCCGTATCCGCCAATTCCGTGGCGTCGCGATAGACTGGATGCTCCGGATCGTCGCGGCACGGCGCGGCGGCGATCGTCCAAGCCCCTCACGAGGACACCCATGAGCCAAACGGCCGAATCCGTAATCCAGTTTCTCGATCCACGCAAGTTCCGGGACCCACACACCACCGCGTCCGGCGAGCCCCGCGCCCACGTCGGCCTGCGCACGCTGGAGACGCTGTGGTTCTGCACCGGCACGCTGTGCAACCTGGAGTGCCGCAACTGCTACATCGAGTCCTCGCCCAGCAACGACCGCCTCGTCTACATCACCGCCGGCGAGGTGGCCGCGTACCTGGACGAGATCGAGCGCGACGGCCTGGGCACCCGGACCATCGCGTTCACCGGCGGTGAGCCGTTCATGAATCCGGACATGATTCCCATCCTCGACGACGTGCTGTCGCGCGGCTTCGAGGCGCTGGTGCTCACCAATGCCATGCGGCCGATGATGAAGGTGGCCGACCCGTTGATCGACATTCAGAGACGCCACGGCGCCCGGCTGACCGTGCGCGTGTCCATCGACCACTACGACCGCGACACGCACGAGGAAGAGCGCGGACCACGCTCCTGGGCCCCGGCCATCAAGGGCCTGCACTGGCTCACCAGCAACGGCTTCACGGTGGACATCGCGGGCCGCCTGTTCTCCGGCGAATCCGAGCAGGCGATGCGCCAGGGTTACGCGCAACTGTTCCGCCGGGAGCACATCGACCTGGATGCCCACGACCCCCACAGCCTCGTGCTCTTCCCGGAGATGGACGAACGCATCGACGTGCCGGAGATCACCGAGGCGTGCTGGGATATCGTCGGCACCTCGCCTGATACGCAGATGTGCGCGAGCTCGCGCATGGTCATCAAGCGCAAGGGCGCCGAACACCCCGTGGTCGTGCCCTGCACGCTGCTTCCGGACGATCCCCGCTTCGAACTGGGCCGAACCCTGGCCGGGAGCTTCGTGGACGTCCCCCTGAACCATCCGCACTGCGCGAGATTCTGCGTGCTCGGCGGCGCGAGCTGCAGCGGCTGAGCAGCCACACCTTGGGCACATCGGCGGCGCGAGGCATAATGCACGCACACACGCGCTGCAGGATGTCTCATGACCACGCACAGCACCACAGTCGGCTACTTCCCCGGCGTGCGCATGCGCCGCATGCGCCGCGACGCCTTCTCCCGCCGCCTGATGCGGGAGAACCGGCTCAGCACCGATGACCTGATCCAGCCCCTGTTCGTGCTGGACGGCGAGAAGCAGCGGGAGCCGGTGCCATCCATGCCCGGCGTGGAACGGCTCTCCATCGACCTGCTGCTGGAGGAGGCCGGACGCCTGGTGGAACTGGGCATTCCCGCCATCGCCCTGTTCCCGGTCACACCGCCGGACCTGAAAACACCGGATGCGCGCGAGGCCTACAACCCGAACGGCCTCGCACCGCGCGCCGTGCGCGCCGTGAAGGCGCAGTTCCCGGAACTGGGCGTCATGACCGACGTGGCCCTGGACCCATTCACCAGCCACGGCCAGGACGGCGTACTGGACGACCAGGGCCACATCCTCAACGACGAGACCGTGGAGATCCTGGTCAAACAGACCCTGTGCCATGCGGAGGCCGGCGTCGACATCGTCGCCCCGTCCGACATGATGGACGGCCGCGTCGGCGCCATGCGCGAAGCCCTGGAAGCCGCCGACCACATCAACACGCGGATCATGGCCTACTCCGCCAAGTACGCCTCCAGCTACTACGGGCCGTTCCGCGACGCCGTGGGCTCGGCCAGCAACCTGGGGGCCGCCGGCAAGCAGACCTATCAGATGGACCCGGCGAACACCGACGAGGCCATGCGCGAAGTCGCCCTGGACCTGGAAGAAGGCGCCGACATGGTCATGGTGAAGCCCGCCATGCCCTATCTGGACGTCATCTATCGCGTGCGCACCACCTTCGGCGCCCCCACGTTCGCCTACCAGGTGAGCGGTGAGTACGCCATGCTGATGGCAGCGGTAAAGGAAGGCTGGCTGGACGAGCGCGCCTGCGCCCTGGAGGCGCTGACGGCCATGAAGCGCGCCGGCGCCGACGGCATTCTCACCTACTTCGCCGCCCGCGCAGCCCAATGGCTGCGTGAGGACGAAGGGAAATAGCGCCGACTGAGGCTCGCCCTGGGATGGGCGTTCACTGACGGACTGTCTGCGGCCCGGACGGCCGCAGTCAAGCGCCCATGGATGGGTTCACAGCGTGTCCGTCAGTGAGCGCCCATCCCCGGGCCCATGCAAGAGGCAGCAGGCAAGCCATGACCGACCGCTACGCCGTCTTCGGCAACCCCATCGCCCACAGCCGCTCGCCGTGGATCCATACCCGGTTCGCCGAGCAGACTGGTGAGGACATCGAATACACCCGCCAGGAAGTCCCCACCGACGGCTTCGCCGAAGCCGTGGAGCTCTTTCAGGACAAGGGCTGGAGCGGCCTCAACATCACCGTCCCCTTCAAGGAAGAGGCCTGGTCCGTGGCCGACAGCCGCAGCCCCAGGGCCGAGGCGTGCGGTGCCGTGAACACCCTGCTGTTCCGTGCCGACGGCGGCCGCCACGGCGACAACACCGACGGTGAAGGACTGGTGCGGGACCTGCGCGACAACCACCGCATCCCGCTGCAGAACCGACGCATCCTCGTCCTCGGCGCCGGCGGCGCCGTGCGCGGCGTGCTGGAACTGCTCGCCACCGAACACCCGGCGCTGCTGCTCATCGCCAACCGCACCGTCAGCCGCGCCCGGGGCCTGGTCCCCCTCTGCCATGAAGCCCCCGACGCGCGCGCCTGCGGCTTCGACGCTCTGGGCGACGAGGCACCGTTCGACCTCATCATCAACGGCACCTCCACCGGGCTCAGCGGCGGCATGCCCGACCTGCCCACGGGCATTGTCGGCGCCGGCACCACCGCCTACGACATGGTTTACGGCCCCGAACCCACACCGTTCATGCGCTGGGCCGCGCAGCACGGCGCCGCCCGCACTCTGGACGGCCTCGGCATGCTGGTGGAGCAGGCTGCCGAATCCTTCCGCCTGTGGCGCGGCGTCTCGCCGGACACCGCCCCGGTCATCCGCGACCTGCGCCGCGCCATCTCGGAGCCGGACCAGCCATGACCGAACTCACTGCCGCCCAACATCGAACCCTGTGCGCGCGGCTGCAGGAGCCGGGGCGCTACCCGCATCCCGTGTCCCAGGTCACCACCGTGCGCACCCACATCTCCACCCTGCTACTCACCGAGCGCTACGCCTACAAGCTCAAGCAGCCTCTGGACCTCGGCTTTCTCGACTTCACGACCCTCGCGCAGCGCCGCCATGCCTGCGACGAGGAACTGCGGCTGAACCGCCGCCTCGCCCCGGAACTCTACCTCCAGCGCATCGCCATCACCGGCACGCCCGACGACCCCGTGATCAACGGCGACGGCCCGCTGCTGGACTGGGCCGTGCAGATGCGCCGGTTCGACGATCGCCGCCTGCTCGACAACCTGCTGGCACAGGGTGAACTGCGCTCCGGCATGCTCGACGACATCGCCGCCCAGCTCGCCGCCTTCCACGAGCAGGCAGCGGTCGCGGGGCACGACTCGCCCCTGGGCACACCGGACGCGGTGGCCGAACCGGCCCGAGACAACCTCGCCAGCCTGACCGAGCAGCTCGGCAACGACGGCCGCGTCACCCACCTGCGCGACTGGACCGAGCAACAGATCACCGCCCTGACGCCGCTGATGGCCGATCGGCACGCCGGCGGGCACGTGCGCGAGTGCCACGGCGACCTGCACCTGGGGAACATCGTCGCCATCGACGACCGCCCGGTCATCTTTGACGGCATCGAGTTCTCGGAAGCCCTGCGCTGGATCGACACCATCAACGAAGTGGCCTTTCTGGACATGGATCTGCGCAGCCGCGGGCGGCCGGAACTGGCTGCCCGGTTCACCAACATCTACCTGGAGCACACGGGCGACTATAACGCTGTCGGCCTGCTGCCGTTCTATCGTGTCTACCGGGCGCTGGTACGGGCGAAGATAAACGCCCTGCGGCTGCAGGATGCGGACGCGGCCACACGAGAGACGGCGCGGGAAGCCGTGGACCGTTACCTGGCCGTTGCCGCCGAAGATACGCGGGCACCGACACCAGGGCTGTTTCTCATGCACGGGCTGTCGGGCAGCGGCAAATCCACCGTGGCCACTGCCATTGTGGAGCGCACGGGGGCGATCCGGCTGCGCTCGGACGTGGAGCGTAAGCGGCTACACGCCATGGATCGCGCCGCCCGCACCGGCGCCGGTGTGGGCGAAGGCATCTACGACAGCACCGCCTCCGAGCGCACCTACCAGCGCCTCGAAGCTCTGGCCGCCGCGCTGCTCCGCGCTGGTGCGGACGTGGTCGTGGATGCGGCCACGCTTCGCCGCGGCGAGCGCGACCGCTTCCGGAGACTGGCCGCAACGGTGGGTGTCCCGTTCACGCTGGTGGACTGCCGCGCGGACGAGGCCGAGCTGCGGCGCCGCATCATCGACCGGCAACGCACCGGCAGGGACCCGTCGGAGGCGGATACCAGCGTTCTCGACCACCAGCTCCGCACCGCCGAACGCCCGGGCGCCGACGAAGAGGCTGATGTGCTGGTTGTGGATACCGCGCAAGACCCGGGCTTTGCCGCGCTGGACGCGGTGACGGCGCGGGAGACGCCGGCGGGCTGAACCGCCCGTCGCGCTACTGCACGATCACGTGATTGCTGCGCACCTCGCCGTCGACGCGGACGAAGCAGTTCAGGGCGTTCACCAGCGGATTGCGGCGACACCGCACATCCAGCGCATGGCCCCGGAACTCCCCCTCCACCCGTGCTTCGGGACGATCACCGACGAAGCGCATGTGCCCTTCCAGGGCGGTTTCACCATCGATGAGCAGGCGCACCCGGTCCGGCAGCAGCTGGCGCTCCATGGCATAGCCCCACTCCTCCGGCGGCGCATCGGCAGCCGCCAAGGGTCCGCCGACGCAGACGGCCAGGGCCATGACCACACCCAGACGTTGAATCCACACACCAACCTCCTCGCCGATTGATTGTCGGCCCCAGGGGAATACTGCCCCGTACGTTGACAGACCCCGTTCGGCCGCACGAGTTGCAAGCCGGCGTGGGTCTACAGGAGTGGCCGTGCTACTGTGCCGCCAGCATCGATAACCGGGGACACGACCCATGGCGGGTATCAGTCTGATTCTCTTCATCACGGCCATCACCATGGGCGCCACCACCCTGTGGCGCGGCCTGCGCCAGGGCCGCCCCGCCGTGATCCTCGGTTATGCCCACGCCACGACCGCCTTGACGGCGCTGACTGTCCTCGGCGTCCGCGTGTTCACCGGGCCCGAGAACCTGCTGCTCAACAGCGCCTTCTTCGTCTTCCTGCTAGCGGCGATCGGGGGGCTGTTTACCCTTGCCGTGCGCGGCCGCAACGAACCGGTGATGCTGCCTCTGATCCTGCTGCACGCCACTGCCGCCGTGGTGGCGGTGCTGTTGCTGATCGCGGGCGTCGCCGCCGGCGGCTGACGCGCCCCGCCCCTCGCTGCTCCAGCTCGACTTGCATCGGCCTGGCGACGCCGCTACAGTCGAGTGTCCGACCGACCGGTCAGCCTCACGCCGATGCACCGCCCATGTCCGCCACCCCGGCCACAGGCGGGGTCGTGCCCGACGACAAGGGAGGGAGCCCATATGCCCCAGCACAGCGGCCCAGAGCCTTCCACCACCCGTACGGAAGCCGCAAGGCGCATCCTTACGGCGGCACGCCTGCTGTTCACCGAACGCGGCTTCGAAGGCGTATCCATCCGCGATATCGCAGCGCGGGCGGAAGTGAGCAAGGCCAACGTCTTTCACCACTTCCGCAACAAGGCGGCACTCTACGACGCCGTGCTCGAGGACTCGCGGTTGACGTTCGACGGGCTGCTGGTGGACCTGACGGACCACGACCGGCCCCTGAGCGACCGCCTCGAGCGCTTTCTCGTGGACGACCTCCGGAGCATGCTGCAGGACCCTTCCTCGGTGAACCTGTTTCTGCGCCAGATGCTCAACTCCGCGGGCAATCCGCAGCGCCAGCGCGCCGAAGACACCATCACCGACGGCATGAACGACCTGCTGAACACCATTGCGGAGGCGCGGAGAAAGGAGGGGGGTCAGACAGCAACACCGGACTCGACGCTCGCCCTGACCCTGACGCTGCTCGGTGGCGCCTTCATGTACTTCCAGCTGCGGGACGTGCTGCCACGGCTCGATGCCGCCGGCCAGCGCTGTGACCCGGAGCGCTACTGTGCCGAGATCATGGCGCTACTCAATCCCGGTCTGGCGCGCGACGACACGAACAACTGAATTCGAACCAACACAGCAAGGGATGCCCGAAATGGCCCGCAAACTGAGCCTGTTCCTCTTCCTCGGCCTGTTCGTCCTGGCCGGCTGCAGCAACGATGACGACGCCACGGAGGATGACAATGGCCCCGGAGATGACGGCGTGCTCATCACCACCGAGGAGGCGGCGGTCAGCACGGTCAACGACACCGAGCGCACCATTGGGCGCCTGACCAGCAAGACGGCGCCCTCCATCACCGCCGAGGTGTCGGGCCAGATTCAGGCCATCCGCATCGAGGAGGGGGACGAGGTCGACCGCGGCGATACGCTGGTGGAGATCGACCCGGAACCCTATGAGCTCGCCCTGGCCCAGGCCCGGACCGACGTCCGCCGGCTCGAGGTCAGTCTCCGGACCCAGCGGCGGGAGCTGGAACGCAGCGAGGAGCTGCTGGAGGACGGCTACGTCACCCAGTCTGAGTTCGATGCCATCGAAGGCGAGGTGGAATCGCTGGAGGGAGACCTGGAAGGAGCCCGCGCCCGGGTGAGCAATGCTGAGCGGGACCTGCGCAACACGACCATCCGCGCCCCGGTGGAAGGCGCTATTGATGAGCGCATGGTATCCGAAGGCGACTACACGTCCCCCGGCGAGCCCATGCTGATCATCGTCAGCCAGGACCTGCTGCGGGTCCGTCTGCCGTTCCCCGAGACCGTGGCCCAGCGGCTGGAAGTGGGTCAGCCCGTGCAGCTGCGCGCCCCGGTCGCCGGCGGCGACGTGGACGGCACCATCTCCGAGCTGCGCCCCGGGCTGGCCGGCCAGAGTCGCACCTTCGAGGCCATCGTCAACGTGGAGAATCCGGGCGGATGGCGCCAGGGCGGCAGCGTGAACGCCTCGGTGCTTGTGGATCAGCGCGAGAGCATCGTCATCCCCAACGGCGCCATCATCCAGCGCCCGGCCGGGGAGGTGGTCTACGTCATCGAGGACGACACCGCCCACGAGCGCGCAGTGGACGCGGGGCGCCGCGGGCCGGACCGCACCGAGATCC
>SLBZ01000125.1 GCA_007126095.1 Aquisalimonas sp.
ATCGTGCCGTGGCTCTACATCGGGGTCTTCACCGCCATCCTGGGCCTGCGCGCCGCCTTCATCGCCCGGACACGGCGCTAGTGTTCTGAAGCCCCAGCAACGCGCCCAGCCGGTCCGGCTCGGCAAGCATGTCCGCCAGTGTGTAGCGGTCCAGCACAGCGTAGAAGGCCTCCATGGCCTCGCCCATCGCCTGGTGCAGCGGGCACTCGGGCTGCAGCGGACACTCCTGGTCGCCGTTGGAGTCCAGGCAGGCGTTGACCTGATCCTGCGCTTCGGTCACTCGGGCCACATCGCCGAGACGGATCTCGTGGGGACTCGCCCCCAGGCGAACACCACCGTGCTTGCCGCGGGTGGACGCGACAAAACCGTTCTGAACCAACTTCTGCATCACCTTCATGAGGTGGTTCCGGGAGATGGCGTAGTCTTCGGCAATACGGCCGATGGTCACAAGCTCTCCCCCCTCCAGCAGCCCCATGTAGATCAGTGCGCGAAAAGCGTGGTCGGTGTGGCGGGTCAGACGCATGCTTGGCCTCGATAAATGCCTGCAGAATATCTATTTCGATAGACTACAGAGCACCCAATCCGGCGAATTGATTTATATCAATCATGAGCCAGGCGGTGCTGACTCGGGGTGTTCGCCCCGTCGGTCACGCCGGGGCTATCATGAAACCTGGCCCCGCAGCCCGGAGCATCCATGAAGATCGGCATCATCGGCACCGGCCGTGTCGGCTCGTCGCTGGCTTACACGCTGGTCGCCCGTGGCCTGGCCGAAGAGCTGGTGCTTTACAACCGCAAGCCGGAAGTCGCCGTGGGCGAGGCGCTGGACCTGGAACACGCCCTGGCGTTCACCCAGCGGCGCATGGCTATTCGTGCAGGTGATGTAGACGCGTTCACCGGCGCAGACGTAATCGCCCTGTGCGCGTCGCGCCCCCTACCGGAGGGGGCCACGGATCGGCGCCTACTGGGGCCGCAGAACGTCGCCCTCGGCCGGGAACTGTTACCGGCCTTTGCCAGGGTGGCACCGAACGCCAGACTGGTGGTTCTCTCCAACCCGGTGGACGTGCTCACGTATTACGCGGTGGAGCACACCGGCTTCCCGGCCGAACGGGTCCTGGGCTGCGGCACGCTGGTGGACTCAGCCCGATTCCGGGCGATGCTCTCCCGAGAGATCGGCGTCAACCCGTCCGACCTGCGCGCTTACGTGATGGGCGAGCACGGGCCGGCCCAGTTCCCGGTGATGAGCTCGGCCCAGGCGGGCGGTGAACGCCTGGCGGATACGCCGGCGCGTCAGGCCATGTTCCGGGACGTGGTGAACGCCGGCATCACTATTCTCAAGAACAAGGGCTACACCAGCCACGCCGTCGCCATGGCCGGCTCGCTGCTGATCGAAGCCATCGCCTTCGATACCCGGCAGACGTTTCCCGTCAGTCAGCGGCTGAACGGCTATCTCGGGGAGCGGGACGTGGCCCTGAGCGTGCCCGCCGTGGTCGGTACCAACGGCGTGGAGAAACTGCTGCAACCGGAAATGAACGACAAGGAGCGGCAGGCGTTTCGCGACGCCGCGGGCAGTGTCCGCGAGTCGCTGCGCTTTGCCGCGGAGGCGGGATGAGCGACGCCGACAGGCGACCGGAGCCGCCCCACCCCATGGCCTGCTGCCAGGGAAACTGCGTGCCCTGCGTCTTTGACCTCCATGAGCAGGAACTGGAACGCTGGGAGCATCGCCGGGCGGAGCGCGCCAGGCAGCAGCTCACGTCCAACGGCCGATCGCCGCTGGACGTGCTGCGCGAACGGATGCGGTGAGCGTCACCGCACCGCCTGGAGCCCGGAGAAGAACTGCCGCGTGTTTTCGGTGAGACTTTCCAGGTGGTACCCGCCTTCCTGCACCACCAGCACGGGCACATCAACGCCACCGACCGTGCGCGCGAGCCGGTTGAAGCCCTCCTGCGTGACCGCCACCTTGGCCTGCGGGTCGTGCTCATAGATATCGAACCCGAGAGTGACGATCAGGAGATCCGGCTCGTAGACCCGGATGCTGTCCATGGCCGTGTGCAACCGGTCGAAAAAGGCCTGTTCGGGGGAGCCGTGCGGAATGGGCAGATTGATGGTGTAGCCGTAGCCGGCGCCTCTGCCGCGCTCGTCCTCGTGGCCGCTGACCACCGGGTAGAAGTTGGTGCTGTCGCCGTGGATGGAGATGTAGAGCGTATCGTCACGATCGTAGTACAGATCCTGGATGCCCTGACCGTGGTGCATGTCCGGGTCGAGAATGGCGATCCGCGGGAAACGCTCACGCAGGGCTTCCGCGGCGATGGCGGCGTTGTTGAGATAGCAGAAGCCACCGGCGGCATCGAACCGCGCGTGGTGTCCCGGCGGCCGGCACACGGCGTAGGATTCGCGGGCACCCCCGAGCAGGGCGTCGGCCGCGCTCAATGCCGTCTGCGCCGACCAGTACGCCGCCTCCCAGGTCTTCTCGCCGATGGGGCAGCTGCCGTCGGCCTGGTAGCAGGCGGACTCGGCAAGAATCCCCCGCAATGGGTTGGGTGAGCGCACGAAGACGTTGGACATCACCTCGTCGCCCCAGTCGTCCGGGACCTCCTTCCAGCGGCGGTGAGCGCTTTCCAGAAAACGGAGGTAGCCGAAGTCGTGGACGCGGTTGATGCCGCGCATGCCGTGATCGGCCGGCCGCTCCACGGCCACGTCCACCGCATCCAGCCCCTTGAGGATGTGTCCGGTTCGCTCCGGAATCTCCAGCGGCGTGCGCATCTGCCCGCGGGACAGGTAGCTCCGGGGGATATGGCCATCCTGCGTCGGATCGAAAAAGGCTTTCACGTCGGCACCCCATTCATGTAATGACACAATACTGAAGCGCCCTTCGTACCATAGAGACGGCAGTAAAAGGAACACTCCGGCACAGCCGAGGGCGCAACAAAGCCCCGGCTGTCGGGCGTGTTCAGGCAGTCTTCACGTCCGGACGGTCCAGGGCGTAGTGCTCCAGCTTGCGGATTTCGTCGCGCAGCTTGCCCGCCTCCTCAAACTCCAGGTTACGGGCGTGGGCATACATCTCCTGCTCCAGCTCCTTGATGCGTTTCACCGCCTGGGCCGGAGTCAGTTCGCCGTATTTCGCCGTCTCCTCGGCAACCCTGGCCTGCTTGCTCAACGGCTCCGGCACGCCCGCGCCGCCCCGCTCCATGACGTCGGCCACGGCCTTGCGGATGGTCTGCGGGGTGATGCCATGCGCCTCGTTGTGGGCGATCTGCTTGGCACGCCGCCGATCGGTTTCGTCGATAGCGGCACGCATGGAATCCGTGACCGTATCCGCATACAGCATGGCCTTGCCGTCGGCATTCCGGGCGGCGCGGCCGATGGTCTGGATCAGCGAGCGGGCAGAGCGCAGAAAGCCTTCCTTGTCGGCGTCGAGGATCGCGACCAGGGTGACCTCCGGCAGATCCAGTCCCTCGCGCAGCAGGTTGATCCCCACCAGCACGTCAAACGTGCCCAGACGCAGGTCGCGGATGATCTCCATGCGCTCCACGGTGTCGATGTCGGAATGGAGATAGCGCACGCGCACGCCGTTCTCGGTGAGGTACTCGGTGAGATCCTCGGCCATGCGCTTGGTGAGCGTGGTGACGAGCACGCGCTCCTGCCGCTGGACCCGTTCGCTGACCTCGCCCAGAAGGTCGTCCACCTGGGTGGTGGCGGGGCGCACCTCGATCTCAGGATCCACCAGCCCGGTGGGCCGTACCACCTGATCGACGACGCGGGCGGCATGATCCTGCTCGTAGGGCCCGGGCGTGGCGGAGACAAACACCATCTGCGGCGCCAGCCGCTCCCACTCGTCGAACCGCAGCGGCCGGTTATCCAGGGCCGAGGGCAGCCGGAAACCGTATTCCACGAGGGTTGTCTTGCGCGCCCGGTCACCGCGGTACATGCCGCCGATCTGCGGAATGGTCACGTGGGACTCGTCGATGAACAGCAGGCAGTCCGAGGGCAGATAGTCGAACAGGGTCGGCGGCGGCTCCCCCGCCTTGCGCCCGGAGAGGTAACGGGAGTAGTTCTCGATGCCGTTGCAGTAACCCAGCTCCTGCATCATCTCGATATCGAAGCGGGTGCGCTGCTCCAGCCGCTGCGCCTCCAGCAGCTTGTCGTTGTCACGCAGCTCCTTGAGCCGTTCGCGCAGCTCCTCGCGGATCTCCTCGATGGCATCGACAATGGTCTTGCGCGGCGTGACGTAGTGCGTCTTGGGGTAGACGGTCAGCCGGCTGACCTTGCGCAGAGTCTCACCGGTGAGCGGATCGAAGTAGCTGAGCGCCTCCACTTCGTCGTCGAACAGCTCCACCCGCACCGCCTCTGATTCCGACTCCGCGGGGAAGATATCGATCACCTCGCCGCGCACCCGGTAGGTGCCACGCCGCAGATCGGTGTCGTTGCGGGTGTACTGCAGCTCCGCGAGCCGCCGCATGATCTGACGCTGCTCGGCCACATCGCCCTCCACCAGATGCAGCACCATGCTCAGGTACGACTTGGGATCACCGAGGCCGTAGATGGACGATACCGACGCCACGATGATGGTGTCACGCCGCTCGATGATGGCCTTGGTGGCGGACAGCCGCATCTGTTCAATATGCTCGTTCACCGAGGCGTCCTTCTCGATGAAGGTGTCGGAGGACGGCACGTAGGCCTCGGGCTGGTAGTAGTCGTAGTAGGAAACGAAATACTCCACGGCGTTGTCCGGGAAGAACTCCCGCATCTCGCCATAGAGCTGCGCCGCCAGCGTCTTGTTCGGCGCCAGCAACAGAGCCGGCCGCTGCACATCCTGGATGATGTTGGCGACGGTGAACGTCTTGCCCGACCCGGTCACTCCAAGCAGTGTCTGATGATACAGCCCGTCGTTGAGCCCGCCGGTCAGTTCGCTGATGGCCTGAGGCTGGTCACCGGCGGGCTCGTAGTCCGACTGCATGCGGAAGGGCTTGGTCATGACGCAACATCACTCTTGCCGAGGCGGAACAGCCGCGGTTCCTTCATGTCCAGCGGCGTTTCCACTATCATTGAACACTGCGATTTGCCCGGAAAGGCTGGACGAAGCGGTCGCCCGGGCAACTCAATCAACCGGTCCCAGAACCAGTCGGAGGACGATTTGGACAATTCGCTCGCGAACCGGGTTCAGCGCGTAAAACCCTCTCCCACCCTGGCCGTGACAGCGCGAGCCGCCGAGCTCCGCGCCGCCGGGAAGGACATCATCGGGCTCGGCGCCGGAGAACCGGATTTCGACACGCCGGAGCATATCAAACAGGCCGCAATCGAGGCGATCCAGGCGGGCCAGACCAAGTATACCGCGGTGGACGGCACGCCGGAGCTGAAACAGGCCATCCAGAAGAAGCTCGCCGAGCAGAACGACCTGAGCTACGAGCTCAACCAGATCCTCGTCTCCGCCGGCGCGAAACACAGCATCTACAATGTGATGCAGGCGATTCTTGATGCGGATGATGAAGTCATCATCCCGATCCCCTACTGGGTCTCCTATCCGGACATGGCGCGGCTCGCCGACGCCGTGCCCCGGGAAATCGAGGCCACCAAGGATCAGCGCTTCAAGATCACGCCGGAGCAGCTGGAGGCCACGCTCACCAGCAAGACCAAGCTCGTGATCCTGAACAGCCCCTCCAACCCCACCGGTGTGGCGTATACGCGCGCGGAGCTGCAGGCGCTGGGCGCGGTGCTAGAGAAGTACCCGCGGACATACATCCTCACCGACGACATCTACGAGCACATCCTCTGGGCGGACGAGCCGTTCACCAACATCGTCAACGCCTGCCCGGGACTGAAGGAGCGCACCATTGTCATCAACGGTGTCTCCAAGGGCTACTCCATGACCGGCTGGCGCATTGGCTACGCCGCCGGACCGGCGGACGTGATCGGCGCCATGAAGAAGATCCAGTCCCAGAGCACGTCGAACCCCTGCTCCATCGCCCAGGCCGCGTCCGTGGCCGCACTCACGGGTGATCAGGGTTGCATCGCACCCATGCTGAAGGCGTTCAAGGAGCGGCACGACTTCGTCGTCAGCGCGCTGAACAGGATGAAGGGCGTCGAGGCGGTGGAAGGCGACGGCACCTTCTACACCTTCCCCCGGGTGCAGGGCGCCATCGACAACCTGGGCCTGAAGAGCGACGTGGAGCTCGCCGAGCATCTGATCAACGAGGCCAACGTGGCCCTGGTGCCGGGCTCCGCTTTCGGCCTGGATGGCTACGCCCGGATTTCCTTTGCCACCAGCATGGAGAACCTGGAGAAGGCCATGGAGCGTCTGGCGAAAGCCCTGGGCTGAAAGCACGCCGCGCGGGCTTTGACGGTTGACGGAAGGCCGGGGTTATGTAGAATACCGGCCTGACGATTCCCCGGTAGCTCAGTTGGTAGAGCAAGTGACTGTTAATCACTGGGTCGGCGGTTCGAGCCCGTCCCGGGGAGCCAAAAAAATCAAGGCCTTAGCCGATTCCGGCTAAGGCCTTTTTTGTTTGTGGTGTGTATCACTTTGAGCAGCGGTGGTGGACCTGAAGGTTCACCCTACGCCCTACGTCACCCTTTCGCGGGTGGATTCCGCACAAGCTGGTCGACGTAAACGTCCACCCTACGCCGGATACGCCGCCATCGCATGTCGGGATGGGGCTTGCGGGTCCGTAGGGTGGGTCTTCAGGTCCGCCTGGGCCGGGAACCCCGGGGTTCCAGCCTCCTCAGAAATACCCCACCAGCCTGCCCAGGACCAGTACACCCACCCACAGGATGATGGACGCCACGGCGGCCGGCCGCACGACCGCGGTGGCCGGGCTCAGCAGTGCAGTAAACCGTCGGGCGAGCCAGATGGCGTTCAGCCCCGCGACCAGGATCAGTGCGAGCTTGGTGAGGAACAGTGTCGACTCCACGTATTCGGTGGCCCGCGTGGCGAACAGCAGCAGACCGGTGATCAGGGCCAACAGGAATCCGCAGACTGCGGTGCGCGAGAGCATGCGCCAGACCGGCATGAGCATCACCTGCCGCCACAGCCCGGCCAGCCTGAGGTCCAGTGGGATGAGACTACCCACCAGCAGCGCCACGCCGAGAATGTGGCCGGCGTTCACCAGGGGGTAGACGAGCATGGAGTTCCTGAGCGCAGCAATGGGCGCCCAGGCTTCAACGGCGGACAGGAACGCGACTATCAATCGGAATCCGGTATACGGCCGGGGTAGAGGTCATGGTGCCCGTCGGTGGTGGTGACGCGCACCGCCTTCACCAGCCGCTCGCCCTCCCGCTCGGACACGTTTCCGAGCACTGTCAGCTCGCCGCCGGGCTCCAGCAGCTCCGCGGTAAGACCCGCACGCTCATTGCGCCACGGCTGGCCCACCTCTATGGTCCACGTCTCCCCGTCGATATCGATGTCCACCTCGCCATGGGGATTCCCCAGGCGCACGTCGACGATCTCGCCGGTGATCTCCGCCAGCTCGTCACTGGCCCAGCCCCAGCCATGATGGCCAGATGCGACAGGGATCAGACCAACCAGCAGGACCAGGGAAGGAAGCAAACCGCGCACACCGATGAGACACCGCATGACGCACCTCCGAGGATACGGACAACGCCGACCGTCCATTGATAGCACATCCGGCCCGGGCCTGCCCACGCCCCTCTACGCTAATGCCCGGAGGATGAAGCCGGACTACCCGGGAACAGCTCCTTTGCCGGCGCCGGTCTGGCGAACAGGAACTCCTGACCGATCTGGCACCGTTCCCGCGAAAGGAACGCCTTCTGCGCCTCGGTTTCAACACCTTCGGCCACCAGCGACAGCTCCAGGGCCGCGGCCAGCGCGATAATGGCGCGGAAGTCGTCCATGGCAATGTGCACCCCGCTCTCCCCCCAGCTTCTGATCGCCGCCGGCGCGACGGGCGTCGCCGACGGCGAGCTCTGCCGCTGACATCAACGTCTCCGGGGTGTCCCCGCCACGCGGATGATTGGCGACGCCGATACTGGCCGTAATAATCAGCTCATGATCGCCGACCCGGGCGGCCGTATCGAATTCAGCCATGGCGTGATTCAGACGCGCCCCGACCGTTTCCAGCAACTGATCACCCGCTGCCTCGCCAAGCGTCTCGTTGATTCGTCTGAACCGGTCAAAGTCGAAGAAGATCACGTGGCAACTGCGATTCTGCGACTGGGCGTCCGCGACAGCCTCCTCGATCCGCTCGCGCAATAGGGCACGATTGGGAAGACCGGTGCGGGCATCGTAGTTGGCCAGTGCATGCACCTGAGCACGCTGCTCATAAGCGTCGGTCAGGTCCGTCCAGGTGCCAATCACCTCGTGCGGCAGTCCGTCCTCGGACCTCGCGACAACCTGCTTCTCGTCACGGATGTGGCGTGTCCGGCCTGCGGGGTCGATGAACCGGTATTCCTGCACGACCTGAATCACCGGAACATCATGAAACTCGAACAGCGCCTCCCTGGCCAAGGATGCGGCCATGTCGGGCATCAGATCGAGATCGCCGGCGCGCAGTTATGCCATGCACCGCGACCAGGTACAGGGCACGTACTCGAACTCCCAGTCTTCTCCGGAAAGAGCAAGCCGATACAACGCCGCATGCGGGCAGATTACCGCTCCGGGCGTGCACGCGCCTCGCTGCCGCTGGTGCGCTCGGCACTCCCCGAGGCGACGGCAGCTGGGGCTTCATCCACCTCTTCAGGGGTGAACTGATCGGCATCCCCCCAAGGCGGAGGGCCCTGCGGGCGCCATTCCATCACGTGCTGCGTGGTCGTGGGCTGCAGGGTCGTGTAGGAGGTGGTGCTGAACTCCGGGATCATGGGCGGATTCAGCACCAGCACGACGCCAGTGACCACCGACAGAAGACCGAGACCGAGTCGCGGATCACGTTCAGAAACGGCGTAATGGCTCACGGGATACACCTGCAACGTTGTTCGACTTGCATCCATGATACACCCCATGAGCGCAGACGCATCCCCGGATATCACCGGACGCCGTAACTGGCCATGCTGATGGTGCCGTAGGTGAAGCTGTCATGGAGCCGCACGGCGCGCGAGCCCGCCCCAAGGGCGGTAAGCAGCGGCAAGAAATGGTCGTCTTCCGGGTGCGCCCGTTCCGGCTCGGGCGCGAGCGCTCGATAGTTCGCTACCGCAGCCCAGTCGCCCTGCTCGACCTGCGACGCAACCCAGCGGTCAAACGCGCTCGCCCAGGGCGCCGGTGCCGCACGCTCCGGGTGAATATCGCCCAGGTTATGCACGATCGAACCGCTGCCCAGCAGCAGGACGTCATCCTCTGCCAGTGGAGACAGGGCTCGCCCCAACGCCAGGCAGCCCTCGGGCCCGGCATCCGCCTGCAACGCCACCTGGACCACGGGCACGTCGGCGTCGGGGTACACCAGGGACAAAGGCACCCAAGCGCCATGGTCCATATCGGCCCCCTGATCAAGGCCGGTCTCGAGCCCGCCGGACTCGAGCAGGCCGACAACCCGCCGCGCCAGTTCCGCGTCCCCGGGCGGTTCGTAACGAATGCGATAGAGGGCATCCGGAAAGCCGGCGAAATCGTGCCAGGTGCGGAAGCGCTCCGGCGATCGCACGTGGAACGAACCACTGACCCAGTGCGGGCTTATCACGACGATGGCGCGCGGCCGCTTCAGCTCCGCTCCGAGCTCCCGCAGAAACCGGTGTGCGGGAACGTCCGAAAGAGCGAGCGTGGGCGCCCCATGGGCGACGAACAAACGACGATAATCCATTGCCAATAATCCTCCGGGCTCGCGCTGCTTGGCGGCAGCGTTGATCGATCGTACGCCAACCCATGTGCAGGGTAGATTGTTTTTCCGGCGACACAATATTCACCAGAAGAAACGAACTATTGCGATTTTCTCAAAGACAGGGAATCCCCGATTCCCGGTACCCATCCACGGCCGCAGGCGAACGCGTATAGTGCTGGTTTGCGTGAACGGGTGACACTTGACCTCAAGTTTACTTGAGCATTTACTCTCGCCGCCGCTCAGACTCAACACAGGAAAGCCATCCCATGGACCGCAATCACCTCGCCGCCTTCCAGGCCGGGCCGCCTCAGACCGGAGAGTCGGGCGCGCGCGCGCAGGCTCCGGGGAGCACGGAACCACCGGCCGTCTCCATTCAGGGGGTCTCGAAAACCTACGACACAGGCTTCCAGGCGCTGCGCAGCATCAATCTGACCATCCATCGCGGGGAAATCTTCGCCCTGCTCGGCCCCAATGGCGCCGGCAAGACCACGCTCATCAGCATCGTCTGCGGTATCGCCATGCTCGCCGAAGGCCAGGTGCTGGTGAACGGCCACGATATCCGGCGCGACTGGCGCAAGACCCGGGCGCAAGTCGGGCTGGTTCCGCAGGAGCTCTCCACGGACTCGTTCGAGACGGTCTGGCGGACGGTCAGCTTCAGCCGCGGCCTGTTCGGCAAGCCGGCGAACCCGGCGCACATCGAGAAGGTGCTCCGCGATCTCAGTCTGTGGGACAAGCGCAACCATCAGATCCAGACGCTCTCCGGCGGCATGAAGCGGCGCGTACTCATCGCCAAGGCACTGGCGCACGAGCCGGAGGTGTTGTTCCTGGACGAGCCCACGGCCGGCGTCGACGTGGAGCTGCGCCGCGACATGTGGACCCTGGTGCGCTCCCTTCGGGAGAAAGGCGTGACGGTCATTCTCACCACGCACTACATCGAGGAGGCCGAGGAGATGGCGGACCGGATCGGCGTCATCAACGGTGGTGAAATCGTGCTGGTCGAAGGCAAGGAGGCGCTGATGCGCAAGCTCGGCCGCAAGCAGCTCACCCTGCACCTGCACACGCCCATGGACCGTGTTCCGGAGACGCTCGCACGGCACGCCCTGGAGCTGTCCGAGGACGGTGAGGCGCTCGTCTACACGCTGGCGCAGGACGGCGAAACCGCCGACGTCACCGCTCTGCTGCAGGATCTGGCCGACGCGGGCATCCGCTTCCGCGATCTGCACACGCAGCAGAGCACACTCGAGGACATCTTCGTCGACCTGGTAAGGGACCGCACATGAACATCCACGCTGTCCGCGCGATCTACAGCTTCGAAATGGCACGCACCTGGCGGACGCTGTTCCAGAGCATCGTCTCACCGGTGGTGACCACGTCGCTCTACTTCATCGTGTTCGGCGGTGCCATCGGCTCGCAGATCAACGAGATCGACGGGATCACCTACGGCGCCTACATCGTGCCGGGGCTGATCATGCTCATGGTGCTCACCCAGAGCACCTCCAACGCCTCGTTCGGCATCTATTTTCCGAAGTTCTCGGGCACCATCTACGAGGTCCTGTCGGCCCCGGTGTCCCATTATGAAGTCGTCATGGGCTACGTGGGTGCGGCCGCCACCAAGTCCGTGATGCTGGGGCTCATCATTCTGGCAACCGCCGGGTTCTTTGCACCTCTGGAGGTGGCCCACCCCGTTTGGATGCTGCTGTTCCTGGTGCTGACGGCGTTCACGTTCAGCCTCATCGGCTTCATCATCGGGCTTTGGGCGGACACGTTCGAGAAGCTGCAGTTTGTGCCACTGCTGATCATCACGCCGCTGGTTTTCCTGGGCGGCACGTTCTACTCCATCGACATGCTGCCCCCGACGTGGCAAACAGTGAGCCTCCTGAACCCGGTGCTTTATCTGGTAAGCGGCTTCCGCTGGAGCTTCTATGGCGTCGGTGATGTCAGCGTCGCGGTCAGCCTGATGATGATCCTGGTGTTCCTGGTCATCGCCATGGCGACGGTGGCCTGGATCTTCCGCACCGGCTACCGGCTGCGCGCGTGACCCACCCGCGTTGACCTGGATCAATACCCCCTGCCGCCCCGAGGCGCACGATGCGACTTCACGGGTTCATTCACCAGGGGGCACAAGGTATGCGTCTGGAAGGGAAAGGGGTTGTCATCACCGGCGGCGCCAGCGGCATCGGCGCGGAAACGGCCAAGGGCGCCATTGCCGAAGGCGCCAGGGTCGTCATCGCGGACATGAACGAAACGCTCGGCGAGGCCATCGCCGCCAAGGTGGGCGCGGACCGGTGCCTGTTCGTGCAGACCGACGTGACCCGCACCGAGGACGTTCGCAACCTGTTCGAGCAGGCGCAGGCGTTCTGCGGCGTCGACGCGGTGTTCAACAATGCCGGCATCGGTCACCAGGAACTGGCGGTGGACTACACCGACGAGGACTGGCTCCGGGTCATCGACATCAACCTCAATGGCGTCTTTCGCGTCGCCCGCGAGGCCATGCGTCGCATGCAAGACGGCGGCGGCGCGATCCTCAACTGCGCCTCCATCCTCGGGCATGTGGGTCAGAGCCAGACTGCCGCGTACACGGCGGCCAAGGGCGGTGTCCTGAACGTCACGCGCACACTGGCGCTGGAGGGGGCACCCAACGGCATCCGCGTCAACAGCCTCTCGCCCGGCTACATTGCCACGCCGCTGCTGGACGAGCTGGAGCCGGAGGTGCTGGAGTTCCTGACCAGCCTGCACCCGGTCGGGCGCCTGGGTGAGGCGCGGGAAGTGGCCACCGCCGCGCTGTTCCTGCTCTCCGACGACGCCAGCTTTGTCACGGGCACCGATCTGCTGGTGGATGGCGGTTTCACCGCCGGCAAGTCCTGACAGCCGCCAGGGGCCGCTCAGCGCGAATCGACGCGGGCGGCCTTGCGTCGTCGCTGCAGCCACACCACCAGACCCTGCGTGTTCATCTGCAGATCCATGGACAGGGTCTGGCGTAACTGCTCCGCTGACAGCGTCGCGCCGTGCGCCTGCAGGCGGTCGGAGAACCAGTCCAGCAACGCGGCGGCGATGGCCTCGCCCTGGTCGGCTTCGTCCTCCTCCGCGTAGCGCATGGCGATGCCGGCATGGGCATCAATCCCCGCATGCAGGTCGTCTGCAAGGCGATCGATCTCCGTGAGCTGGCCGAAATGGGCCACATGCACCGCCCGGGGCTGCAGCGCGCAAAGGCGCTCCACGGAGCGGTGGGCCGCGCCGGGGTCGAAATGCACCGGCGACGTGGACGGGAAGATGAACGCCCCACTTTCGGTATCCAGCGACCGGTACGACACGCCGAACGTGTCGCCGGCAAAGACCAGGGCGTTGTCCTCATCCACCACGCTGTAGTGGTGATTGGCGTGGCCCGGCGTATCGAGAAACAGCAGACTGCGCCGGCCGAACGGCAACCGGTCGCCGTCGTTCACAACCTGCACCCGCTCTTCAGGCACCGGCACCAGTTCACCGTAATGGCGTGCCATCACCGCCTCACCGTAGATGGCCAGGGCACCGGCGTAGAGCGCGGACGGGTCGATCATGTGGCGGGCGCCCCGCGGATGAACCACCAGCGTCGCCTGCGGCAGCTGGCGCATGAGCTCTCCGGCACCACCGGCGTGATCGAGGTGTACGTGGGTGGCGCACACGTAGCGCACCTGTTCACGCGCCACACCGCGCAACTCCAGCGCCCGGAGAATCAGCGGCACGGAGAAGTTGCTGCCCACATCCACCAGCGCGGCATCGCCATCGGCCTGCAGCAGATAGCTCGCGACCACACCCGGCGTCTCGGCGAACTCGGCGTCGATGGCGGCAACCCCGGTGGGGTAATCAATGATGGTGGGTTCGGGCATGGGGACACCTCCTGGCCGTCGTTCGCGGTGCCAGTGCAACGACACCACTTCGTCACTTTGCCTGAACAAGCCCACCTCTCGCCACGCCCTCCCGGACACAGTGCCCGATAACGGCCGGCATCCACCGATCCGGTTGCGAGCGACGGGAGTGGTCAAGGCATTCGACCGTGGTGCAAGATGGCGAGGTCAACCCACCCAGAGACAGGGACCCTCGCCATGACCGTACGCCGAGCACTGACCAGCACTGCCATCACCGCCTGCCTTGCGGCGACGGCCGCCCTTCCTGCCACGGCATCCGCAAGTGGCCTCTACGGCGGCCTGGGCGGTGTCTACACCAACTTCGACGACGCCAGCAACGACACCTACTACGGCACCCGGCTCTACGGCGGGTACGACTTCTTCGGCATTCCTGCGGTGATGCGCCTAGGGCTTGAGGGCGGGTACACCCGCACGGGCAAATTCGAGGACAACGGCGGAACGGACCGCTACAACAACGCGGACGTAGGCCTACAGGGCACCATTACCACCCTGCCACTGATCAACTTCCACGGGCGCGCGGGCTACGAATGGGGTGACAGCGATGGTGCCGTGTTCGCGATTGGCGGCAGCATGGCGGTGTTTCCCCTGACCCGCGTGCGCGCTGAGTACCAGGAGCGCAACGACTTCCAAGCCGGCATGCTGAGCATCGAAGTGCGGCTGCCGTAGAACACGCCTTCGCTCGGGCCCGCGCGGCCCGAGCGGTCCCCAAAGGCCCGGTTACAGCCGGAACCTCGCCACGACGCCGCTGAGATCCACCGAGAGTTTGGACAGATCCTGGCTCGCCGAAGCCGCCTCGTTCACGGCGGTGGACGTTTCGGACGCCAGCTGTTCGATGGTGGTGACGTTGCGGTTGATTTCCTCGGCCGTGGAGCTCTGCTCTTCCAGAGCGGTGGCGATCTGGTTCGACATGTCCGAGATGTGCGTCACTCCGGCCATGATGGCGTCCAGGGCGGCGACGGCATTGCGCGCCTCTTCCACGTTGCGGCCGGCACTGTCCTGACCACTGGTCATCACGTCGACCGCATTCCGGGTGCCTTCCTGGAGCTGCTCGATGATCTCTTCGATCTCGCCGATGGATTCCTGAGTATTGCTCGCCAGCTTGCGCACCTCGTCCGCCACCACGGCAAACCCTCGACCATGTTCGCCGGCCCGTGCCGCCTCAATGGCGGCGTTTAGAGCCAGCAGGTTG
>SLBZ01000116.1 GCA_007126095.1 Aquisalimonas sp.
TCCAACACCCCGGACAAAAAAAGGCCCGCCAGGGGCGGGCCTTCCGTTCTGATGCCCCGGCCAGGGAGTGGCTGTGCCGATGCCGTCATCGTAGCACTCCACACCCCGTCTGGCCGGGAGCGTGTCCGGGTCAGTCGGCCCGGGGCACGCGCACGCTTTCCACGAGCTCCTGGATCTCCTGCGGCGGCGGCGTGGTCATCTTCGCCACGATGATGGCCACCGTGAAGTTGATCAGCGCACCGATGGCACCGAAGGAGCCGGTGTTGATGCCAAACAGCCAGTACTCCTGGGAGTCCGGCAGCATGGCCGTTCCCGGGAAGAAGAACCAGCCTTTGTAGATGAAGATATACAGGGCCGTGGAGCCGAGGCCTGCCAGCATGCCGGCGATGGCGCCCGCCTTGTTCATCTTCCGGTAGAAGATGCCGAGCATCAGGGTCGGGAACAGGCTTGCTGCCGCGAACCCGAATGCCAACGCCACCACCTCTGCCGCGAACCCTGGTGGATTCAACCCGAGGTAGCCGGCAAACAGAATGGCACCAGCCATGCTGAGCCGGGCGGCAAGCATTTCTCCTTTCTCCGAGATGTGAGGCATCATCACGCCCTTGAGCAGGTCGTGGGAGATGGCGGACGAGATGGCCAGCAACAGACCTGCCGCCGTGGACAGGGCCGCGGCGATGCCGCCGGCTGCCACCAGGGCGATCACCCAGTTGGGCAGGTTGGCGATACCCGGCGTGGCGAGAACGATGATGTCACGGTCCAGCGTGGTGACCTCGTTGCCCTCCCAGCCCCATTCTTCCTCGGCCATCTGGGCGAACTCTTCGTTCTCATCGTTGTAGTACTGGATCCGGCCGTCCTCGTTCTTGTCCTCGAATGCGAGGAGCCCGGTTTCCTGCCAGCGTTCTGTCCACTGCGGCATTTCCTCGAGCAGGACGTTGCCTTCCGGATCGCCGACTTCGCCCGGCTGCATCGTGTTTATGAAGTTCCACATGGACATGGCGCCCACGGCCGGAGCAGTGGTGTACAGAAGGGCGATGAACACCAGGGCCCAGCCGGCGGATTTCCGCGCATCGCGGATCCGCGGCACCGTGAAGAACCGCACGATGACGTGGGGCAGACCAGCTGTACCGATCATCAGCGACAGTGTGAGCAGGAACATGTTGGTCATGCTCATGCCCGCCACCCCGGTGTAGGGATCAAAGCCGAGATCGACCAGGGTCTGGTCCAGTGCTTCCAGCAGGTACCGGTTTTCGCCGGCCAGTTCCGAGCCGAGGCCGAGCTGCGGCAGCGGGTTGCCGGTGAGCTGGAAGGCGATGAACACCGCCGGCACGGTATAGGCGAAGATCATCACGCAGTACTGGGCGATCTGCGTGTAGGTGATCCCCTTCATGCCCCCGAACACCGCATAGATGAACACGATCACCATGCCCGAGATCAGCCCGGCGGTGAGCGGCACGTTCAGGATGTTGGAGAACGCGATGCCGACACCACGCATCTGGCCGATAACGTAGGTGATCGAGATCACCAGCAGCGAGATTACGGCGATGATCCGGGCCGCCTTGGAATAGAAGCGGTCACCGATGAACTCCGGCACCGTGAACTTGCCGAACTTGCGCAGGTACGGTGCAAGGAGCAGGGCCATGAGGACGTAGCCGCCCGTCCAGCCCATCAGGTAGGCGCCCCCGGTGTAGCCCAGGAACGCGATGAGGCCCGCCATGGAGATGAAGCTCGCGGCGGACATCCAGTCGGCGGCCGTCGCCATGCCGTTGGCGATCGGGTTGACCCCCTTGCCGGCAACATAGAATTCGGCAGTGCTGCCGGTTCGGGCCCAGATGGCAATGCCGATATAAAGGGCAAAGGTCATGCCCACGACAATTAGGCTGAGAACTTGCAAACTCATTGTGATTGCCCCTTATTCTTCGTCGACATTGAATTCTTTATCAAGCTTGTTCATACGCCAGGCGTAGAAAAAGATGATAATGAGGAAGGTATAAATCGAGCCCTGCTGGGCGAACCAGAAGCCCAGGGGATACCCGCCAATGGAGAAGTTATTAAGGGCAGGCCCAAGCACGATGCCGAGGCCGAAAGACACAATCGCCCAGACGGCAAGGCAGCCGCCGATTATCTGCAGGTTCTTGCGCCAGTACGCACTTCTTTCTTTTTGAAGATCTGTCTGTTCTGACATGGTTTCTCCTCCTGTGGTGATGCAGCTTTCCTAAAGCTGATAATCGCTTTCGATTCTGTTTTGTAACGTTCTTGCTTCCCTGAATGCTTCCTTCAGAATACGGCGGTCGAGATCGTTGAGTTCGCTCGGGTCCACACGATTGCTGAGTGGCTCGCCTGCGGCGCGCTGTTGCTGGTTTTTCCGCATCCGCAGCATCTGTATATAATCGTACGCTTCCGACCAAGCCGCCACGTCGCCCGGATCAACGATCCGCGCCTCGGCGGCCATGCGCAGGCGTTCCATCGTATTGATGGCCGGCAGCCGGTGGGCCAGGGCCAGGATGCGCGCCGCATCGACGAAGGGTGTGACGCCGTTGAGCTTGAGGTTCAGGGTGTTGCGGTATTCCCCGCGGGAACTGACCCGGAACGACCGGAACAGGCCCAGTGGCGGACGCAGTTGCAGCGCGTTGGCGGCGAGCTGGCGGCGGAAACGGCTGTTGCCGGCGGTCTTGTCAAGTAGCCAGTGGCGCAGGCGCTCGGCGTCCTCGGTTGAGCCGTCGATGGTGCGGAAATCGAAGAAGATCGATGCCTGCAGCAGATGTTTCGGCGTGCCCTGTTCGATCCAGCGGGTGAACCGCTGCTGCCACTCTTCCAGGCTCAGGCAGCACTCCGGGTTGCTCGCCATGATGTTGCCCTTGCAAAGCGGGTAGCCGCACTGGTCCAGGGCCTCGTTTACCTGCCGGAAAAACGGCGTCAGCGCGGCACGGACCTCGTCCGGCGTGCTCCCTTCGGGGGTGCGGAAGATCACGCCGTTGTCCTGGTCGGTCTTCAGCGTCTGTTCCTGACGCGCCTCGCTGCCGAAGGCAATCCAGGAATAGGAGACCGCCGGCAGGTCTTCCGCATCGCGGGTGCAGAGCTCGAGAATGCGCCGGGTGATCTGATCGTTGAGCAGGGTGATGATCTGGGTGATCTGCCCGACCCGGGCCCCCTGGGCGATCATCTGGTCCACCAGCTGGTGGATGTCGTCGCGCAGTCGGGCCAGCTCACGTACGCTGTCTGCGCGGGCAATGCTCTTGCTGAGATTGACCAGACCGACGCGCTGCATCGAGAACAGGTCGCGCTCGGAAATCACGCCCACCAGTCGCCCGCGATCAACAACGCAGATGTGGTGGATGGCCTTGTCGGCCATGATCATGGCCGCCTCGAAGGCGAAGCTCGAGCGGGGGATGCAGACCGGGTTCGGTGTCATCACGTCCTGCATCGGCAGATCAAGTGACGCCCCCGGAATCGATACCCGTGTGAGCAGGTCCCGCAGCGTGAACACGCCCAGCGGGCGCGCTCGATCATCCGTGACCACGATGCTGCCCACGTGGCGCTCCTGCATGCGCTCAAGCGCGGTACGCACGGGCGTGTCCGCCTCGCAGGTCACCGGCGGCCGCCGCAGGCGTTCGCCAAGGGTGATGTTCAGCGAAGTGTCGCCGCCAAGGCCGCGCAGCGCGTCCGCCTGGACTTCGCGTTTCATGGAGTTCAGCAGAACCGACAGCCGGTGGGTGCTGAAATCGTTGAAGACCCGCGACGTCTCCAGGAGCTCGTTGAAATCCTCCCATTCCAGTTCGAAGCATTCCGTGTCCTCGGCTGCTTCGTGCACAGTGCGCACAGGACGGCGGGAGAGGAGTGCACCAACCGGGAAACACTCGCCAGGCATCAGTTCCCAGGTATCACTGTCTGCGGCGTGCGGTTCGTCGGCGACACCACCGCGGACCCGTCCCTTGTGAACGATGAACAGGCGAGCGGCGGGGCCGCTGCCGGGCTCGACCACGCGGGTGCCGGTGGGGTAGTGCTTGAGCTCCAGCCGCAGTGCCATCTTCTGGACGTCCTGACGTTCCATGCGGTCGAACGGTGGATGGCGACGCAGGAAATCCACCACCGGGGAGAGTTCATCCCCATGGTTCGATTGTCCCGCGCTGGTGTGCTGATCTCTGCTCACGGCATTCTCTGCGCCGCTGGAATGTGTCACTGATTCAATGCACAACCGGTGCCAGCAGGGAGTGGCTGTCAAATCAAGGTGTTAGCGGGCGGCAACAGAGTGCAATGTGTTACCTCGGGTAACGGTTTGTGGTGCAAGGTAACGATACGGCCGGTTTCGGGAAATGCAGTAACACGTGTGCTGATCGACAGTGCGAGAAAGCCGATTCGGGCATACTCGTGGCGACAAGCGATTGGGCAATCAGGGGAACGGGAGCGGCATGGGTGCGAGACGAACACACCTGCTGGTGGCGCTGGGCCTGAGTCTGGCCATCGGCAGCACGGGGGCGCTTGCCCAGGACAGCGTGCGTGTGGCGGCGGCGTCCAGCATGCAGTACGCCATGAAGGATCTCGTGGCCACGTTCGAGCGCACCAGCGATGCGCGGGTGCGTGTCGCGTTCGGGGCCTCCGATGCGTTGGCGGGGCAAATTCGCAGGGGCGCCCCGTATGCGGTGCTCCTGGCCGCGGATGAACGTGCCATCCAGCGCCTGGCCGAGGACGATGTAATCGGCGACGACGGTGAGTTGTACGCCGCCGGCGGGCTCTCTCTGTTCGTTCGACAGGGTGCACCCCTGCGCGCTGCCAATGGTCTGGAAGGGCTCGCGGCCGCCCTGGATGGCAAACGGCTTGGACGCATGGCCATTGCGGATCCCGGTGCTGCGCCCTATGGGCGGGCCGCCCGGGACGTGCTGCGCGAGATCGATCTGTGGAGCAGCATGCAGGCGCATGTTGCCGTGGCCGAAAACGCCGCGCGGGCCGCGCGAATGGCCAACGATGGCCCGGCGCAGGCGGGGCTGATTCCCACTGCCCTGGCCGGACAGCGGAGCCTGCAGGAGCGGGGCAGTGCGCAGCCGGTGCCGGCCGAGCTGCACGACCCCATTAATCACCGCATGGTGCTGCTGAACGGCGACGGCGATGATGGGCCGGCTGAAGCCTTCTACATGTTTGTGCTCAGCGATGAGGGGCAGGCGATCCTTCAGGATCACGGTTTCGAAGCGCCCCCCGGGGACTGACCGGGTCAGGGATGCTGGTCACCGGGCTGGTGCAGGTTATCGAATACCGGTCTATACCATAGCGTCGCGTCATCGACGGGCGTTGCCTCCGGCAGGCCGGGGTTGTCCAGTGCCAGTACCAGGGGCTGGTGCAGGGTGAGCAGGTCCAGGGCATGGCGCGTGCTCGGGTGGGTGCTGAGCAGGGCGCTGAAACTGCCATCGGCCATTGCGCGGCGCAGGCCAGTCTCGATGCGCTCGGCCAGGGCCTGGTTGTCGCGCTGAACGAAGAAATAGTTCGGTGCGTAGTAGGCGAGCACCACATCCGTGGATGGCCCGACATCGAATGCCTGGTAGAGCCGCGCCTCCGCCTGCAGTTCGTTGACCCCCCTTGGAAACAGGTCGAAGCGCCCGGCGCGAAGCATGCGGAACAGGCTGTAGTAGGTCGAGGACGTGGTCACGCGCAGCCCGTTGTGCGTGAGGATGACCGTGTCCGGCCAGTCGTGGCCCTGTCCCATCGAGAAGGCGGAGAGCTCCTGCACCGATGTCACCGCGCCCAGGCGCGGTCGTGTCTCCTCGCGGGCCACCAGGGCGCGTACGCCCAACAGCCCGCGTGCCATGGGGATGCGCACCGGCAGCAGCTCCTCCTCTCGCGCGCGGCTGGTCATGCCCCAGAAGACGTCCAGATAGCGACCCTCACGCATCTCCCGGATGGCCCGGTCCTGGGACATGCGCACGCCGATGGCGTGCAGGCTCGCCGGACCGTAGTCGTCTGCCGTCCTGTCCATGGCCAGGTTGAGCAGGCGAATGGCGTAGTCGTCCCGCTCATCGCCGTCGACCTGGTCCGGCGGTTGATGGCGCACCAGCGTCGACTGGTTCGTGTCTGCGTTCACACTGCAGGCTGCCAGCAGCAGGATCGCCATGATGCCCAGTGACATCAGACGGTGGAGCAGGGTAAGGCTAGGCATGATCATGGGGCTGGCCGAACCGCGTCAGGATGTCTTCCAGGGGCTGTGGCCGACCGAGCAGAAAGCCCTGGACCAGCTCGCAGCCAAGCTCCTGCAGAAAGTGCAGTTGCTCCTCGGTCTCCACGCCTTCGGCCGTGACTTCCAGTCCGAGATCGTGGCCAAGAGAGGTGATTGCCCGCACCAGTTGCGTGTCCTGCCGGCCTTCAAACATGTCGCGGATGAAGGTGCGGTCGATCTTGAGTCCGTTCACGCGCAGTCGTCTGAGGTGGTTTAGCGCGGAATAGCCGGTGCCGAAATCGTCAATCGTGATCTTGACGCCACGCCTCTCCATACGGTCCAGCGCCTGCCGGGATTGCGCAAGACCGGTCAGGAAGGTGCGCTCGGTGATTTCCAGTTGCAGCGCTTCGCCAGGCAGGTGTTCCTCGTCCAGTGCGGTCTCCACTATTCCGGCGAAGCCGCGGTGCGCCAGCTGCGCTGGCGACACGTTCACCGATACCCGCAGGTTGCTCCGTCCCGGCAACGCGCGTAGCCGGCGAATGTCGGCGAGTGCCTGACGTAATACCCATTCGCCAAGCGGGACAATCAGACCGTTGTCCTCGGCCATGCCGATGAAGGTGTCTGGTGGAATCGCGCCCTGGTCCGGGTGTGCCCAGCGGACAAGCGCCTCCAGGGCCTCCACGGTGTTGTCGCCCCCGGCAACGATGGGTTGATAGTGTAGGTGGAACTCCCCGTTGGCGAGGGCCCGGTGAAGATCCGTATCCAGCATGAGCCGGCGTCGCGCTTCCTGCTGCACTATGGGATCATACACCGTGACACTGCCGGGGCCGCGGAGCTTTGCCGCCTGCAGTGCCGAATCCACCGCCCGCAGCAGTTCCGGTACTGTCCGGCCCGCCTCGGGGCAGAGTGCGATCCCGGCCGCAGCGGACAATGGAAACGGCAGGTGGGTGGTTATGCCGTGCTCACTGAGCGACCGCAGCAGCTGCTCCGTGCGGGAGCGCAGGTCGGCCGCGCGCCAAGCGCCCGGCACCACGATGATGAACTCGTCGTTACCGAACCGGCCCACCTGCCAGTCGGCAGGGCTCGAATCGCGCAACAGGGTTGCGACCGTTCGCAGGGCGTCGTCCCCGGCTTCCGGCCCGATGCTCTCGTTGACCGCCTTGAAACGGTCGACATCCAGCAGGATGACGGCGCATGCCTCCTGGCCCATGCTGCCGATGGTGGCGGTGAGCAGCTGCTGGATCAGGTGGCGGTTGGGCAACCCGGTGAGCATGTCGAAGTGCGTGCGGTAGTCCAGCCGTTCTTCCACGGCGCGGAGTTCAGTCAGATCCTCGACCAGCGCTACATAGTGGACGGCCGCGCCGCTGTCGATGGCCTGCAGGGAGGCGCGTGCCCAGCGGTACTGGCCGTCGTCCCGGCGCAGACGGATCTCGCCCTGCCAGGCGCCCGTGCTTTCCACTGCGCGCCACGGGTCCTGCCGGCCGTCCGCGATGCCGATGCGCGGGGTCAACCAGCCCCCACGTCCGAGACAGGGCAGACCGACCCTGTCGCTGCAGGCGCGGCCGATGAGCGACTCGAATCGTGGGTTCGCAAACTCCAGACGGCCGTCCCGGTCCATGATCAGCACGCCCGCCGGTGACTGCTCCAGCGCTCCGGACAGCAGTCGATGGTGTGCCTCGGCAAGGCGCCGGTCTTCCATGTCCTCGGCCATGCGGTTGACGGCATGATTCATGGCACTGGCTACGTCGTCCAGTTCGTCCGGGCGCATGACCCCGCCCTCCGCCCGTGAGAGCAGTACAGGTTCCGTCTGCCGGTGCAGGCGGATGGCCCGCGCGTACCTGGCGAGAGACTGCAAATGGCGGATGGCGAGGTAATAGATGAGTGCCAACAGCAGCATGGAGACCACGAAGGTCTTGAACGCCTGGGAGGCCAGAATCACCGTGAGCCTGTCCCACAGGCGGCTGTGGATGGCAGCGAGGCTGGCGTCGATTCGTACTTCCCCGAGCGGGTGAAGCACGCCATCGGCCGTTCGGTGCACGATCGGGAACGCCTTTTCGTGGCGGTGCCGGTAACCATCCGCTTCCCCGACGGCCAGCTCCATGTCGCCGGTGAGTTCGACGCGGTCCACGTGGGGGAGTTGATGCAGTCCGCGAAGCTGCAGGGTAAGCTGGCCGTCGTCCAGTGCCCAGAGGCTGGCGCCCAGTGACTGCGAGAAGCTGCTGCGGGCGTCGGTGAGGCCCT
The DNA here is from genome assembly GCA_007126095.1 of Aquisalimonas sp. Lineage (GTDB taxonomy): Bacteria > Pseudomonadota > Gammaproteobacteria > Nitrococcales > Aquisalimonadaceae > Aquisalimonas. The sequence goes on from SLBZ01000116.1 coordinate 8,381, forward strand.
GCTCCAGCCCGTGAACGTCCCGGCGGTACTCGATCAGCACCTGGATCGACGTGACCACCAGGGTCACCGCAGAGCTGAGCAACACGATGGCGACCACGAGCTTGACGCTGAGGCGGCGATACCTGACCCAGTCCGGTAGCTGCATGCAGTCTGTCCCTTGCCGTGAGCGTTATCGCACCGGAGACGCGAACCGCCAGTGTTTCGTGTCAGGCTATAGCATCCCGTAATAGTGGTACCGAGGCAATCACGACAGGAGTAGAGGAATGGAGCAATTGCGAAACCGCGTGGCCGTGATCACCGGAGGCGGCAGCGGGCTTGGCCGCGAACTTGCCCTGTGTTGTGCCCGCCGCGGCATGGCGGTGGTGCTGGGCGACGTGGATGAGCCGGGAATGGAGGAGACCCGGCGGTTGATCACTGCGGCATCCCCGGACGTGGATTGCGCCGCCTACCCCCTGGATGTCTCCAGCCTTCAGGCGGTGACTGCATTCGCGGAAGAGGTGTTTGCCCGGTTCGGTGCGGTGCATGTGCTTTTCAACAATGCGGGAGTCGCCGTCAACGGGCCGCTCTGGGAGCACACGGAAGCGGACTGGCAGTGGGTGCTGGGCGTAAACCTCAACGGCGTTGCCTGGGGGATCAAGGCCTTTGTCCCGCGCATGCTGGCGCAGGGCGAAGGGCACGTGGTGAACACGGCCTCGGCCGCCGGCTGGGTGAACGCACCGGGCAGCGGCATCTACAACACCAGCAAGTGTGGCGTGGTCGCCATGTCCGAGACGCTGGCCCTGGATCTGCGGGATGTGGACGCACCCATCGGGGTAACGGTGCTGTCGCCCGCCTTCTTTCCCACGCCCATCGCCGACTCCGAGCGTAATCGTCCGGCAGCGCTCGCCGATACGGCCCCCATGAGCGAAGCCCGTCGCCGCCGGAGTGATGAGCTGCGTTATGCGGTCCAGCACGGCCGCATCGCCGCTGATGCCATCGCTGAAATGACGCTGGCGGCGGTGGAGGCGGATCAGTTCTACGTCTTCCCCCATCGGGGCATCAAGGAGCTGATTCGCGCACGGGCGGAGGCGGCAAATCGCGAAGAGACGGTGTTCGACACCCTCGCCGGGAAATGAGCTGCATCAGGTGCCGGTTGCATCGGCGCCTGGTGCGGTGATTACGCGGTTGCGGCCGGCGCGTTTCGCCTCCAGCAGCGCCTGATCCGCCCGGTTGGCGAACCGCGCCACGGTGTCGCCGGCCTGTAGACGGGCAATGCCGATGCTCATGGTGACCGGCCGCTCGCTCTCCTGCCAGCAGCCGGGGACCAGGCGGCGGATCCGCTCTGCGAGGCGGGCCGCGTGGGTGCCGTTATCGCCCGGGATCAGGATGAGAAACTCCTCGCCGCCCCAGCGCGCCACCAGGGCGTGGTCCGCAACCGCCTGCCGAAGGGTCTCGCCAATGGCTTCCAGTACCCTGTCGCCGGCGTCGTGGCCGAACGCATCGTTGATCTGCTTGAAGTTGTCCACGTCCCCCAGGAGCAGGGCGGCAGGGTCGCGATGGTGCACGGCCTGTTGGAGGTGGATGTCCATGCTGCGCCGGTTCAGCAGCCCGGTCAGCGGGTCGGTGGCCGCCAGGTGCTTGAGCCGCTCCTGGGAGGCGCGCGCCAGGTTATCCGCGTTCTGGACCGCAACCGCATAGAACAGAATGAACACGCTCAGGCCGATGCTCACGGAGACCGCGTTGATGGCGCTGAGCCAGGGCGCCACCACATCGGGCAGTGGGACAAGCGGTGTCGCCGTTGTGTAGGCCAGCGCCATGGCCGCGTAGACCAGGGTGGCTAGCAGAATCAGCAGGCACCGCTGAAGGAGCGAGAAGAGCGTGAGGAAGGCGATCAGCGGGATGAGAATGAGTGGGTAGAAGTGAAAGCCGGACACCCAGCCCACGTAATGGGTGGCCAGCCAGGCGTGGGCGAGGACCTCCATCATGGCAACGAGCACCAGCACGCGGGGGTCGACGTGTCTGGCGAGATACAAAAGCAGCAGGTAGAGCGCGATGCTGGCTGCATTGAATGCCACCAGCACCGGGACGTCCAGCAGGGCGAACAACGCCAGGAACAGGGCGTGGGCGCTGGCGCCGAACAGCAGGATGGGCCCGAGTACCCGGGCATACCGCCAGCGACCCGGGTCGCTGGCAAGATCGCGCGGCCCTCCCATGGCCCGGTCGATGCTCTCTGAAGTCATGGCGCCGCGTCCGCCTGTGCTACAAGATGTATGTAAAATGCACCGAATAGATCGGATTTTCCATGAACAAGGCCACGTTTTCGTCTATTCCGCGTGAGCGTTCCGTCTCAAGTCGCTGATCCTGCGGTCGCTTGTGGTTGCATCCGGCTGGTGCAATGCTACGTGCCTTTTGCGGGGGGGAACCGATGGGAGAGTCGGCACCACGCGACACTCGCCGGCCGCCGGCCTGGCTGATGATCGCCACGGGAATGCTCGTCACCATCGTGGTGCTGGTGTTCGCGCGCCTGGCGTACGGGTTGATCGTGCCCCCCATGCGCGAGTCCCTGGGGTTGTCCTATCAGCAGGCGGGGATGCTGGGCACGGTCACGGCGCTCGGTTATCTCTGCCTGGTCATGGTCGCCGGGGTTGCGGCGGGCCGTTTCGGCGGCCGGAATACCGTTCTGCTCGGCGTTGTCCTGGTGACGGTGGGCTTCGCGGGGCTGAGTGTCGCCTCGGACTACCGCGTCCTGCTGGTGCTGATGGCGCTGCTGGGGTTCGGCACGGCCTTCGGCTACACGCCACTGGTGTCTCTGCTGTCGTCGTGGTTTCCGGCGCGGCGCGGAGCGGTCATCGGGATGCTCAACGGCGGTGTCGGTGCCGGCATGCTGCTGTCCGGCACGCTGGTGCCCCTGGCCCCGGCGGTTTTCGGCGAGGCAGGCTGGCGGGTGACATGGGCAGCGTTCGCCGTCGGCGGGGCGCTGGTCCTGATGGCGGTGCTGGCCTTTCTGCGCAACCCGCCATCTGCCGGTGCCGGCGTCGGCGTCGGGAGAGCCCCGACGCCCGAACGTGCCGCCGTGTTCCGCAACCGCTACGTGATTATTGTCGGTCTCATCTACGGTGTGCTGGGCACCACCTACATCGTGCAGGTGGTCTTCATGTACAGCTACGCGCTGGAGTCGGGCATCGCCAGCGTCGTTGCCGGGCGTCTGGTCGCGCTGATGGGGGCCCTGGGCATCTTCTCCGGTCTGCTCTGGGGCTGGATCTCGGATCGCATCGGTCGTGGAACGGCGCTGCTGCTCTCCAAGACGCTCTACCTGGTGGGGATGGCGACCCCGGTGGTCTCCCCCACGCTGGCGGGGTTCGCCGCCCATTACGTGATTCTCGGCGTCGCCGTCACCGGCGTCTTTACCTCGGTCCTGGCCGCGTCCACGGAGCACGTCGGGGCGCGTGAGGCGCCACTGGCGGTGAGTTTTGTCACGGTGTTCATGGCCGCCGGGCAGCTCGCCGGTCCGGCGGCGGCGGGCGTGATAATCGACTGGACCGGCGACTTCCGTCTGACCTTCGGCCTGTGTGCCGCCCTGATCGTCATTGGTGTCGCCCTTTGCTGGCGAGTGCGTTCCTATACGCCGGAGCCGCTCAGCGCCTCTCCGAAGTGCTAACCTCTCCACCTCTGACGAGACGACCGCAGCGACGGAGGACCGAGATTTCATGCGATTCCTGGCACGGCGCAAGCCCCCCTTTGCCGATCAGGTGGCATCCCGCTTTGCGTACTGGATCATCAACCGGCAGCCGCCGCCCGGGAAGGAGGGCATCGAGGGGTTGCAGCGCGAGCGCCGACGGCATCTTCAGGCTTTGGCCGCGCAGGCAGGGGTCTACCTGTCGTTCGGTGGTCTGCTCGCTCTGCTGGCCCCGCAGATGGCCGTGATTGCGGTACTGGCCGTGTTGTTGCTTGCCGCGCCGACGCTGTGGCGGCTGGGGCGCGACTGGATCGCGCTGCCGCGCCTGTTCGACCCCGCCGATGTGGTCGAGGGGTTGCCGGAGCAGGTCGAGCAGGCGTGCGAGCGTGATGGTGCCGTGGCCGCCTACCGGAAACGGTTGCGGCGGATGGACCGCCCCATCCTGCGGATCGAGGCGGTGGCCATGGTGACGGTTCCCGATCTGGACGCCGAACAATGGCGGGACACGGCACCGGAAGAGTGAAGCTATCTTCCCGCAGGCTTGAGGAACCCGCCGATGTGGCCGGCGACGGCGTCCGGTGCCTCCTCCTGAAGGAAATGACCGGCCGCCACCGATTCGATGCGCAGGTCCCGGAAACAGGATTCCGCATGGTTCAGGAACGCAGGGATGACGACCGGGTCCCGGTTGCCGTGGACGTACAGCGACGGCATGGGGTAGACGTGGTCTGACAGTGTTTCCCAGCGTTTCTGGTCCGTGCCCATGGCGCGATAGTAGTTGGCGCCGGCGCGCGGCGTTTCGGGCAGGCTGTAGTAGCGGACGTATTCGTTGAGCGCATCGGCAGGGAATGGGGAGCCGTCCGAACACTGCAGGAACGTGCTGAGCCACACCCGTTCGTTCCCGGGAATCATAGCCTCGGCCAGCCCCCGCTGTTGCTGGAAGTGCTGGTACCACTGGTGGCGGGCACCTTTCTGACGGATGGCCGCAATGGCCTCCGCGTTCCCGCGGGCATTGTTGATCAGCGTGATGTTCATGATCACCAGGCGCTGGACGCGTTCGGGAACGGCAATGGCCACCTCTTGGGCCACCACACCGCCCCAGTCGTGGCCGATCAGCTGGAATCCGCCCACACCCAGGGCATCGAGCACGGCGACCATGTCCATGGCCAGCGCCTGCTTGGCGTAGGCATCCTGATCGCCACTGCGGGTGCTGTCGCCGAGGCCTCGCAGATCCGGTGCAATGACCCGGAAGCCGGCGGGCAGCCGGGCCGCTAGAGGCTCCCAGCAATAGGAGCTCTCCGGCCAGCCATGCAGCATGACCACCGGCGCACCGCCTGGATCTCCGGCAACGCGGTAAGCGAAACGGCCACGGTTGGTGTCGATGAAACTGGGTTCCGACAAGTGCACGGCACTCTCCATCTTCTAGACTGATTCCGGAGCCTATCGGAACAGACCCCTGTTTGTCGTGCCGCAAGAACGAGGAGAGCGTCACCATGAAGACTGTTTCAAGCCGCAACGCTGGCGCCGTGCTTGCACTGGCGGTCGCAGGATCCGCCGCCAATGCCGACACCGTGGAGTCCGGAATCAGTACCGAGTATGAAACCGTCAATGTCCTTCGCGTCGCGGACGGCCTGGAGAACCCCTGGAGTGTTGCGTTTCTGCCGGACGGGGACTATCTGGTCACCGAGCGGCCCGGTCGCCTCAACCGTGTAACCCGTGAGGGCGAGATCACCGAGATCGCCGGTCTCCCGGACGTCCACGTGGACAACCAGGGCGGGTTGCTGGACGTGGCGCTGCACCCGGATTACGACGGTAACGGCTGGGTTTACTTCACCTATTCCCTAGGAGATGAAAGTGGCACTACCGCAGCGCTGGCACGTGGCCGCCTGCAAGGCGATGCCCTGGAGGACGTGGAGACGCTGTTCGAGCAGGATCGCCGGTCCGAACCGGGCCGCCACTACGGGTCGCGGCTGGTGTGGCTGGATGACGGCACCTTGCTCATGACCATTGGTGACCGGGGCGTCGAGCCCGAACGGGCCCAGGATCCGGCCGACCATGCCGGCACGGTGGTGCGCCTCACGGATGACGGCGGCGTGCCCGATGACAACCCCTTCGTTGGCGACGACAGCGTGCTGCCGGAGATCTATTCCTGGGGCCACCGCAACATCCAGGGCATGATCGTGCATCCCGAGACCGGAGATATCTGGGCGACGGAACACGGCCCCCGGGGCGGAGATGAGCTGAACCGGATCGAGGCGGGAGGCAATTACGGCTGGCCGGCCGTGACCCGCGGCCGTGATTACGGCACCCAGGATCAGTTCGACGGATCGGAGCGGGTGCATGACGATGACATGATCGAGCCGGTCTACGAATTTCTACCCACCCTGGCCCCGTCGGGCCTGGCGCTGATGACGGGCGACATGTTCAGCGCCTGGCAGGGGGATCTCATGGCAGGGGGGCTTCGTGCGGAGCGTGTCCGGCGGGTCGTGCTCGAGGACAACGCCGTGGTGCACGAGGAGGAATTGTTCTACGGGACGGTGGGCCGGATCCGCGATGTGCGAGAAGGCCCCGACGGTGCCCTCTACCTTCTGAGTGAAGAGGACGAAGGCGGATTGTACCGGGTGGAGTCGGCCGACTGAGCCAGCGCA
>SLBZ01000039.1 GCA_007126095.1 Aquisalimonas sp.
ACCCCGTACCGAAATCGTCCAGCGCAAAGGAGATGCCCATGCGGCGCAGCGCCGCGATGCGCGCGATGGCCTCGTCGGCGTCATCAAAGAGCAGTGACTCGGTGACTTCCAGGCAGAGTTGATGAGGATTGACCCGGGTCTCGTCGAGTATGCTTTTCACGGAGTGGACGAAATCCGGATCCCGGAATTGTTTCGGGCTGACGTTCACGGACACTTCGAGCCGGCTCAGGCTCTCATCGAGAGCCCACCGTGCCACCTGCTCGCAGACCTGACGCAGCATCGATTCCCCGATGGCGTGGATCAGGCCGCTTTCTTCCGCCACGGGAATGAACGAGCCCGGAGAGATCAGGCCGTGGGTCGGGTGCTGCCAGCGGATCAGGGCTTCTGCCCCGACGCAGCGCCCCGCCGCATCCACACAGGGCTGGTAGTAGGGTACGAATTCCTCATTGGCCAGTGCAGCGGGCATCTGGTGTTCGATACGCGCGCGCTCTTCGGCACTGCGCTGGAGAACCGGGTCGAACACGCTGATCCGGTTGCGGCCCTCGCGCTTCGCGTCCTGCAGGGCCAGGTCGACGCGCTTCAGGGCATCCTCGACCGTGTCGTCCTCCGGGTGCAGCAGCGTAATGCCCGATGACACGGTGGCGTAATAGCCCCCCTGCTTCCAGCTGTATGGCGCACCCAGTATGTCGCGCGCCTGCTGGGCAAAGCGTTCCGCGTAGCGAATGGCGTCGCTGGCCTGACCGAGATCGTCCAGCAGCACAGCGAACTCGTCGGCGCCAACGCGCGCTACCAGCCGCCCTGGCCCCGCAAACGCAGTCAGCCGCTCCGCCATGTCACACAGTAACTGGTCCCCGCGACTGTGGCCCCGGGTGTCATTGAGCGCCTGGAAGCGATCCGGATCGATCACGACCAGAGCACCGAACTGCCCTGAGTCGGTCAGGCCCTCGATGGCCTCGGTGATGCGGTCCATACAAAGGCGCCGGTTCGCGAGCCCCGTCAGGGGATCATTGAATGCCAGAAACTCGATCTCGGCCTCCTGGCGCTTGCGCTCGGCAATATCGATGACGGACACCAACACGGCCGCGCGTTCGACCGTCTCGAGCGGCGCCAGCCCGATCTCCACCGGGAAGCGGGATCCGTCCTTTCGTTGGCCTTCGAGATCACGCCCTGCCCCCATTTGCCGCGCACGGGGCTGGTGGGAGTATGCTGTGCGGTAATCGCGATGGTGGGCCCGGGCTTCGTCGGGAACCAGCAGTTCGACCTCTCGGCCCACAAGCTCGCCGGCGCTGTACCCGAACAACTCTTCCGCGGTCTCGTTGACCCGATCGATGCGGCCATCCCCGCGGACCAGTATCAGACCGACTGGCGCTGCGTGGAACACGGTCTCCAGATAGCGGTCCTGCCCCCACGCATCCTCGACGCGACGCTGGATGGAGACGAGCCGCATGCAATCCGCCACTTTGTCGTGGACCGGCGTGATGCTTACCTCACAGAGATAGGGCGTACCGTCCTTATGGTGTTTCAGCGTGGCTCCCCGATAGGATCGCCCGCTCTGGATCGTCTTGCGCAGATCCTGGAAAAACGCCGGATCAGGCTTCTGGTCGTAGAGCATGCGGATGCTCTGCCCGACCAGTTCATCCCTGCTGTACCCCGTCATGCTGCAGAAGGCGGGGTTGACGTAGATGATTTCGGGGCCGGGTGCATTCAACTCCGCAGTAGTGACGACGACGGCGTCGGTTGTCGCTTCCGCGGCCGAGCCGAGCAGGCAGTGTTCCCATGTCGCGAGCTGGGACCTGGGCACATCTGTCATGGAGTCTCCGAATAGCTTGACCGTGACGGCAAGCGCGAGATTATACCTTTCGAGGTAGTCAAAAACTATTACACACGGGATAGGTAACTCCGTTACCATCCCCCGCGTTCCGGTTACTGCCTCCCAACCTGGGGCCCCATACCCGGCACGGGAAAGGGTATCGACCGGCAGCCACGTATTGTGACCCAGCTCAACGAAGCCGGCGCAGCTTTGGGACTAGCGTCTCGATTCCGGGTTTCCCGGATCCACAACAATAACGTTCTCCGATAAATGCAGGGATTCCCGCTCACTTTGGAACACGATCCAGCACTGGTCGGACTCGCGATTGCCGTGGGCGCCCTTGCCGCCTATACCACGCTGCTGAGCCTCGACTTCATCGACGATCTCGGAGACCGGTCCGGGTTCTGGTGGATGATGGCCGCCGGATTCACCCTCGGGCTTGGCGCGTGGACACTGCACTTCGTCGCCATGCTGGCGATGAAGCTCCCCGTTGATCTGAGTCTTGGCGCTTTCCGCACGCTGATCTCACTGATGATCGGCTGCGGCGCCACCATGCTGGCGTTCGGGCTGTTGTGGCGCAGGCCCGCGCGGTTCGATGTCCGGCCGGTGATGGCGCTCGTCTTCGGCGCTGGCATCACGGCCATGCACTACACGGGCATGGCCGCTATGGGAGGAGGTATCGTACAGGCCCATACGCTCCCCGCCATGGCCGGCTCCCTCGCCTGGGGCACCACAGTGGCCTATATCGGGTTCCTGGTTGCCTTCCCGCCCAACGCACGGCGCGGCAAGCATGGCTGCAAACCTCAACGTCTGCCGCTTGCCTCGATGTGCTTCGGTATCGCCGTGGCCGGACTGCACTTCATCGGCATGGCCGGTTTCGACCCCCACAGCCTCCCCGAGCAGCACGCTGCCCTGGCCATTGACGCGCAGACTCTGGTTATCCTGGTCAGTGCCGGGATGATCGTGATCCTGTTCATCCTCCTCTGGCTCGCCCTGCTCACCCAGTGGCGCAAGAGCAAGCGCCTGCTGGCGGAACGGGATCGCACCCTGCGGCGCATCATGCTGCACCTGCCAGCCATGGCCTTCCGATCCGGGTACGGCGCGGACGACTATCTCACCTACATCAGCGAAGGTGCCGAAGCCATCACCGGGTACCCGGCAGAGGCATTCCAGCAGCGCGACGTCTCCTACGATGAACTGATCATCGCCGAGTCCCGGGTCAATGTGCTCTCCGCGCGACGGAACGCGGGGCCGGAAGGCTACGTGATCGACTATCAACTGATTCGTCGCGACGGTCACCGCCGCTGGATCAGGGAGCGCGGCTCGCGCACCACGATCGAGGGTGAGGGCCCGGTCCTGGAGGGATTTGTCGAGGACGTCACCAAGCGCAAGACGCTGGAAAATCAGCTCCAGTACCAAGCGAGCTACGATCACCTGACCGGCGTCATGAACCGCTTCCGGATCGAAGCTCGACTGGAGGAGGAGATGGAGCGCACGTCCCACCTGGGGATTCCGCTGTCGATCCTGATGCTCGATGTCGATCATTTCAAGGCGCTGAACGACAACTTCGGCCACGACATGGGAGACCGGGTCCTGGAGGGCGTGGGGGAGCTGCTGCGCAAGCGGCTGCGCTCCCTGGACTGTCTCGGCCGCTGGGGCGGTGAAGAGTTCGTGGTCATCCTACCCGGCTCGGACCTGGAGAGCGCCCAGGCCGTCGCCGAGTCGCTGCGCGCGATCATCGAGTCCACGCCGTTCGCGTCGGGAAGCCCACTCACGGTCAGCATCGGCGTTGCCAGCCATAACGCGGGCGAGCGGCGCCGGGATTTCGTTATCCGGGCCGATGACGCCCTGTACGCCGCGAAGGAGTCGGGGCGTAACACAGTAGTCGCCGCCTGACAGCGCAATCCGCCGTTTCAGCGGCCGACAACGCGGTCGCGGCCGCGGGTTTTGGCATCGTAAAGGCGCGCATCAACAACGCGGTACAGATCGGTCCAGACGCTTCCGTCCAGGCCGAGTTCGGCGACTCCGGCACTTATGGTCAGGTCAATGCGCTCCCCCTGCCACCGCGCCGCTCGGGTCGTGATCGCGCGGCGGATATCCTCGGCCACTTTCATGCCGCCCTCGATCGGCGTCCCGGGCAACAGCACTGCGAACTCCTCACCCCCCATGCGGAAGGCTACGTCGGCACGGCGGAGATGGGTCCTCAGCAACCGCGCCACGTGGACGAGCACATGATCGCCTGCATCATGGCCGAAGCGGTCGTTGATGTCCTTGAAGTGATCCAGGTCGATGAGAATCACTGAGAGGACATGGCCGTCATGCCGGTAGCGGTCGTGCTCCCTGAGCATCATCCGCTCCAGGGCCTGACGGTTGTAGAGCCCGGTGAGCGAGTCGGACAACGACTGCTTCAGCATCGCGCTGTTGGCGTGATGCTGGCTGCGGAACCAGAAATGGCAGAGCACGAACATGCCCAGGGTGGCCGTCACCAGATCCACGGCCACGTCGGCACCAAGCAGCTCCGGCACCCGCTGTCCGCCCACCACGAACGCCGCGACACCGGCAATCAGTGCCGCCAGCGTCATCCACAACCCACCCCGATGCCCCAGCAGGATGTAGCTCAATACGGGAATGGCGGGGAGATACACGTAACTCACGGGATGGAGATCCGGCCGCAGGATCAGCATCAGAATGACCGCGATGACGAGGACCAGGTACGTCACGGCGAGCGGCCCGTAGGGTGCCTCACGCCGATTGGCTACAACCAGGCCGACACAGGCCACGAACACCACGGCGTGGGCAATGGGCAACAGCACCAGGCCCTGCGCCAGCGCATAGACGAAAATGGTGCCTCCGGCGATCAGGGTAAAAACCAGCAGCGCCTGCAGGGTTGAGCGCCGTCGGCGGATTTCCCGGTCGTCGTCCAGCAAGGCGCGCCCATCGTCCGGCGGGGGCTGTCCGGGCCTGACCGTCACAAGGGGCGCCTCAGCCAGTGTGCAGAAAACGCCTGTGCCGGTTGCGGATACCCGAAGAGATACCCCTGCCCACGCTCGCAACCCATTTCCAGGAGTGCCTCACGATGCCCCTCGGACTCCACGCCTTCGGCGATGCAGTTCATTTCCAGGGCATGGGCCATGGCGATGATGGTACCGACAATGGCGTGGTCGCTGCGGTCACTGAGCATCCCGAGTACGAAGGAAAGATCGATCTTGAGTGTATCCGCGGCCAGGTTCTTGAGATAGCTGAGTGAGGAGTAGCCGGTGCCGAAATCGTCGATGGCTATACTGCTGCCGCGCGCCCGCAAGCGATCCACCAGCGCGGCGGCGGTCTCCGGATCACGCATGATCCCGGTTTCGGTGATCTCCACGGCGATGATTCCCGGCGGCAGGCGATACTCCTGAATCACCGCGTCCACCTGCTCGACAAGGCTGTCGTCATGGAGCTGCTCGGCGGCAACATTCACGGAGACCTCTGGCGGCAGAGCGTGACCGGCATCCCGCCACGCGGCCACATCCCGTGCCACACCGCGTAACACCCACCGGAAGACCGCCCCCATCATCTGGCGCTGCTGCGCCACCGGCAGAAACCGGGACGGTGGAACCCAGCCCTGATCGGGGCAGTGCCAGCGAAGCAGCGCCTCGACCCCGATAAGGGTTCCCGTGCGCAGATCCACCTGCGGCTGATAATGCATCTCCAGCGTATCGCGCCGCAGTGCATCGCGCAGCCGTCGCGCCAGTTGCAGCTGGGTGTTGAGGTCATCGAACAGGGCGTGATCGTAGAGCCAGTAGTCCGCGCCCTCCTTTCTGGCCTGGTGCAGGGCGATATCCGCGTGCTGGACCAGTTCCATAGCGGTGCGGCCATCATCGGGCGCCATGGCAACACCGGCGGTGGCGTCCATGGCGATCCCCATGCCACCGACGTGGAATGGCGCACGAAACACTCCGCGGACACGTTGCAGCAGCTCCGGCACGGCATCGCGGCCCCCACCGGAGGCCACCACGGCGAACTCGTCGCCCCCGAGGTGCGCCACGAACTCGCCGGGCGCGGCGGCGGACTGCAGCCGCGTGCCCACCTGGGCCAGCAGGTCGTCGCCGGCGGAGTGCCCGAGGGAGTTGTTCACCTCCTTGAACCGACGCAGGTTGATGGAGACCAGCAGCAGCTCGGACGAGGGTCCCACGGACGAACCATCCAGGCACCGGGCGAGGTACGCCATGCACGCCGCCCGATTGGCCAGCCCTGTGGTCGGATCGTGATAGGCCAGTGCCCGCATGTGCTCTTCCGCATCCATGCGCTCCAGTTCGGCCACGGCCCGGGTCGCCACCAGTTGCAGCACCGACAGCGCCACCTGCGCGTCGTCCACTGGCTGACGATAGAGTACGAACAGCGCCCCGACGGGCTTCCCCGATGCAGATTCCAGGCGAAGACCAACGTAGCCCTCGACCTCCAGCTCGCGCAGCATGGGATCGTCAGGGAACGACGACACGACACCGGCGGTGTGCACGCATTCGCGCTGGGTGATATAAGCCTCACAGGGCGTGCCTTGAAGCGGATATACCTCACCGTCCACCACGTCCCCGTCAACGGCCATGGCGACGGGCGCACTCATCCACAACTCGCCGTCCACGAACCGGGCAATGGCGCCCACATCCGCATCAAGCGCCTCGGTCATGGCCAGCACCAGCTGCTCGAAAAACGCCCCACTGGAGCGGGCCGAGCCGGCCGTACTCATGCCTCCGAGCACGCGCTGCAGCCGCGACTCCCGCTCCTGCACCCGCCGCACCTGCAGCCCGAACTCAAGGTTGGAGGCCAGTTCCCGCAGCAGGCTCCGTTCCTCCTCTGTGGGTGCGGTGGGCACATCCCGCAGGAGCACGAACACGCCGTAGGGCGCGCCGTTGGCCAGCAGCGGCAGGCAGATGCAGCTACCGCGCCCGTACTGTGATCGCGGGCCGTCCGTCAGCGTACTCACATCATCCACGAACACGGGCCGACCCTGCCGCACGGCCCGGGCAACCGGATCTCCGGACTCCACCGCCTCCATGGACCAACACACCCGCCCTTCGCCCGGACAGTGGCGGGTCTCGCCGCTGGCGCACACCGGACTGATCTCCTGGGCCCGGTCATGGCGCACCTGCCCCACCCAGGCCAGCGCGTAGCCGCCGTCCTCCACTGCCACCTCACAGACCGTCTCCAGCAGCTCACACTCGGAGTCGGCGTGAATCAGCGCCTGATTGCAGCGGCTCAACATGCGCAGTGCGCGGACGTTGCTTTGCAGCGCCAGCTCGTTGCGCTTGAGCTCCGTCAGATCCACGATCACGCCCTCGATTCGGTCATCGTCACCGACGAAACGGGCCTGCTCGCGTACCCAGCCCACGGAGCCGTCCGCCCGCCAGATGCGGTAGTTCACGTTGTAGGGGCGATCCGACGTCCGGGATTGCTCCACCGCCTTGCGCACGAAGGCGATGTCGTCGGCGTGGATCAATCCGGCGAGTGTGACGTCACCGTCCAGAAAGGCCTCGGGCGGGTGACCGAAGACCTCCTTGGCGCCGGCACTCATGTACTCGACCGTCCAGTCGGCATCGTCACGGCAGCGCCAGGCGGCGCCCGGCATATTCCCCACCAATGTCTCGAATTTCCGCTGACTCTCCTTCAGCGCCTCCTCGGCCTGTTTGCGGCGGGTAATATCCCGCAGCGTCCCGGCGAACCGCAGAAGGCCGCCCTCGGAGTCGCGCACCGGCGCACCGCGCTCCATGATCCAGCGCACCTGGCCATTCGGGTCGACAATGCGGAACTCCTGCTCGTACTCCGCGCTTGTACCAATGTCCGTCGCCCGGCGAATGCGGCCCACATCGTCCGGGTGCACCGCATCAAGCCAGGCTCGCGGCTCGGCATAGACCCGCTCCCGGGGAACGCCCCACAGGCGCTCGAAGGCAGGGCTGAGATAGTAAACCTGTGCGCTGTTGCGCCCGGAGACCCAGAAAACCTCGTCGACCACATCCGCCAGCTCGTGCAGCCAGCCGCTCCCGTTATCACCCGTCATATCCACCGCTCGCAGGCCTGGCGCCCATTCTGTCGGCAAAATGCCCTTCGGGCGCGATTTGACCACGGGGCGCAGGGTGCAAACCATCTGCCTGTTCACATCACGTGACAACGCTGACGGCGGGCCGCACAACACCGACCTTCGCGCCATCCCGGCACGGTGGCATGGCGAAGACGCGACCGGCTGTGGTTCACTGCACCCGAGCGGAAAAGGACGGCCATGTTCTACGTCTACCACCACCACGACCAGATCCGGCTTGCGGAGCTTCTGGCAGTGCTGCGTCAGCGCCAGCCGGCGGCACCACTGGCACCCGACACCGTGCTGGTGCCCAATCGCAGCGTCGGGCGCTGGCTGCAGATGGAACTCGCCGGAAGCGAGGGCGTGGCCGCCAACCTGAGCCTGCCGCTGCCGGCCAAATTCGTCTGGGGCATTCTCAGCAGCAGCCTGCCGGAGACACCGGACAGCTCCGCGTTCGAACGCGGCAACCTCCGCTGGCACCTGTATACACTGCTGCCGCGGATCGCCGCATCGCAACCGCGCGTGGCCCGCTACCTGGACGGCACACCCCGGGAGCTCCGCCGCCTGCAGCTCGCCGACCAGCTTGCGGACGTCTTCGACCAGTACCTGATCTACCGCCGCGACATGCTGCTGGCGTGGGAGCGCGGCGAAGGGGAACAGCGCAGCCCGGCGGACTGGCAGGCGCCCATCTGGCGAGCACTGGTGGACGCCCTCACCGAACGCCATCGGGCGCGGCTGCTCGGCGAGTTCATCGACGCGGTGGAAGCCGGCAAACCACTCGAGCGCAGCCGCTGGCCGGCGCGGATCTACTGCTTCGGCCTGATGAACCTGCCCCCGGACTACCTGCGGCTGCTCTACGCCCTGGGCCGGGAGATCGACATCCACTACCTGCTCCCCAACCCCAGCGAAGCCTACTGGGGCGACATCCAGCGGCAGCCGGTGAGCGTGTTCGACACCCCGGAGCCGGGCACGGAGCCCGGCGAGGCACCGATCACCCAGGGGCACCCACTGCTGGCAAGCCTCGGCCACTCCGCCCGGGATTTCCTGCGCGTGCTCTACGCCGACGAACTGGCCGCCATCCAGGAGCCGGAGCTGGGCGACGCGCTGGCCTACGAACCACCGGGTGACGACACGCTGCTGCACCGACTGCAGTCCGGCGTCATCCGCATGAACGCAGCCGCCACGCCCCCGGGCTGCGCCGAGAACGACGCCTCCCTGCAACTGCACGCCTGCCACGGGCCACTGCGGGAAGTGCAGGTGCTCCACGACCAGATCCTCGACCGCCTCGCCGCCGACGACACGCTGCAACCCCGCGACATCCTGGTCATGCTGCCGGACGTGGCCGCCTACGCGCCGGCGATTCACAGCGTCTTCGGCAACCCGGACAACCAGCAGCGCCTGCCCTATACCGTGTCCGACCAGCCGCGGCTCAGCAGCCACCCCATCGCCCTGACCGTGAGCGAGCTGCTCAACCTGCCCCTGTCGCGCTGGAGTGCGTCGGAAGTGCTGGCGCTGGCGGCCGTCCCTGCCGTCATGCGGCGGTTCAGCCTCGACGACGGCGACCTCGACCTGCTGCGCCACTGGCTGCAGCAGGCCGGCGTGCGCTGGGGGCTGGACGCGGACACGCGCACGCAGCACGGCGCCGGGTCCTGGGAGCAGAACACCTGGCGTTTCGGGCTCGACCGCCTGCTCCTTGGCCTGGCCCAGCCCCGGAGCGACACGCTGGTGGACGGCGTCGCCCCCTGGCCGGACCTGGAAGGCGGCAGCACCGCCGCGCTGGGACGGTTGTGGCTGCTGGTGGACACACTGCGGCAGTGGCGCGACACCATGACCGAACCCGCGCCGGCCGACACGTGGCACCAGCGCCTGAATGCCATCATGGAGGCGCTGTTCCTCGCCGACCGGGACGACGCCGACGAGCGCGCCGCACTGGAGGCGGTGCACGAGGCCGTGGCCGTGCTGGGCGAGGCCCACCGAAGCCTGGGCGACGAACCGCTGGGCTGGGAGGCAGTCCGCGAGGCGGTCGGCGCCGCGCTGCAGGACAGCGGCGAACGCCAGCCCTTCCTGGGCGGCGGCATCACCTTCTGCGGCCTCATGCCCCTGCGCGCACTCCCCTACCGCATGATCGCCCTGCTGGGCATGAACGACGGCGACTTCCCCCGGCAGGAGCGCAACCGCAGCTTCAACCTGATTCGCCGCTTCCCGCGTACCGGCGACGCCAGCGTGCGCGACGACGATCGGCTGCTTTTCCTGCAGTCGCTCATGGCGGCGCGGGATGTCTTCTACGTGAGCTACACCGGGCAGGACGTGCGCTCCGGCGAAACCCTGGAACCCGCCCCGGTGGTGGGCGAGTTGCTCGACTTCCTGCACCGCCACCATCTCCCGGATCACACAAGGCGCGCAGCCGGCGAACAGCTGGTGACCACCCAGCCCATGCAGCCCTTCAGCCCGCGCTACTTCAGCACCGCCGATGCGGCCGTCTTCACCTTCCAGGGCGACTGGCACCCTGCCACCCTCGCCATGCACGAGACGCGCGACGACCCGCGCCCCTTCGTGGACGGCGCCCGGCTTGCCCCGGAGCCGGAGGCGGTCATCGCACTGGACAACCTGAAGCGGGTTCTCGACCACCCGGCCCGGCACTTCCTGAGGGACTGCCTGCGGCTGCGGCTGGAGCGAGACGACACCACCGTGGACGACGACGAACCCCACACCCTGGACGGCCTCACCGCCCACCAGCTCCGGCACGAACTGTTCGCGGCCGCCTGCAGCAGCGGTGAACCGCTGCCTCCCGCCCCGGACCCGGTGCTGCGCGCCCGCGGCGTGCTCCCGCCACCGCCCCTGGATCTGGGCATCTACCGGGAGCAGATGGAACAGATCAATCCGCTCCTGCCCCTGTGGCAGCAGTGGCACGCCGAGCACCCGGAGCCCACACCGGTGGACGTGGACATCACCCTGCCCGACGGCCGACGGCTGGCCGGCAGGCTGGCGGACACGCGTCCCGACGGCCTGCGCCGCGTCCGGCCCGGCACACTGCGCGCCAACCACCGACTGGCGGACTGGATCGACTACCTGGCGCTGGCCGCCAGCGGCGCTCCCGGGAGCCTGCGCTGTGCCGGCCTCGCCGACGGCGCCGTTCAGATCCTCGGGGCACAGGTGGAGCCGGCCCACGCCCTGACGCTGCTGCAGTCACTGGTGGACGTCCACGACCAGGCCCGGCAGCAGCCCCTGTGCTTCATGCCCGGGCTTGCCACCACCTTCATGGAAAAGCAGAGCCCGCACTGGACCAGCAAGCCCAAGGACGCCCAGGCCGCCCTGGAGGACCGCAACGGTTACCTCGGCCGCACCTGGTACCCGGCCTGGGAACTGGCGAACGACCCGTGGTTTCCGCTGGTTGCACCCCCGCCGACGCTGCTCGGTGACGACGCCGGCTCCAGCGCCTTCTGCCGGCTGGCGACGCAGGTCTGCGGTCCCATGGTGGAAACGCTCCTGCCCGTGGAGGCCACCCCGTGAGCACAGGCACGCCATTCGACCCGCGCACCATGCCGCTGGACGGGCTGCGGCTCATCGAGGCCAGCGCCGGCACCGGCAAGACGTTCAGCCTGGCGGGGCTGTACCTGCGGCTGCTGGTGGAACAGCGCCTGACGGTCCGCGAAATCCTGGTCATGACCTTCACCCGCGCCGCCACCCAGGAACTGCGGGAGCGCATCCGCGCACGCCTGGTGGCCGCCGCACGCATCGCCACGGATCCGGCCATTGCCAACCCGGAACACCCCGAGGACGCCCTGACCCTGGACATTCTCGCCGCCAGTGACGAAGAACGCCCCGCTCTGGCCCGCCGGCTCCGGGACGCGGCCGCACGCATGGACGAGGCCACCATCAGCACCATCCACGGCTTCGCCCAGCAGGCGGCGGCCGACAACGCTTTCGATGGCGGCCTGCCCTTCGACCGCGGCGAACAGGTGGACGACACCGCCCTGTTCCGTGAGACCGCCGCCGATTACTGGCGCAGCCAGACCATCGGCGAGCCCGCCGCCCGGGCCAACGCCTTCCTGCAGCTCTGGGGCAGCCCGGAGGCCCTCTTCGACGCCCTGCGACCGGCGCTGCAGCAGCCCCACGTCACCCTCGCCGGGCCAGACACGGCCACCATCCAGGCCCGAACCGACGACCTGCGCCAACGCTGGCAGACCGAGGGGGACGCCCTGCGCGAACTGCTGCTGCAGGCGGAAGCCGAAGACGCTCTGCTCAAGAGCGGCGACCTGCACAAGGCCGTGGAGGCCCATGGCGGCATGGACGCGGTGCTGACACTGCTTGATCACGGCATTGCCGGGACCGCGGTCGGCTACGCCGCCCTGCCGGGTTGGCTGGCCGATTTCGGCGATGCGGCCGGCGTGCGCCGGCACATCAAGAAGGCGCCGGCGGACAAGTGGTGCCAGCCGCACACCCTGCCGCTCACCGGGGAGCTCGCCGCCCTGCAGCCCCTCGGCCGCCTCGCCGCCCTGCGCGATGCCCTGGAGACGGTCCGCACGGAGAGCCTGCGCCGCAAGCGCGACCGGCGGCAGTTCAGCTTCGCCGACATGATCGAAGCGCTCCACGACGCCATAACCGACCCGGACGGCGGCGACCACTTGGCCGCCGCCCTGCACGAAACCTGGCCCTGGGCGCTGGTGGACGAATTCCAGGACACCGACCCGCTGCAGTACGCCATCCTCCAGCGCATCTACCGGGGTCGCGATCGTGGTGGCCTGCTGATGATCGGCGACCCCAAGCAGGCCATCTACGCCTTCCGTGGCGGCGACGTATTCGCCTACCTGGACGCCGCCCGGGACGCCGACGGCTGCTACCACCTGGACACCAACTTCCGCTCCACCGGCGATGTGTTGCGGGCGGTGCAGACCGTCTTCGAAACACCCGGCGACGACGCCTTTCTGATCCCGGGCATCCGGTTCCAGGCGGTCGAAGCGGGCCGGCGCGACGGCGATCGGGTCATCAGTGTCCATGGCGATCCGCTGCCCGCCATGACCGTCTGGCCCTTCGACGCCAGCAGCGACAACAAGGGCGACACCGAGGCAGCCCTTCTGGAGGCCGCGGTCACCCGCATCCACGCACTGCTGGACACCCCGGCCACGGTCACGACCGACAGCGGCGACGCCGCGCCGGTGCGCCCCCGGGACATCGCCGTGCTGGTGAACACCAATCAGCAGGCCACCGCGGCCCAGCAGGCCCTGAGCCGGCGCGGGATCGCCGCCGTATGCCTCCACCAGGCCAGCGTCTTCACCAGCGACGAAGCGCTGGACGTGCTGCGCGTCCTCCGCGCCGCCGCCACCCCCGCGGACGAGAGCAGCCTGCGCGCCGCCCTGACCACGCCGCTGTTCGGCTACGTCCTCGGCGAGCTGATCGCCCTCACTGAGGACGAATCCGCCTGGCAGACCGTGGTGGAGCGCTTCCAGGCCGCCCATGAGCGCTGGCACCGCCACGGCGTGCTCGCCATGCTGCAACCCCTGCTCCAGGCGGCCGCGCCCCGGCTGCTGACCCTGGACGACGGCGAACGCCGCATGACCAACTACCTGCAGCTCGGCGAACTGCTGCAGAACGCTGCCGGCGAGACCTTCGGCATGAACGGCCTGATCCAGTGGCTCGACGACGCCCGCAACAACCCCGAGCGGAGCGAAACCGGCGAGGCGGAACAGCTGCGGCTGGAATCCGACGACGCCCTGGTGCGCATCGCCACCGTGCACAAGGTCAAGGGGCTGCAGTACCGCATCGTGTTCCTGCCGTTTGCGCCTTTTCTCGGCGCCACCGGCAACCCCGACAAACCGCCGCGCAGCTTCCACGACGACCAGCACCGCGCCTGTCTCGACTACGGCGTCGCCGACGCCGCCGGCCGCGCCATCCGCGAGCGCCGCGCCGAGGCGATACGGCTGCTGTACGTGGCGCTCACCCGCGCCGAGCAGGCGTGCTACCTCCCCTGGGGCGCGGCCACCGGCGTCGAGAACGGCGCGCTTGCGTGGCTGCTGCACGGCCCCGACGGCGCCGCGCCCGACCAGTGGAGTCGCGCCAGGAAAGCACCGGACTGGCTCGGCGCCGAGACGGTCCAGGCGCGGCTCGGGGAACTGGCCGGGCGCGCCGGTGGCGCCATCGCCGTGGAACCGCTGCCGGAGCCCATGCCGGCCGGCCAGCGCCTGCCCCTGCCGCCCCCGCCCGAGGGAGGGCCCCGTCGCGACGCGATCATGCCGCGGCCGGACTGGTCGGTGTACAGCTTCTCCCGGCTGGTCAGCGGCAGCCGCCACACCACCAACACCGCTGGCGCGGACGACGAGACCCCGGATCCCGAGCGGCCGCAACCGGCGCCGCGCCGGATCGAGCTGCGCGGACCGCAGTTCGGCACGGCGATCCACGACATGCTGGAGGCCATGGACTTCGCGGCGTGGCCGCAACCGGACGACGCCGCGGTCAGCGCTCACCACGACTGGATGGCCGGCCACCTGCGCAACGCCGGGGTTGCCCTCCCCCAACGACCGGCCCCGCTGCTCGACGCCATCGGCGGCATGCTCAGCCACACGGCCCATGCACCACTGCCCGGAACCGGCCCGCTCGCCGCCATACCGGATACCCAACAACGCCGGGAGATGGAGTTCTTCCTCGGCCTGAGCGGCAGCCGGGTGGCGGCGGTAATCGACCGCCTCACCGCCGCCGGCTAC
>SLBZ01000026.1 GCA_007126095.1 Aquisalimonas sp.
CCCGTGGGCAGGGTGAAGTACATGCCATCGCGATACACCGGGATGCCGGTCAAACGCACCATGGCGACGGTGAAATCGGCCGTGTAGACCATCAGCGGCTGCACCAGGAACTCGCCGAAGGGCACGGCGAAGAGCAGATAACCCAGCGGGAACTTCATCTGCCAGGCAATCCTGGCGCCAAGGATCAGCCATACCAGCACGGGGATCATCAGCACGACGCTGAACTGCCGCACGGACCAGACATCCACCAGTTCACCCAGCATCCACAGGAACGCCAGGCCACCGAGGGCAACGGCCGCCACGGGCGCCGGCTGCGGTGTCAGCCGCGCAAGGGCGTGACGCTGTCGCCACAGAACGAACAGCACGATGGGGACGATCAGAAACCCATGGGTGTACGTTTCGGTATTGGACCAGGTGGTGACCATGCTGCGGAAGGTCGGATAGAACACCCCCAGCAACAGCACCAACACACTGCCCAGTGCCAGCAGGGCACCCGGCCAGGGATCCCGCAGGACCTGTGCCGCCGAGTACGCGTGGCGATCAACGGCCATGCCCGGCCTCCAGCGCGTCCGGGACAGCCCCGAGCTGCGGTGTGTCACTGCGACGGGGCGACAGCATCGACTCCAGCCGACCGAGGCAGGCGTTCCAGGCGTAATCCTGCTCAACGCGGGCGCGGGCCCGCTGCGCGAGCGCCGCATCCGGACAACGCAGCTGCTCCTGCACACACCGGGCGAACGTCTCGGCATCGTCGGCGCGCAGCACCTCCTGCCCTTCCACGGCGTGAATGCCGGACAGAGCCGCGCCGGTGGCCACCACCGGCCGGGCCATGGCCATGGCTTCCAGTACCTTGTTCTGCACCCCGCGGGCAACCCGGAGCGGTGCAACCGCCACGGCGGCATGCCCGAGCCATGGACGCATGTCGGGCACGGCGCCCGTGACACTCACGCCGGGCTCTTGCGCCAGCGCCCGAACCGCCCGTCCGGGCCCGCGCCCCACAATGAAGAAACGCGCCGCCGGTTCGGCGGCACGAATCAGGGGAAACACGGAACGGGTGAACCAGATCACCGCGTCCTCGTTGGGCCAGTAGTCCATGGCACCAGTGAACACCAGCACCTTGCCGTTTTCGGGATAGGGCGAGTGCCCGCTGAGCGCGGGATCGAAGTAGCCCGTATCGACACCATTGTGCACGGCATGCACCCGCGCGGCGCTCTCCGGTGCCAGCGACCGGAACAGATCAGCCTCGGTATCTGAGACGAACACGGCCGCGTTGGACTCATGGGCGATGCGTCGCTCGAAATCGAGCAGACGGCGCCCCTCCCGGGAATAGACCCAACGCATGGGCGGGCGACGGCTGGCGGCATACTGTCGCCACTTTTCGGAGTCCACGTCGACCAGGTCGATCACGCGGGACAGGTTCGGGTAGGCCGCCACGTACTGCGCCATGGTGGATGAGAACACCACGGCCTGCTCGACACCGTGCGTGTCGATGGTGGCGTCGACCCACTGGGCAAGGCCACGGTCGCTGTAGTACGGCAACCCCAGAGGAGCACCGGTGAGCAGCCCGGTGAGCGCACGCAGTTTCGCCCGACGCGGCTGCAACGGCGCGATGAAGGTACTGGCACAGACCGCCTCCACGTCGGATACGTAGCGCAGGTCATCCGGATCATCCACGAACGTGCCCAGATGCACGCGGTAGCGCTCGGCGAGGTAGCGCAACAGGTGGAAGGAGCGGATCTTGTCGCCCTTGTTCGGCGGCCACGGTATGCGGTGGGTCAGCAACAGCAGGTCTTTCATCACGCTATCCCAGGTTCCTGACGATGCGGGGGCCCAGCACGTTCGCCACGACCAGAGGCAACCGCTGCCACATGCGAATGGCCCGCTGGTACTTCGGATTCAGAGGGTTGTTGTCGGGCACCTTGTCGCCCTGGTGGAGCTGGAACTCGTAGTACAGGGGCTGCGGTTCGAACCCCCAGTTCTTCTTGAAGCTGTACGAACCGGTTCCCTTTTTGCTGCGGCCATAGTCGAACACGCGGTAGCCCGCCTCGCAGCCACGGCGCATGAGTTCCCAATAGAGGAAATCGTAGCCGGCCACGTCACGGGCCAGCGGCATGCCGGCGCCGTAGTACGGCATGACTTCGTCTCGGAAATAGAAGGTCATGACACTGGCCACGGGCTCGTCGTCCTGATGCACGGTCAGGATGCGGCAATCCTCGCCGAAGACATCCCGCAGCACCTGGAAATAGTGCTTGCTGAACACCGGGGTTCCCATGCGGTGGACGTTCTGCGCGTAGACACGGAAGAACCGGTCGACATCATCATCGAAACGGCTGGCAAGTCCCGCTTTCATGCCCTGCCGGACCATACGCCGCTGCTTGCGCGGAATGGCCTGCATGTTGGCCTCCACATCCGGCTCAATGGACTTGCGGAAGGTCACGTAGAGCGCCTTCGTGGGCCAGTCCGTGTGCCGCGGGGCGAGATTGCGGTACTCCAGATGATCCACTCCGAGTTCGGCGGCCCGTGCCTGGGCGGCCCGGTCCAGGGCCGATGCGGCCGCGTCCGTATCCGCAGCGATTCCGCCGTACACGCAGAACGGCAGCGAGACGAGCTGGTCACCGAAGAGCATGCTGCGCATCCGCGCCAGGGGAAGAACACCTTCTATACGGTCGCCGCGGGTGGCCATCATGAAATGGGTGCGATGGCCGAAGGCACGCTCGATGACCGTCTGCCAGCCGGCACGGTGGCAGAAGGTGGCCCCGGGGCAGGCATCCACGAAGGCATCCCAGCGCTGGTGGTCGGCGGGCTTGAGCTCGCTGATCTCGACGCCTGCAGAACTCATGACTGAACCGGCACCCCCGCTGTCTGTAAGTCGCTGGCCGCGGCACCGTCAGCGGTGCGGCCCAGGGCATGGCCGTAGACGACGCTCACCGGCCCCCAGCGGAAATCCCGCAGCAGGCGGCGCAGCCGCTCCTCGGTGCGGGCAAGGTTGACGTAATGGCGAAACCGCGTTTTCAGGCTGACGCCGGGGATGCGTGGCTGACCGGGATCGATCTCCCACGGGTGCAGGTAGAAGATTGCGGGGAGGCGGTCATGTCCGTTCATACGGCGCAACGCGCCCCGCGAGACGCTGTAAGGCAGCAACCGGAAGTAGCCGCCACCGGCCGCGGGCAGGTTACGGCCTGCCAGGCGCACAGTCGCCAGGGGTAGCTCCACCACGCCATCGTCGCCCAGGGGGCGGAACGGCTCACGCGGGGCGTCCGGCATACCGTAGTGGTCATGCTGCACCGGATACACGCTGGAGCTGTAGCGATGTCCGGTCTCCCGCAGGGTGTTCAGAGCATGTAGGTTACCGGAGCCGATGGAAAAGCTCGGCGCCCGGTAACCCTGAACGGACACGCCGCCCACGTCTTCAAGCACGCCCTTGGCGCGGGTGACGTCATCACGGAACTCGGCCGTGGTAAGTTCCGTGACGCGCTGATGCCAGTAGCCGTGACTGGCCAGTTCGTGCCCGCCGGCAACGATCCTGCGTACCAGCGCCGGATAGCGCTCGGCAACCCAGCCCAGCGTGAAGAACGTGGCACGGACATCGGCAGCATCAAGCATGGCCAGGAGCCGGTCCGTATTGGCCTCGACGCGGCACGGCATGGTTCGCCACTGCCCACGCGACACATGGGGCTCCATGGCCGAGACCTGGAAGTAGTCTTCCACGTCGAAGGTCATCGCGTTGATGGGGGTCTCCCGTCTCACGCGGGTTTCCGGCGGTTGACCATGGTCAGGATCTGCCTGGAGAGCTTCGACGTGTACACCACATAGCGCTCCAGACGCGAGACGCGGGCGTCCAGCCGTTCCAGCCCCGCCGTCAGGCCCGGGTCTCCGGCGCCATTGATCGCATCGCCGCTGAAGCCCTCGGTGGCCGACTCCCCCACGTCCGCGAACGTCCGGGGCGCGTTGAAGTCCTGCTCCATCTCGCGCACGACTTCCGCCACTGCATCCTCGTCGAACTCCCGAAGCTCCTCGAGAAAGCCCATGAGCATCAATCGATCGCACAGCGTGTTGATCCGCCGCGGAATGCCGCGGGTCGCTTCGTGCAGCGCGTGGAATGCGTCAG
>SLBZ01000153.1 GCA_007126095.1 Aquisalimonas sp.
ACCAGGAACGTCTCGCGCAGGCGGTTGATGTCCGGGTCGCCGTCGTAGGCGGCGAGATCGATACGCTGGCAGCGCGCCTCGCGCAGGCTGTCGTCCACGGTGACGTTGTAGGGTTCGTACACGTCCAGGTCCGGGCAGTAGCGCCGGTCGTCCGGGTCGAAGCCGCCCATGCGCTCGATGGTGGCCCAGCTCCACTGCACGTCCGCGTACGCCACTTCGATGATGGGCTCGGCGCCGCTCATGCGGTACGGCAGGGAGATGTGGTGGAACAGCGCCTCGCAGGTGGCCGGGCGCTCGTCGCGGCCCTGATGGCGTGCGAGGTTGACGTCGTGAAACACCTCGCCTTCATTGCCCACCTGGATCTCGCGCCACAGGTGGCCGTTGATGAAGACGTACATCCAGCCGTCGCGCAGCGGTGCCAGCCGTTCGCCTCCCGGATCCGCAAACCGGACCGGGATCACGGGCATGAGGCCGACGTCGGACTCGGTCTCGTCATCATCCACGGGGATGCTGCGCACACGCCCCAGGGGCAGGCGGTACTCGCCGGCAATGAGGCCGGCACGCCCGCCGTAGCCGCGCCCCTCAAGGGCGTCCCTGATGGCCCGGGGGTAGTCACCGGCGCCGTCGCGCAGTTTCAGCGCCATGCGGCGGGTGCCTGCCTCCTGCGCGCGGAAGCTCAGCCGGCTCCGGGGCACCGACCCCGGGACGTCCAGCGGCTGTGCGGCGTTCAGTGGCTGATCGGAAAGCGGGGCGCTCATTCCGCGTCCTCCTCGACGATCGCGACCTCGCGGGCGCTCCAGTGAAAGGCGCTGCTCGCATCGACCGGAAACTGCACCGGCCCCTCTTCAGGCTCCAGCGCGTCCGCGGCAGCAGCCGTGATTGCGGGCGGCACCGGGCCACCCGGCTGGGACAGGGGAATTGGTGGTGTGTTGTGGAAATTGCTGACCATGTAGTCGCCCTGACGCACGGCCGGCTGGCCTTCGATGAGCACGTCCGGCGAGAAGGTCACGAACTCGGCAGGCCCCTTGATGGTGCCGGAGGTCACGCCGCCGCAACTGCCGGGCTCATTGGCCGTGCTCTGGGCAAACAGCGATCCCGCGTGGCACATGGGTTGCCCGTTGACCATGACGGTGGTCGCCGTGGCCGTGGCGTCGGCCGACGTGGCAATGCTCTGAAACAGGTCCGTCTTGCACTTCGGCGGTGTCTTGCACACGTCCGGCGCCGTGAGCGTGCCACCCGATGCGGCGTGAACGGCGGTGCGTCCGTTGATGAGTACCGTTGCCATTGGGGTCCCTCCCTGGTGGTGTTCAGTGGCTCGTTTGCTGCGTGGACAGGCAGACCGCCAGGCGCTCCGGCCCGGCGGGGGCGTCCAGCACCAGGCAGTGCCGGACGGGCATGAGATCAAGCTGAAAGCGTGCGTGCGCAAGGGCGAGCGCGACCGGAAGCCCGGCGGCGCCGGTCTCGCCCAGGGTGAGCGCGGGCCGGAGCGTCTCCACGGGCGGCTCCGGGTCTGGTTGTGGCGCCTCCAGCTCGCCCCGCCGCATGGCGAGCTGTTGCCGCGCCGGGAGGCGTTGAGGCCACAGGCCGCTGTGGGCGTGATACCACTCCAGCTCGGCCAGCGACTCTTGCGCCCGGGCAAGGATGACGGCATCCGGCTACCCGCCCGTCAGGCCGGCAGCGTCCAGCGCCTCACCGGCGGCCGCTCCCAGACCCTGGAGGTGGTTCCGGCCGACCGCCCCGTGGTGCGGCTCGTGCCCGGCGACGGGCTGATGCATACGGATCTCGGCCGCGCCACGGGTATCTTGCTCGAGCCGCACGCAGGCGGCTGCTTCACCCAGGGCCCAGCCGTCCGGGAACTCGGTTGTCCGGACATGCCCTGCGCGCTGCGCCTCGGTCAGGGATTCCAGGTTGGCCAGGCTGTCGACCCCGGCCACTAGGGCACAGCGGCAGCGCCCTTCGGCCAGCGCCTGCCAGAGCGCAGCCAGGGCGGCGGGCGCTTCACGGTGGGTGGTGCACTCCAGCACCACATCGTGCATCCACGGTTGCGCGGCCGCGACCCGTTTGACCACAGCGTGCTGCGGCAACCGCCGGGCACAGGCGGCATCACTGGCGGGGAGCACGAGCAGAACCCGGTCGACCGCCGTGTCGGCGCCCTCCATCGCCCGCTGGATCGCGGCGACGAGCATGTTGCCGACGGTGTCGGCATCCACGTGCCCGATGGCCGCTTCCGGATCCACCGGTGCCAGGACGGGTGCCGCCAGTTCTCGGGTCACCGGATCGGTCTGCGCCAGTTCGTCCCGTGGACGGACGGCCCGCACGCCGGCAAGTAGCGCACCCAGCAGGGCTCCGGGCCGGTCGCCGGTGGCGCATTCCACACCGGCGCCGGTCACGGCGATGTGACGGGAGGGGGCGGTCATGCGGGCGCCTCCTGGTCGCTATCGGCTGACGTTGTCTCCGGCGGGCCCGGCACCGGCGGAAGCACAACGTAGCCGCGACGCCTGGCGTCGATCTCCCACGGGATGGCACACCGGTACAGCAGGTGAAACACCATGGCGTCGCTGTCGACGATCAGCGTGTCGCACGCGCCGCGCAGGGGCATGCGGTGGGTCTCGTGCAGCCAGACCACCGGCTGCAGCGGCGGGAGCGTGACCCGCACCGGGTCGCCATGCTCCGGAAACAGCCCCTCCAGGGTCACCCGCTCACCCCCGCTGAACGGCTTGTCGAAGCGCTGATCCGGTGGCGCGGCGTTGTGAACCGTGGGCAGTGTCTTCGAGCCGTAGGGGCAGCCACCGGCCTCGAGCCGCGCCTCGGAGACATTGCCAGCCTCCCGCCGGCGCGGATCCCAGTGGGGCGCCAACGGCCCCAGGCCGATGGGGACCATCCGCTGCCTTGGTGCGCTCATGAACCGGTCCGGCCGCTCAATGAGCGGCAGACGCGTGTCGTGGAGACGCCACTGCCCGGAGTTGAACCCCCGCCCCACGGGATTACGCCGTTCCTCGCCGGCTGTGCGCGGATCGTGGCCACCAAAGGCCATTTCGTAGCACAGCGGCACCGGCTCCATGGGCTCCAGTGGTGTGCGGTAGTAACCGAGCGCACCCCGCTCCCAGCGCGACGGCCCCACGGCCACCAACCGCTTCTCCCAGGCCTGGGCTCGGTCACGGTCAATCTGCACCCGCACCTGGACCCCATTGGCACCGGGCTGACCCGGATGGGCGGTGCCGAACAGGTAGAATTCGCCGCCCGCCTTGTGGGGCACCGATTCCCACGCGGCTTCGAGGCTGCTCTCCGCGGGCTTGCCGCGGTACTGGTCACCTTCGACCACCTCCGGCTGCTCGTCATGGAGCGTAAACTCGCCAGTGAGACTGAACCGGTACGTGGCCTTGACCGTCAGCGTCCACTGCGGCGCGCCGTTCAGGGCCCAGCCCGGCGCCAGGCTTGCCGCGTACGGCGACTCATTGGCCAACTGCAGCATCAGCCACCTCCTCCTCTTGCGACTCCGGCAACACCGGCCCCGGCTCACCCCGCCGATGAAACCAACCACCGGTGACGTACTGGCTGCGCTCCCGCAGAGCCGCCAGATCCATCAGGGCGTCGCCGGCACGGCCCGCCCAACGCGTTGCCAGCGTCGCCACCCGCTCCGGATCGGCGGGACCATCGAGGATGCGCCGCCCGGCCGGATCCCAACCCGGCGCGTTGGCGTCCCACCACTGCCTTGCGACTGCAGCGTCAGGGACGGGGCCGCCGGCCGCGGCCCGGCCAGGGTCATTGACCACCTGCAGCCGGTCGCGGAGCGGGAGCGCCTGGGCGGTCAGCCAACGCCACGCGGCGGCGGCAGATTCCGGCGCCCGGGCATCCCGGAGCGCCTGCAGGATCCGCTCCGCGGCGTCCCGCCGTCCGCTCAGCGCGAGCAGCCAGAGGCCGGTCTCCGGGGTTTCATCCGCCGCACGCCAGACGACGTCCGAGAGGTGGTCCGGGCAAAGGAGCGCGTTCAGGCGCAGCGCGTCCGTCGTCGCCTCAAGGGGAATGGCTCCGTCGAGCAGTGACAGCAGGGCATCCGCGGCCTCGGG
>SLBZ01000091.1 GCA_007126095.1 Aquisalimonas sp.
CCTTCTACCTGGCCTGGTGGATCTCCTGGTCGCCCTTCGTCGGCATGTTCATCGCCCGGGTCAGTCGCGGCCGCACCGTGCGCGAGTTCCTGATTGCCGTGCTGCTGGTCCCGACCCTCGTCGCCGTGGTGTGGATGACCGCCTTTGGCGGCACCGCCATCGACCAGGTGATCAGCGATGGCTTCGAGGGCGTCCAGAACGCCGACCTGGAGCTGCAACTGTTCGTGATGCTCGAACAGCTGCCCCTGGCCGCCATCACGTCCACCGCGGGCATCATTCTGGTCGTGGTGTTCTTCGTGACCTCCTCGGACTCGGGGTCGCTGGTGCTCGACTGCATTACCGCCGGCGGCAAGGTCGATTCGCCCAAGCCGCAGCGCGCCTTCTGGGCGATCATCGAGGGCGCCATCGCCATCGCCCTGCTTCTGGGCGGGGGGCTGACCGCACTGCAGAGTGCCGCGGTGTCCACCGGTCTGCCCTTCACGGTGGTGCTCATGGTGGCGTGCTATGCACTGGTCAGGGGGCTGATGAGCGAGCCCCTGGGCGACCGGCCACGCATCAGGGCCGCGCAAGCGCCATGAAATTGGGCCCCGGGCGGCCTTCATTGCCGCCCGGGACACCTTACTCGAGCCGCCAGGTCAGGCGTCGTGCTGCTCAGGAGTCACCATTGCCGGTACCGACCTGCGGATTACTCCCCGATGTCCTCGTTCCAGACCTCCGGAGACGTTCGGATGAACGTCTCCATCAGGTCGATGCAGTCCGGGTCCTGTAGCACGTCCACGGTGACGCCGCGTTCCCGTAGCAAGGCCTCCTCGCCCATGAAGGTGCGGTTCTCGCCCACCACGACCCGCGGGATGCCGTAGAGCAGGATGGCCCCCGAACACATGGGGCACGGCGACAGCGTCGTGTACAGCGTGCATTCACGGTACACGGCAGCCGGCTGTCGGCCCGCGTTCTCCAGCGCGTCCATCTCGCCGTGCAGCACGGCGCTGCCGCGCTGCTGGCGCTGGTTGTGGCCGCGGCCGATGATCCGGCCCCGATGAACCAGCACCGACCCGATCGGCACGCCGCCTTCGCCGAGACCTTTTCTGGCCTCGTCCAATGCCGCCTGCATGAATTCATCCATTACCCTTCTCCGCGCTCTGCCGTCGCCGGCCTGCCTTCAGCTTGCCGACGAGCATACCGCCCAAGCACCACGTGGGCGAGGGCGGCCACGGCCACGCCCACCACGGGGGCGAGAAACGGCGAGAAATACGCGGCGGCGGCGCCCACCCCGTAGGCTGCGAGGCCGGACCAGAGATAGTCGGGCAGTGCGGCATCGGCCAGCGGCGTGTAGCGCCGCCGGTGCAGCACGAAGAAGTCCGCCATGAGCACGCCGCCCAGGGGCGGGATGAACGTCCCCAGCAGGACCAGGAAGGGCACCAGCATGTCGTGCATGCCGAAGATGGCGAGCGCCGTCCCGATGCCCGCGCCGACGAGGGTGACGAGCCCGCGCTTTTCCGTGCGCAGCAGGTTGCAGCCCGCCACGGCGAAGTTGTAGATGGTGTTGTCCTGGGTGGTCCAGATGTTCAGGAACAGCATCACCACCGCCAGGGCCGCCAGCCCCTGGGCCAGCATGACGTCCACCACGTCCGCCTCCTGGTAGACCAGCGCGCCCAGCGCGCCGGTGAACACCATGAGGCCGTTGCCGATGAAGAACGCAACCAGGGTGGCAAGGACGGCTTGCCGGCCGGAGATGGCGAAGCGCGTCCAGTTGGTGGCCTGGGTGCCACCGCTTACGAAGGTGCCGATTACCATGGTTATCGCGGCGCCCACGGAGAGGGTTTCGGAGGGTGACATGGCCAGAAGCCCGTCGATGCCGCCCACCTCCACGACCCCGAGCGTCAGGCTCACCGCGATCAACAGCAGCATCGCCGGTACGGCGAAGCGCGACAGCAGTTCCAGTCCGCGGTAGCCGACGATGGCGGTAACGCAGAACCCGAAGCCGAACAGGATCATCAGCGGAATGGTGAGCATCTCCGGCAGCCCGAGGATGCGCACGAGGAGGATGGCGATGGTTGCCGTCCCCCATGCATACCAGCCTACCTGGGTGAAGCCGAGAATGCCGTCCGCCAGCCGGCTGCCCTTCTCGCCGAAGGCGTAGCGCGCCATGAGCACTGTGTTCAGCCCGGAGCGGGCGGCCATGTAGCCCAGGGCCGCGGCGTAGGCGCCAAGAAGCAGGTTGCCGGCGACGAGCACCAGCAGCAGGGCCTGGAAGTCGAAGGCCACCCCCAGGCTGCCGCCGGCCCACATGGTGGCCGTGAAAAAGGTGAAGCCGACGAGGATCAGCGTCAGCGACCAGAACCCGCGCCGCTCGGAATGGGGCACCTCGCTCAGCGGGTAGTCGTTGTGCGGCACATCTGCCAGTCTTTTCATTGTTCGCCCTTATACTGGATGGATCGGATCTCGGGCGGCTTGTGCCGGCCCCAAGCTGCCACGCAGGCGGAGCGTCCGTGCAAAAGGCATACCCTGACGGCGTGCCGCCATCATTGGTGATGCTGCGTATGCTACCTGCACCGATACCGGGCCCGGTAGTGTCGGTTGTGCACCACGGGAGTGCTTCGGAACGTATGGCTCTGGGTCAACCCTGGCACAGGACAGGACGGCTCCTGATCGTGGTGATCGGGCTGGCCGTCAGTGTGGCCGTCCAGGGTGTCGCCGCGGACAATCGCGCATCCGATCCCCGTTTCGAAGAGGTGGAAGCGTCCGCGGCATCCATGGAGCGCCTGCACAGCCTGCTGGTGCTGGTGGATGGCGAGCCACGGGTCGAGCGGGTGTTCCGGGGCGGCGATCTGGAAACGCCGGTCAATATCAAGTCCCTGTCCAAGACGGTGCTCTCGGCGCTGGTGGGCGCAGCCATACAGGAGGGTGTGCTCAGCGGGGTGGACCAGTCCATCGCCGATGCCCTGGGCGATCGGCTGCCGCCGGATGCCGACCCGGCGGTGGCCGACATCACCATCGGCCACCTGCTGTCGATGCAGTCCGGGCTGGAGCGGACCTCCGGCGCCAACTACGGCACCTGGGTGGCCAGCAGTGACTGGGTTACGGACGCCCTGCGGCGGCCCATGGTCGGCGAACCGGGCGGGCGCATGCGGTATTCCACCGGCAACTCCCACGTGCTGTCTGCGGCCCTGGTCGCGCAGTCGGGCCAGGCCACCCTGAATCTGGCCCGGCAGTGGCTGGGGGCGCCTCTGAACATCCGTATCCCGGACTGGCTGCGCGACCCCCAGGGCGTGCATTTCGGCGGCAATGAGATGCGTCTGAGCCCGCGCGCCCTGGCCCGCTTCGGCGAACTCTACCGCCTGGGGGGCGAGATCGGCGGCCAGCGGGTGCTTGCCGAGGACTGGATCGACGCCTCATGGACGCCGCGCGGCCGCTCCCGGTTCACCAACGATGGCTACGGCTATGGCTGGTTCATCACCGAGTTGGGCGGTGAGCGCGCCTACTACGGCTGGGGCTTCGGTGGTCAGCTTCTGTATGTGATCCCCGACCTCGGCATGACCGTGGTGATGATCTCGGATCCCAACCCGCCGTCACCGGGCGGTGCATACCGGCGGCAGCTCGAGCGGCTGGTGAGCGACATGCTGATCCCGGCGGTTCAAGGGGATGGGGCGACGTCACCGTAATCCGCCCGAAACCAGTCAATGAGCACGTCCATGCCCGCCTGCCCCTGTTCATGAGCGGGAGTGACGCCTGGCGTGAATCCGCGGGCGCGCAGCGGTTCCAGGAGCGCCGGGTCGCCGCTGATCACGTGAACGGGAACACCGGCGCTGGGCTCCGGCCCGGTAATCAGCCGGGCCGGCTGGTGATCCCCGATCACCACCAGCAGCGTGTCTTCGGCGACGAACCGCTCGGCGTATCCGGTGGCCACATTCAGTGCGTAATCCACCGACAGGACGAAGTGGTCACGAACCCGGTCGTGATCCCGCCACAGGCTCTCCGGCGATTCGCCGATGCCCTCCCATTGCCGGAACACGGCGCCGTCGCCGATCGTCTCCCAGCGCTCGATCACCGGCAGCACCGGCACCCAGGGCGCATGGCTGCTGATCAGGGCCAGTACGCCGAACACCGGGTCCTCCCGGGCCTGGCGCACGGACTGCTCGAAGAACCACCAAGTGTACTGGTCCGGCATGGTAACCCAGTTGAACGGCGGCCCCTCGTAGTCCATGTCGTCCGCCTCGAAGATGGCATCGAAGCCGTACCACCGCCCCTCCGGCCAGTCCTGCGTGATCGCCGGCATCACCACCACCGTGTGGTGGCCCGTGGCGCGAAAATCGTCAACCAGGGTATGCCGTTCGGTGTCGAGCAGCAGCTCGTAGCGGAGCTGGTTATCCACCCACAGCCCTGACAGCGTCGTGGCATGGGCCAGCCAGGACTGACCCCCGAAGGTGGGGGCGTCCAGGGTGCCCGTGACCACGTGCAGGCCGGCGGCGTTGAGTCGCTGCTCCATGTCGATCAGGCGCGGCCGGATGACGGGGCCATACCGGTCGTCGAACACCGCGGATACGCCGTAGGACTCGATGAACCCCACGATCACGTCCACGCCTTCCAGTTGCCGGAGGGGCAAGGGCTCCCGGGCACCACCGCCGGCGGCCAGCTGCCGCTCGAAGGCGGCGCTCTCACGGTGGGTGCGCACGGCCCAGCCTGCCTGGTCCGTCACCATGGTCACGGCGGGAGAGATGGCGCGCGGGACGATGGGCTGGGTCTGTACGCTGATTACCCCCGCCAGTCCCGCGGTCAGCAGGGCGCCCCCGAGCCAGCGCCATGCAGCTCCGGCCGTATCGCGCCGGAGGCCGGTCAGCAGGCGCGTCACGCCCAGTGCAATACCTGCCAGAATCAGGGTCAGCCCGGCCACTGCTGCCAGCGCGACCGGAATCGGCAGGTTGGCCACCGCCAGGTCGTAAACGGAGGTGATGAGCGGGTAGTCCAGGTAGACGTTGAGCGGCCGCGACAGGCTCAGCCGTGCCAAGGCGTCCAGCAGGGCCATCAGGGTCAGGAGCAGGGCGGCCAGCCCCAGCAGTGCCGCCAAAACACCACTCCAGCGACGCCGCGGCACCAGCATGAACAGGCCTGTCAGGGCAAGAGCCTCCATGGCCAGCCAGTTCGGACCCATGCCGGCGTGGCGCGGGATCTCCAGCGCCAGCAGCCCGATGTTGAGTGCCAGCAGTGTCAGCGCCACTCGCAGCACGTCCGATCCCCTGTGACTTGATCATGCCAACCCTGCTCCGGGGTGGCGTTGGTATTCATGTTGTACAATTATTGTATTATTAACCGTAGTCCCAATCCACTGGCCAGAAGGCAATGCAGCATGCCGCGCCACCTTGACCTGCTCCTCACTGTCGGACTTCTGGCCGCAACAGTGCCCGCGCGGGTGGCCGGGGGGCAGGTGTTCGACGCCGTTACCGAAATGGCCCGGGAGCGGGCGGACTCACCCCATGTGCCGCCTCCTGTGCATGGCTCCGGGCCCCTGGCAGACCTGGATTACGATACCTACCGGCAGATTCGCTTTCGCCCGGAGGCCGCTCTGTGGCGGGACGACGACCACGGATTCTCGGTGCAGCTCTTTCACCCCGGGTTTCTCTTCGACAGTCCGGTCCGTGTCTACACGGTGGACGGCGAAGACCCGGAGCCGCTGTCCTTCGACACCGCGTTCTTCGACTACGACGGCGACGCGGCGGGCGTGGAGGCGGATGCCGGCGAGCCTGGCGGTTTCGCCGGGTTCCGTATCCACTACCCCGTTAATCGGCCCGGTGTGCATGACGAAGTGGCGGCCTTTCTCGGCGCGTCCTACTTCCGCCTCGTCGGGCGCGACCAGGTCTACGGGCTCTCCAGCCGCGGCCTGGCAGTGGACACGGTCGGAGCAGAGGAGGAGTTTCCCGCCTTTCGGGCGTTCTGGCTACAGCGCCCCGCGGAGGGCGCGACGCGCATGGAGGTGGTCGCGCTGCTGGACAGCCCGTCCGTGACGGGGTCCTACCGCTTTCAGGTCCGGGTGGAGCCGCGCGTGACCGTGGACGTGGAGAAGCGGCTGTTCGCGCGGCGGACGATCCACAACCTGGGCGTGGCGCCGCTGACCAGCATGTTTTCACACGGTCAGCCGAGTACCACTCAGCGGGACGATTTCCGTCCCCGGGTGCACGACTCCGACGGGCTGCTGGCGGAGACCCATGCCGGCGAGCGGATCTGGCGGCCACTGATCAACCCCGGCACGGTTCGCGTGACCGCCCTTCAGGATCACGACCCGCGCGGGTTCGGTCTGGTTCAGCGCGATCGCCGGTTCGCCAGCTACCTCGACCTCGAGGCGAACTACCACCGGCGGCCCAGCCACTGGGTGGCACCGGACGGAGACTGGGGCAGCGGCGCCGTCCAGCTGGTGGAGATCCCCGCTGCCGGCGAGACCGACGACAATATCGTGGCCTACTGGGCGCCGGATGAGCCTTTCAAGGCCGGCGGGCAGCGCACCTACCGATACCGACTGACGCCGTACGACCGGGTGCCGGACCCGCAGGGGCTGGCGCGGGTCGTGCGCACGCGCAGCGGCTGGGCGGCGATTCCCGGCGAGAGCGATCCGCCGCCCCGCACGCACCGGCGGTTCATCGTCGATTTCCGCGGCGGCGAGCTGGGCGACGGCGAGGAGCTGGAACCGCAGCTTCGCACCACCAGCGGCGACGTGGATGACGTGCAGATCATGCCGCTACCGGAGCCGAAGGCCTGGCGCGCGAGTTTTCGCCTGCGTCCGCAGGGTGAGACGCCGGCCGACATGCAGCTCTACCTGCACCGTAATGGTGAGCGGCTCAGCGAGACCTGGAGCTTTGTGTGGTACCCCGATGAACGTTGATAACGGGACGGTGGCGGGGACGGAGCCCGAGTGGGCCTTGCATGCGCCCAACATGGCACTGCGCAGGCTGGTCTTCTTCGGCGTTGTGGGCGCCACCGTCGCTGCCGGACTGGCGCTGCTGCACACCATGATGGGCGGCGCCTGGGAGCGGCCACTCGCGTGGGTGCTGAGCGCCCTGTTCATCGTCCTTTTCACCTGGATCGCCCTGGCGTTCTGGACCGCAGCGGTGGGGTTCGGCCTGCGCTTGCTGGGTCGGCAGGCACTGGGACTCCGGCGTCGGCGTCCCCCGGTGTGGGAGCACGATCCACTTTGCACGCGCACGGCGCTGGTCATGCCCGTCCACAACGAAGACCCGGTACGCGTCGTGAACGGGCTTGCCGCCATGGGGGAGTCACTGGGGAAGACGGGCCAGGTGGCCGCGTTCGAGATCTTTCTGCTCAGCGACACCACCGACCCGTCCATCGCCGACGCCGAGCAGGATGAGGTGGCCCGGTTGCGCACCGAGCTCCCCCGGGGGCTGGTGGCGCACTACCGGCGGCGTGAGCGGAACACCGGACGCAAGGCCGGAAACGTGGCCGATTTCTGTCGGCGCTGGGGTGCCAGGTACGACCACATGGTGGTGCTGGACGCCGACAGCCTCATGACGGGCGAGGCCCTGGTGACGCTGGCCCGGTACATGGAGGCCAACCCCGGGGCCGGGCTGATCCAGACAGTGCCCGTGCCGGTGCGCCAGACCACGGTGTTCGGTCGTCTGCTCCAGTACGCCGGAGCGGTCTACAGCCCGATGCTCGCGAGTGGTCTGGCCTTCTGGTATGGCGATGCGGCCAACTACTGGGGGCACAACGCCATCGTCCGTGTGCGGCCGTTCACGGCCCACTGCGGATTGCCGACCCTGCCGGGTCGCCCGCCACTGGGGGGCGAGATTCTCAGCCACGACTTCGTCGAGGCGGCGCTGCTGCGGCGGGCCGGCTGGTCCGTCTGGCTGCTGCCGGAACTGGACGGGAGCTACGAAGAGCTGCCCACGAACATGCTGGCGTACGCCAAGCGCGATCGCCGCTGGACGCAGGGCAACCTCCAGCACCTGCGGCTCATCGCCGGAGACGGGCTGCACCCCATGAGCCGACTCCACTTCCTGATGGGGGCCCTGACCTATCTGGTGTCGCCGCTGTGGCTGGCGCTGCTGGCCCTCACGACCGTGGACGCCCTGAGCGGCAAGGGGGCTTCCCTGTTGACCGTTGCCGGAGCGGCGCCGATGCTGTTGCTGGGGCTGACGGTTGCGCTTCTGCTTGGCCCCCGTCTGCTCGGCTCCATCCTGCTGCTCATGCGCCGGCACGACAGGCCGGCGGGTCGGTGGCGCATCACTGTCAACGCCCTGGTGGAGCTGCTGTTCTCCGTCCTGCTGGCGCCGGTCCTGCTGGCGTTTCATGCCGGGTTCGTGCTGCAGGTGCTCCTCGGCCAGGCCACCAGCTGGGATGCTCAGCAGCGCGAGGGTCGCATGCTGCCGTGGCGCGCTGCCTGCCGTGGAACCATCGCCCTGGTCATTCCGGCGGCGGCCACGGTGGGCGTTCTTGGCTGGCTGGCGCCGACGTTGTTGTGGTGGTTGTCGCCCGTGGTGCTGCCGGTGCTCGGCGCGCCGCTGCTGGCGCGGGTGAGCAGCCGTACCGTCTCGGCCCGGGGAGATTCGTTCATGCCGACACCGGCGGACAGGCGCGGAGTGGACGTGCTGGAGAGGCTGGCGGCGCGGGAGCGGTCGGGCGCGCCCGCCACCGCGGGGCATGCGGCCGCACCGCCGCAACTGCCCCGGCAGCGGCCGCGCCCCATGCCGGCCCAGTCGCTGCGCACCCTGTCCCTTGGTGGCGGATTACGGGAATAGGCTCATGCGCTGCATGACGCCGTCCCGGCGTACGCGCCAGTGGTACACGGCACCGGCGATGTGGAGGCACACGAGGGCGGCAATGGCCCAGCCTACTGTCGCGTGCCAGAAGAACAACTGCTCGGACAGCGCCTGGTCGACGCCGATGAGGCCCGGCAGGTGCAGACCGAAGAACTCCACCGGGAAATCGCCGGCCGCCGTCGCCAGCCAGCCGAGCACGGGCATGACGAGCAGCAGCACGTAGAGCAGGGCGTGGACGGTATTGCTCAGGAGTCGCTGCCACGGTTCCAGCGAGCGGAAGTACTCCGGCTTGCCCGCGACCACGCGCAGCACCACCCGTGCGAGCATCAATACCAGAATCAGCACGCCGAAGGTCTTGTGGTAGGTGTACAGCGCGTTGGTCACGTCGAGGCCGAAGCGGTCCCGGGCGCCCTCGAAACCCAGGGTGCCGAGGGTCATGCCGGCGGCGATGGCGGTGAGCACCAGGGCGGCGACGATCCAGTGGATGAGGCGCTGGACGAGTGAGTAGCGCCGCGTGGCGATTTCGGCGGATGTGCGATTCATGCGGGGTGGCGCCTCCCGGGGCAATCGTTCAGGGCTTCCTGTAAGGTATGCTGCAGCCATGGAACAGAGTCAAACAGAAGATCAGTTCACCCCGGGGCGGTTGTACCGCGTTACACCCCGGCTCGCCCGCATCACCGCGCCCAACCCCGGCATGATGACCGGTCCGGGGACCAACACCTGGATCGTCGGTGATGCCGATCGCGTGGTGGTGGATCCGGGGCCGGACGAGGAGGCGCATCTCCAGGCCGTGGCCGAAGCCGGAGACGGGCGTATCCGCGCCATTCTCATCACCCATGCCCACCCGGACCACTCGCCGGGGGCGCGGCGGTTGCAGGCCATAACCGATGCGCCGGTCATGGCCCATCCCAACGAACTCCAGGGCATCCGCGATGCCGAACTGGCGGCGGATCACGCCATTGACGACGGCGACCGGCTCGAT
Source organism: Aquisalimonas sp. (assembly GCA_007126095.1). GTDB lineage: Bacteria > Pseudomonadota > Gammaproteobacteria > Nitrococcales > Aquisalimonadaceae > Aquisalimonas. The sequence goes on from SLBZ01000091.1 coordinate 9,748, forward strand.
GGCGACGATTTCACCCTGCACTGCCTGCATACCCCCGGGCACGCGGCGGACCACCTGTGCTTTCTGCTGGAGCAGGACCGCATCCTCATTGCCGGCGATCAGGTCATGGACGGCAGTACCGTGGTGATCAGCCCGCCGGACGGCTGCATGCAGGACTACCTGAATTCCCTGCGCCGGCTGCGGGAGCTGTCGCTGGAAGCAATCGCGCCCGGCCATGGCCGCCTGTTGCGGCCGCCGCGCGACGTCCTCGAGGCGGTGATCGCGCATCGGCTGGAGCGGGAACGGATGATTCTGGAACTGGTCAGTGCTGGAGAGGCGCAGATCCCGGAACTGGTCGGTCGCATTTACACCCACGTCCCCGAAGCGCTGCAGCGCGTGGCCTTCGGCTCCGTGCGAGCGCATCTGGAGAAGCTGCGCGACGAAGGCCGGGTGACCGGCGACGGTCACGGGCCGTGGCGAACCGCGAATGCTGGTAACGGTGAGGAGCAATCATGAGTACGCAACAGACCGCGATTCTGGGTGGTGGCTGCTTCTGGTGCCTGGATGCGGTGTTCCGGGAGCTGAACGGCGTGCACGAGGTGACCTCCGGCTATGCCGGCGGCAAGCGTGAGAACCCCACCTACGAGCAGGTGTGCAGCGGCGCCACCGGCCACGCCGAGGTGGTCCGCGTGCGTTTCGACCCGACGGTCATCAGTTACCCTGAACTGTTGCAGGTCTTCTTCAATATCCATGACCCCACCCAGCTCAACCGCCAGGGGCAGGACGTGGGCACGCAGTATCGCTCCACCGTCATGCCCCTGGACGACGAACAGGAGCGCCAGGCGCGGGAGGCAATCCGTCGTGAAGAGGACAGCGGCGTGTGGCAGCACCCGGTGGTGACCACCATTGAGCCGGGAGTCACGTTCTGGCCGGCGGAAACCGAGCATCAGGACTTTTTCACCCGGAACGTGTTCCAGCCCTACTGTCAGTTCGTCATCGCGCCAAAGCTCAAGCACGCCCGCGATGCATTCCCGGAGCGCTTGCAGTCATGAAGCCGGGGAAGCGTCGCCGGGGGTTGGCCGGGCTGTGCGCTGCGTTGATGGCGCCGGTGGCGTTCGGTGGCGGTCTGGACGAGGCCCTGGACGCCATTGATGGACGCTGCGCCGATCGCGCCGCCGAGGAGGTTGCGGCGGAATGGCCTGCGATCGCGCGCAGTGCCGAGGAGCGAGGGCTTGAAGTCACCCAGCGCCATCGTGCCGCGCACGAACGTGTGCTTCGGAGACGGTGCGCCGTCTCGGATCGCATCGAACTGGTTGAGGGGATGCGGGAAGATCTGTCCGACGAGGAATGGCAGGATTTCGGAGGAGATGAACTACTGCGGGATCTGCGTGACGAGTTGCAGGCGTTGCAAGCTTACTGACCCTGCGAGGCCGCGACGGTCAGGGTGTCCGTCGCGGCTTTGCGTGGGCACGGTGCCTCAGGCGGCTGCCCGCGAGCACCGCATCGCCATGGTGCGGATCGCGCGGACCACGGACTGGATTCCGTTGGCCATCACGGCGCCGCGGAGCATGTCCGCTTCCAGGCGAACCTGGGCGAGATGCGGCTGTTCGGCCGCCGGAGTGTGCTGCTGAAGGGAATCGTACTGCATGACGGCCTCCTGTGTTTACTGCGTGAATGGCATTACAAAACGGACGATCGCGGCAGACATGCCGGCCGTCCAGCGTTTGGTGACCTCAGAAACGCCCCTGAAGACAGGGAGTTCCGGGGCAAGGCGCGCGAAGTGTACTGTTCGCTCTATCAGCGTGTACAGACCCTTGGGCACGCCATTGTCGCAATCTGCGAACCCGTTCCGCGGAAATCGGCAGGCGCCGATGAGAGTCTCCGCGGGAGGTGAATGGTCCGCCTGCGCGATGTTCCGGAATATTAGTGGAAAATCCACTGCGAATCATCCGTTTAGCGGGCATAAGCCTTGTGATCGGGCAGACCAGGCGGGCGCTCCGCGGACCGGTCAAAAAAAAGGCGGGTCCCGGAAGGAACCCGCCGAACTTCGTAGAGACTACGAAGGAGGAGGAGAAGCATCACGGGTGGGCAGCCGCGGCGCGACGGCCCACCGAACTACAATCGACTTCAGGCCAGCCCGGAAGGGTTGCGGCCTGCGCAGACCCGAATGGCGGTCTGCAGTGCTTCGCGGCTGTCGAACTCTGCGTCCAGCAGCCGCGCCGTCTCGGTCTGGGGCTGGCCGGAGTGGGTGCGAGCCGGCTCGGACTCTTCCAGACTAAGGAAACTCTTGCGGAAAAAACGTGATAACCGCCTCATGGTCACCTCCCGGCTTCAGCTCAGACGATGGCGTCGATGTTGCGGAGCAGCATAACGGAAACCGAGAGCGTAGACAAACCGGTCTTTATCATAAGGGTTTTTCCTGTCCGGCAATAATCAAAGGAGGTTTTCGCTGATGGACCGCGCTTCGGAAATGATGATCTTCGTGCGCTGCGTGGAGGATGGCAGTTTCTCCGCAGCGGCCCGCGCGCTCGACATGACGCCGTCGGCGATCAGCAAGCAGATCCGGCGCCTGGAGGACCGCCTCGGTGCCCGTCTGTTCAACCGCACCACCCGGCGCATCAGCCTCACCGAGGTGGGGCGGGACTTCTACGACCGTTGTTCCCGGATCATGATGCAGATCGAGGAGGCGGAGGAGGCGGTGAGCTCCCTGCAGGACCAGGTGCGCGGCACGCTGCGGGTGACGGCAACGGCCGCCTTCGCGCGCGGTGAAGTGCTGCCGCGCATCAACCGGTTCCTCTCGCGGCATCCGGAGCTCAACCTGGAGTTCGAGCTCACGGACCGGCAGGTGGATCTGGTGGACGAAGGGGTGGATGCCGCCATCATGCTCCAGGAGCAGGTCAACGATCCGTCGCTGGTGGCCCGCAAGCTCGCCGTGAACCGCCGGATCATCGTCGCGTCGCCGGAGTACATCCAGCGCAACGGTGAGCCGCAGACGCCGGAAGAACTGCTGGACCACAACTGCCTGACGCTCTATAACGTGTCCCGGTTCAACGACTGGGAGTTCGAGTTCGACGACGGCAGCCCGCGGGTCATCCATGTGCGCGGCAATTTCCACTCCAACACCGCCAGTGCGCTCTACGAGGCCGCCCTGGCCGGGGTCGGCCTGGCGCGACTGTCCACATGGCTGGTTGCGCCCCGCATCCGCAGTGGCGAGCTGGTGCAGCTGCTGCCGGGTTACACTCAGGAGAGTTCCGCGTACTACGTACTCTTTCCCCAGGGGCGGCACCTCTCGCGCAAGGTTCGTGCCTTCGTGGATTTCCTGGTGGACGAGTTCACCCCGCTGCCCCCGTGGGAGCGGGAGGACCTGGAGCTGGTGAAGGGTGCCCGGCGTTCTGCGACCTGACCGTGCCCGTTCATCGGGATACCGACCGAGGAGAGTCATGCCCGCCACATCCATGACCGCCGGTGAGCCGGCTGAACTGCACCGCCTGGTGGCCATGCTGGACGCCAGCCGACGACCGCTGGTGCTCACCGGTGCCGGTCTGAGCACCGAATCCGGGATCCCGGATTACCGGGACATCCACGGGGGCTGGAAGCGCAAGCCCCCGATCCAGTTACGCGAGTTCCAGCGCAGCGCCCACGCGCGACGGCGTTACTGGGCCCGCAGCATGGCCGGCTGGTCGCTGATGCGCCAGGCGCAGCCCAATTCCGGCCATGAGGCGCTGGCGCGCCTGGAGCGTGCCGGGCACCTGCACTGGCTGATTACCCAGAACGTGGACGGGCTGCACCAGCGGGCCGGCAGCCGCACCGTGACCGACCTGCACGGGCGGCTCGACGTGGTGGCGTGTCTTGACTGCGGCCACCGCCTGTCGCGGGACGCCATGCAGGCCACCCTGACGGACTGGAACTCCGGCTGGGACGTGGAACCGGAGCAGCTGGCCCCGGACGGCGATGTGGACCTGGAATCGTCCGCCTTCGAGACCTTTCGCGTGCCCGACTGCCCCTCCTGTGGCGGGCTGCTCAAGCCCGAAGTGGTGTTCTTCGGCGAGAAAGTGCCCCCGGAGCGCGTGGAGACGGCGTTCACGCGACTCGACGAGGCGGATCTGCTGCTGGTGGTGGGGTCCTCACTGATGGTGTGGTCCGGCTACCGGTTCGTCCGTCACGCGGCGGCGCGGGATATTCCCGTGGCGGTGCTCAACCTCGGTGAGACGCGTGGCGACCGGGAAGCGGCGATCAAGGTCGAGGCCTCCTGCGGCGACGCGCTTGCCCGGATCGTCGATGCTCTGGAGGCCTGACGCGTGACGCATCGGTACGACAGCCGCGCCACCGCGCCCATCGGCGTGTTCGACTCCGGCCTGGGTGGCCTTTCGGTGCTGCGGGAAATCCGCGCGCTGTTGCCGGGCGAGGATCTCCTCTACGTCGCCGATGCCGCCCATGTCCCTTACGGCAACCGGACGCCGGACGCGATCCGCTCACGGGCGCAGGCGGTCTCCGGTTTTCTGCTGGGGCAGGGGGCCAAGGCCGTGGTGGTGGCGTGCAACACGGCCACGGCGGTGGCGGTGAACGCCCTGCGCGCTCGCTGGAGCGTTCCGATCATCGGTATGGAGCCGGCCATTAAACCCGCCGCCGGGCTGACCCGCGCTGGCACCGTGGGCGTACTGGCGACGGAAGGCACCCTGGCGAGCGCCCGCTTCGCCGCGCTGCTGGAGCAGTACGCAGGCGACCTCCGGGTGGTGACGCAGCCCTGCCCGGGGCTGGTCGCCGCCGTGGAGTCCGGGGATCTTCGCGGTGACCGCGCCCTGGAGCTGCTGGTGCGCTATCTGCGACCGCTCCAGGACGCGGGTGCCGACGTCATCATCCTGGGCTGTACGCACTACCCGTTCCTGGCGCCCGCCATAGAGGAGCGCGTGGGCCCGGATGTGGCCATCGTCGATACTGGGGCGGCCGTGGCCCGGGAGGTGCGCCGCCGGTTGCAGCTCGACGGGCTGCTGGCCCCGGCGGAGCACCGCGGCAGCAGCCGGTTCTGGAGTACCGGTGACATCGCCGCAGGCGAGCCCGTGCTCGCAAGCCTCTGGGGCCACGCGGCCCCGCTGCAGCCACTGCAGACGTTGACGGCGGGTGGTGTCAGCGCCTGAAGCGCGGGACCCTAGGCTTCGCCCGCCGCCGGTGGGTGAAGATTGCGGATCGGCCGGAAAGAGAACGGCCCCGCCGCGCGCAGCCCCTTGAAGGGGGCGATGCCGAACATCTCCCGGAACGAACGGCTCAGGTGAGCGAGGTCGGCGAACCCGGCCGTCAATGCCAGGTCCGTGAGGTGGCGGTACTGCGGCAGCTCTTCGGCGGCCGCTTGCAGCCGCTGCCAGAGCCGGTAGCGGCGGAAGCGGATCCCGGTCCCTTCCCGGAATATGGTCTGAAAACGTCGAGGCGACAGGTGGACATGGCGTGCCACGTCTTCCAGCGACAGGTTGGCGGTCGGGCGGTCCCGCAGCCAGGCCAGCGCCTTTTCGAGGCGGGAATGCCCCGGGGGGGCTCCCTCCAGGGCCAGAGCGTCGGAGATCCGGGTAAAGGCTTCATCGCCGCCCGTGCGCTCGCGCCGGATCTCGCGCAGCAGCTCGGCCAGCGCATCCAGTTGGTCCGAGGCCTCTCGGCAGCGGCTGGTCTCGGTCCTGGCGCGGGCGTCGGCGAACGCCGGGTGTTCCGCTGACAGGAACAGAAAGGCCATCTCGCGCCCCTCGGGCGTGATCGCCGGCGTCTCCGTTTCAGGCGGTACACACAGCGACGGCACCGCGTGTGGTGTCCCGGCAACGCGGATGGGACCGTCCAGGCCCACATACAGCCCCAGGGCCGGATGCGCGTGCGCACCCAGTGGTGGTGTCGGGCCAAGGTATGCCAGCCAGCCACAGCCCGCGTAGATGATCCCTCGTCGATGTGCTCTTGCCATGATCAGGCCTCCCTGAGCCAGGTGCAGCTCCGTCAGTGTGCGACCGGTCGTGTTGACGCGGCGCTATCCTCTATTCATTATCAGGAAAGTAAGCTTTTCACAAACGGAGATTTGTCATGTACCCCGCCATCATGCTTGCCCTGCTGGTGCTTCTGGTCACCGCGCTTTATCGTGGCATCCGCCTCGTCACTGTGACAGCGCTGGTTGCCGCCGCGTTCGCGGCCACCTGGCTGGTTGGACCTCTGGGTCCTGCGGGGGCGCTGGCCGGCGCGCTGGTGCTGGTGTCGCTGGCGGTGCTCCTCAACGTGCCTGCGCTGCGGCGGCGGGTGCTGACCGCACCCCTGTTCCGGGCCTTTCGTGCGGTGCTTCCTGCCATGTCCGATACGGAGCGGGAAGCGCTGGAGGCGGGTGACACCTGGTGGGAAGCGGAGCTGTTCCGCGGGCGCCCCGACTGGCCACAGCTGCTGGATACGCCGTATACCCGCCTCACCGATGAGGAGCAGCGGTTCCTGGATGAGGATACCGGCGCCCTCTGTGCCATGCTCGACGAATGGCAGATCCATTTCGAGGACAAGGACCTGCCGCCGGAGGTGTGGGCGTTCATCCGCGAACGGGGCTTCTTCGGCATGCTGATCCGCAAGGAGCATGGCGGCCTGGGCTTCTCGGCCCAGGCCCAGTCCATGGTGGTGTCGAAGATCGCGACCCGATCGGTGACCGCGGCCGTGACCGTGATGGTGCCCAACTCCCTGGGCCCGGGCGAACTCCTTCAGCACTACGGCACCGCCGAGCAGCAGGCCTACTGGCTGCCGCGTCTGGCGCGCGGTGAGGAAACGCCCTGCTTCGGTCTGACCGGCCCCGAAGTGGGTTCGGACGCCGGCGCGATCCCCGACACCGGCGTGGTGTGCCGCCGCACCGTCAATGGCGAATCCGTTCTCGGCATCGAGCTCACCTTCGACAAGCGCTACATCACCCTGGCTCCGGTGGCGACCGTCATCGGGCTGGCGTTCCGCCTGCTGGACCCGGACGGGCTTCTCGGCGACGGCACCACCACGGATTACGGCATCACCTGTGCGCTGGTGCCCGGCGACGCAGACGGCCTGGAGATCGGTCGCCGGCACTACCCCGGTGGCGCCTTCATGAATGGCCCCCTCCGCGGGCGCAACGTGTTCGTGCCCGTGGACGCCATCATTGGCGGTCCGGCCATGGCCGGTGCGGGCTGGCGCATGCTGGTGGAGTGCCTGTCCGCCGGGCGTGGCATCTCGTTGCCGGCACTGGCCACCGCCACCGGCAAGGGGTTGTATGGTGCCACCGGCGCCTACACGGCGATCCGTCGCCAGTTCAACGTCCCCATTGGCCGCTTCGAAGGCGTCCAGGAGGCCATGGGCCGGATCGGCGGGCTGACCTACACGCTCGAGGCCAGTCGCACCCTCACCGCCACCGCATTGGATCGGTGTTCCCCGGGCGTCATCACGGCGCTGTTGAAGTACCACAGCACCGAGATGATGCGGCAGGTCGTGACCGACGCCATGGATATCCACGGCGGCCGCGGCGTCATCATGGGGCCGCGCAACTACCTGGCCATTCCCTGGCAGCAGCTTCCCGTGGCCATCACCGTGGAGGGCGCCAACATCATGACCCGCAGTCTGATGATCTTCGGGCAGGGCGCCATCCGCTGCCATCCGTACGTCTATCCGGAAATGGAGGCGACCCGCGACAACGACCTGGAGCGCTTCGACAGGCTGTTCTGGGCCCACGCCGGCTATACCATCAATCGAGGCGTCCGCGCGTGGGGGCTGGCCCTCACCGGCGCGAGGCTGGCGCAGACGCCCGTCTCCGGTCCCCTCAAAGGCTACTACCGGGACGTGGAGCGTCTCTCTGCCGCTCTGTCGTTCTGCTCCGACGTGGCCATGAGCACTTTGGGGGGCAGCCTCAAGCTCAGGGAATCCACCTCGGCGCGGCTCGGTGACATGCTCTCGCAGCTCTATCTAGCGACTGCGGTGCTGAAGTACTACGAGACCTACGGTCGGGACTCCGACGATCATTTGCCTCACGCCCGCTGGGCGCTCGACCACGCACTGAGTCGTGCCGGCGAGGCGCTGGACGCGTTCTGCCGCAACTATCCGAAACCGCTGGTCGGCCGATTGCTGGCGTGGGTGGTGCTGCCCTTCGGGCAGCCCTGGAAGCGCCCGGCCGACGCGCTCAACGGCCAGATCGCAGATCTCATGATGCGCCCCAACGCCGTCTCCGAGGTCCTGCGTGGGCACATCTACGTGGGAGACCGTGCCACCGACCCCACGGGCCAGTTGCTGAAGACGTTCGAGCAGTTGCAGAGGGTGGGTCCGGCGTACGAGCGTTTCCTCAAGGCGGTATCCCGTGGCCGGATCAACGGTGCGGACCTGGATGCCCAGCTCGTGGACGCGGTGCGCGAGAAGATCATCGGCACGGTGGATGCGGACGCGATCCGGGCCTACGACGCCCTGCGGCGCGAGGCCATACACACCGACGACTTCGATGCCGAGTACGTCCGCGACCCACTGGCCTTCCGGCGCGACGGCGTCGAGGCGAGCGCGCGGCACGCCGTGTGATGCCGGGGGCGATAACCACACCGACGGGGAGGAGACCCTAGGGATGCGCAAGTCGAGCGGGCTGGTATGCGGGCAGGCAGTGTCAAGAATGCCGACAGTCCCCGCTAGTGCCAGTACAGCGGCAGGTCGATGGCCACCTCGGTTGCTGGTCGTTCGCGGTCCCGCAGTGCCGGGCCGTAGCGCTCCTCGGCCTTGCGCTGAAAATAGGCGCGGTTGTCGCCCACAAGGCCGCCGGCGGTGGCATGGGCGACCACGCCGAGCGTGTAGGGGAACGAGTCGGGGTCGACGGCACGACTTCCCTGGATGCCTCGGTTGTACGCCGTGATCAGCTCGCGCCACGTCATGTTGGTGCGGGAATTCAGTCGGTCCAGGAAGCACACCCCGACGCGGATGTTCCATCTGTCATCGTGAATCAGCCGGGCGATGACTTCCTCTTCGGTGCGGAAGCTTCCCAGCTCGGGGCAATGCTCCAGGGCGTCGTACGCGGCGCGGAGTTGCAGTTGCATCACGCCGTAGGAGCGGCGCCCGAAACCGTTGCTGCGGTCGCCTACCTTGTGGTCGGTACCTGCCGAGGACTCCTGGAGGAGAATGGACGCGGTGGTGACCGCCAGGTTTCGTTTCATGCCCTCATGCCATGCGTAGACCAGAAGGTCGTGCTGCCGTTCGGTCATCCCCGGCGGGATCGGGTCGGCCACCGTGGCATGGCCGGGCGACGCCACCATGGCGACGGCGACGACCAGCGGCCTGAGCCACCGCCGGGGAATGCCAGAGCCGTAGCGGGTGGGTGACGGGCACAGCGACGGGGCGGTGGATGCGGGTGCCATGGCGTGAACTCCTGCGTAATCGACGGGCACGGCAGCGCTTTTTTTGATTGTCGCGAGCCGCGGGCCGACCGTATGCAGCTTCGTTGCCAACTCGCCGAACCTGTATCGGTAACACACGGTTAGCTGCTGAATTGAATCAGGAGTCTTATCTCTTTATCCGTAAGGTGTAAAGAATTTCGACAAGCGCCGGGCACTCGCAGGGCATATGACGGCGTCTCGGAGGGAGAGATTGGTGGGTCGTGCAGGATTCGAACCTGCGACCAGCGGATTAAAAGTCCGATGCTCTACCAACTGAGCTAACGACCCAACCGCCGCGAATCATACCCAAACTAATCTGACTGTCAAACCTTGGGGCATGATCGCGTTCACCGCGCTTCGGCGTCGGGCCGGTAGCGTGTGGGGTCGGTGACGCCGGCTTCTCGGAAACCGGCGGCCCGCAGGCGGCAGGAGTCGCACACGCCGCAGGCACGGCCCTGATCATCAGCCTGGTAGCACGAGACGGTGCGGCTGTAGTCGACACCCAGCGCCAGGCCGCGCCGAATGATTTCGGCCTTGCTCATGTCGCTCAGGGGCGCGTGGATGCGGAAACGCTGATCGCTTTCGGTGCCGGCCCGGGTGGCCAGGTTGGCTGTGGTCTCGAACGCGCGGATGAAGTCCGGCCGGCAGTCGGGGTACCCGGAGTAGTCGACGGCGTTGACGCCGATGAACAGGTCGAATGCGCCGACCACTTCGGCGTAGCCCAGTGCCAGCGACAGAAACACGGTATTACGGGCCGGCACGTAGGTGACCGGAATGCCATCGGCGGGCGTCTCGGGGACGTCGATGGCGCTGTCGGTGAGCGCGGAGCCGCCGATGGCCCCCAGATCCAGGGTGACGCGCCGGTGCTCGTGGGCGCCCCGGGCGGCGATGGCATCGCAGGCGGCGAGCTCAGAGCGGTGGCGCTGGCCGTAGTCGAAACTGATGGCGTGGCACCGGTAGCCGAGGTCCGCAGCCATGGCGAGCACCGTGGCCGAGTCGAGCCCTCCGGAGAGCAGAATGATGGCGGGAGGCTGCGGGCTGCCCATGTCAGCGGCCGGGGACGTCGCCCCAGAGCAGCTTGTGCAACTGGAGCTGGAATCGCACGGGCAGGGCGTCGGCAACCACCCAGTCGGCCAGGTCGCGACCGGAGAGCTGGCCGAAGCTCGGCGAGAACAGCACCTCGCAACGATCCGCAAGCGCATGCTCGTCGAGCACCGCTCGCGCCCAGTCGTAGTCGGCGCGGTCGCAGATCACGAACTTGACCTGATCGTTCGGCTCCAGCAACTCGATGTTCGACCACAGGTTGCGTCCGGACTCCCCCGATGCCGGGGTTTTCAGGTCGACCACCCGGCTCACGCGACTGTCGATGCCGCTGATGTCCATGGCGCCGGAGGTCTCGATCGACACCTCGTAATCGGCGTCCACCAGTGCCTGTAGCAGGGCGAGGCAGCCCTTGCGCTGGGCCAGCGGTTCGCCGCCGGTCACCGTGACGTGCCGGCTGCCGTAGCGCTGTACCTCGGCCATGATCTCGGGCAGTGATCGGTTGTCACCGCCGTGGAAGGCGTAGGCGGTGTCGCAGTAGTGGCAACGCAGCGGGCAGCCGGTGAGGCGCACGAACACGGTGGGCCAGCCCACACTGCGCGCCTCGCCCTGCAGGGAGTGGAAGATCTCGGTGATGCGCAGCCGCGCGGTGTCGCTTGTCTCGTTCATGGTTGCCGCTCAGCGGCCTTCGTCGTCCATCTGTTCGAGGCGGTTGGCGGCCAGGTTGGCGACCGTGCTGTCGGGGTACTCGTCGCGTACCGACTGCAGCAGCTCGCGGGCCTCGCCCCATTCTTCCCGCTCGTAGTGTATGTACCCGGCCTTGAGCATGGCATCGGCGTGTTTGCCGCTGTCCGGCGTGTCGATCAGGGTCCGGAAATGCTCCATGGCTTCATCGAACTCGCGCACCACGTAGTGCGTTTCGGCGAGCCAGTAGCGGGCATTGTCGGCGTAGTCGCCGTCGCCGTGGTCGTCCAGGATCTCCTGGAACCCTGCGCCGGCTTCCGCGTAATCGCCGTCGCGAAGCTTATCAAAAGCGCGGGAGTAGATCTCGGCCGCGGTGGATGTATCCCGTTCCGCTTCCGCAGCGGCCTCGTCGTCCATCAGGGCGTCGTCATCGTCAACGGCGGCGTCCAGGGCTGGCGTATCGGCGACGTCTTCACCCGCTCCTCCGGCGACGCCCGACTGCTCCAGTTCCAGAACGCGATCGTCCAGATCCTCGAAGAGGTTGCGTTGCTGCCGGTTGACCTCCTCGATCTGTCGCTCCAGGGACTCGATCTCGCCGATGAGCCGTGAGACCTCCCGCTGCAGTCGCTCCTGGCGGTTGCTGAGCTCGGCCAGCGCCCGGGAGTCCAGCACGCGCTCCAGCCGGTCCATGCGGCGTTCCAGATCGTCGTCGGCGCCGGCCGTGCCGGGAGCGGTCAGAGACACGGCCAGCAGCAGGCCCAGACAGGCCGCGGGGACGGATCGCTTGGTGGTGTTGTTCACAACGGGGATCATGGATCGTCACCTGTGAAAGCTGGCGACGATGACCGCGCGCCATCGCCGCTCAGGGATATCCCGGGGCAGTGCCCCGGGGTCAGTCCTCAGTAGACCAGCTCGGCCCGGCGGTTCTGCTGGTAGGCTTCCTCGTCGCTGCCGCTGGCAACCGGATTCTCTTCACCGTAGCTCACCACCTCGAGCTGGTCCTCGGAAGCGCCGCTCAGTACGAGAATGCGCTTGACCGATTCGGCACGGCGTTCGCCCAGGGCCAGGTTGTATTCCCGCGCACCACGCTCATCGGTATGGCCCTCGATGGTGACCTGCTGGTTCGGATGATCCGACAGGAATTCACCGTGGGCTTCCAGTATCGCCATATCGTCGTCGCGGATGTCGCTGCTGTCAAAAGCGAAGTAGACGGTTCGCTCGGAGATCGGGCTGTCGGGGTCTTCCAGTGCCGCTTCCAGGGCTTCGCCTTCCAGAGCCCCCCGCTCGCGGGCCGCACGGGCCTCCGCAGCGCGCCGTTCCTCTTCGTCCAGGGCCGCCATTTCCTCTTCGGTCAGCTCATCGTCCTGGTCTTCCACCCGTTCTTCGTCTTCGCCCGGTGTGGCGCAACCGGCAAGGACCAGCGCGAAAGCGGCGGCGAGAAGCCAGGGGGCAAACCGTTTGCTATGCATCATCGTGTATACCTCTCACGTTCAATCATCGTTGTAATGGTTCTACTGCGGTGACCAGGCCGGTTCCCGCAGCGTGCGACCTTCCGTGGCCATAATGTGGCGCGCCTCGCCATACATGGAGGCCGTACCGAGAACGCCAACGCCATCCTGGCGAGTGGCGTAGACCAGCAACGCACCGTTGGGTGCAAAGCTCGGGCTTTCGTCGTGGGGCCCTTCGCTGACCACCCGGAACCGGTCGCGGTTGAGATCCTGCACCGCGATGCGGAAGCCGTCGTCAGTGCGGTGGACCATGGCCAGTTGTTCGCCGTCCGGGGAGATGTCCGGAGAGGCGTTGTAGGTGCCTTCGTAGGTGATGCGCTCCACGTTGCCGCCGTCGGCGTCGGCTCGGAATATATTCGGGTTGCCGGCGCGGTCGGAGGTGAAATAGATGCTTTCGCCGTCGGGGCTCCAGGCCGCTTCCGTGTCGATGCTGTAGTGGTTGGTGATCTGCGTTGTGGAGCCGGTCTCCACGTCCAGCGCGTAGATGTCGGTCTGGCCATCCTTGGACAGAGTCACCGCCAGCGTGTTGCCTTCCGGGGACCAGGCCGGCGCACTGTTCAGGCCCCGAAAGCTGGCGATGTTGTCACGCTCGCCGGTGCGGATGTTCTGCACGAAGATCTCCGAGCGGCGACCCTCGAAGGAGACGTAGGCCAGGCGTTCCCGGTCCGGCGCCCAGGCCGGGGAGAGCAGCGGTTCGGAGGAGGTCAGGATCGACTGTGGGTCGTGCCCGTCGGCGTCTGCGACGATCAGTTCGAATTCCCTTTCCTCCCCGCTTTCGTTGATCGCCACATAGGCCACCATGGTGTTGAAGGCGCCGGGGCGGTCCAGCAGCTCCTCGTGGATGCTGTCGCTGATGACGTGGGCCACCGCGCGCAGGGAGCCGGGCTGGACCCGGAAGGAGCGGCCAAGCATGCGGTCGCCGGTGAACACGTCCAGCAGCTCGAAGCGGACCTGGAAGTTGTCGCCGTCGCGCCGGGTTTCCCCCACCACCAGATTGTCGACCCCGAGGGCACGCCAGTTCTCGTAGCGCACGTCATCGCTGCGGGTCGGGTTGTCGATGAACTCCTCCTGGGGCAGCGGATCGAACTGGCCGCTGCGCAGCAGGTTGTTGCGGATGATGGTGGCGATGTCCTCAGGTGGCGCATCGCCATCGTCACCGAACTCGGCGACGGCGATGGGCAGCGCCGCTTCTGCGCCCTGGGTGATCTCCACTACGAGTTCCGCTTTTGCCAACCCGGGAAGAAACCCGAGGGTGAGCGCGGCGGCGGCCAGTGCTTTCAATCGTGGATGCATGATTATCCGTCCGGGTTGAATCGGAAAACGAAATGCTCGAGGCCAGCGCGCTGGAAGACCTCTTCATCGTCAGGGACCGTCAATGGCGAGGCGCGCCGGATAGCATTCTCGGCGGAGCGGTCGAAGGACGAGCTGCCGCTGCTGCGCGCCACCTCGGTGCTGACCACTTCCCCGTTGGGCCGCAGGCGGACGCGCACGTCGGTCACCAGCCCCTCATCGGTGCCGGGTGGTCGTGACCAGGCGCTCTCCACCTCGCGCTGCCAGATGCTCTGCAAACGGGTGGTCTCACGTTCTGCACGGCGGGCAAGCTGCTCTTCCCGCGCCTGCCGCTGGAGCTCCTCCTCGCGCTCACGCTGCGCTTCTTCCTCGGCACGCTGACGTGCCTCTTCCTCTTCCTGGCGGCGGCGCTCCTCTTCCTCGGCCTGCCGCTGCCGTTCCGCCTCTTCTTCCTGTTCCTGACGCCGCTGCTCCTCTTCCTCCTGGCGGCGACGTTCTTCCTCGGCCTCCTGCCGGCGTCGTTCCTCCTCGGCTTCCTGGCGGCGGCGCTCTTCCTCTTCGGCCTGGCGCTGGGCTTCCTCTTCCGCCCGGCGCTGCTCCTCGGCCTCCTGGCGTTGCCGTTCGGCCTCGGCTTCCCGTGCTGCCTGCTCCTCGGCTTCCTGCTGTTGCCGCCGCTCTTCTTCCTGGCGTTGGCGCTCTTCCTCTTCGCGCTGGCGCTGCTCCTCTTCCTCGCGCTGCCGTTGTGCCTCGGCTTCTGCTTCCCGCTCCGCCTGCCGCTGAGCCTCCTCGGCGGCACGCTGGCGTTCGCGCATGGGCTCCAGCGCCGTGTCCTCGTCGATGGCGAGGGCGTTGATGACGTCCGGCGGCTCTTCGTGCTCCTGGGTCACCATCGGGCCGCTGAACTGGACGAGAAACAGGCCGAACAGCGCCGCGTGCGCCACGGTCGAATAGATCACGTAGCGTGCGGCGGACAGTTTCGCGAGCCAGTCTGCCATCGCTGATCAGTCGTCCGATGGTGGTCGGGTCATGAGGCCCACCTGTGGCACGCCGGCCTGCTGCAGCATGGACATGGTATCGAGCACTCGCCCGTAGGGCACCTGTTCGTCGCCGCGCACGAGCACGGGTGTGTCCGGGCTGTTGCGCATGACCCGGCTCACCAGGTCGACGACGTCGCTGGCACCGACGGGCTCGTCCGGGTCCGTCCCGATACTGACCAGCAGTTCCCCGTCGCGGTTCACCGTGACGATCACGGGATCGTCCTCCTCCGGCGGCAGGGGCTCGGCTTCGATCCGGGGCAGATCCACGTCGACGCCCTGATAGAGCAGCGGCGCGGTCACCATGAAGATCACCAGCAGTACCAGCATCACGTCGATGTAGGGCACCACGTTGATCTCGGACATGGGTTTGCGTTTGGCGCGGTAGGCGCGGCGCATGGTTCAGTCCCGTTGTTCCTGAGGCGTCTGCGAAGCCTGGGCGTGTGCGTGACGCTGGAGAATGCTGATGAACTCCTCCATGAACGTCTCGTAGCGACCGCACAGGCGCTCCACCGAGCTGGCGTAGCGGTTGTAGCCGATCACTGCCGGAATGGCGGCGAACAGCCCCAGCGCCGTGGCGATCAATGCCTCCGCGATGCCGGGGGCGACCGTTGCCAGCGTGGCCTGTTGTTGGGTGCCCAGGGCGCGGAAGGAGTTCATGATGCCCCACACGGTACCGAACAGGCCGATGTACGGGCTGGTGGAGCCGACGGTGGCGAGAAAGGGCAGGTGAGACTCCAGCTCGTCCTCCTCGCGTGAGAGGCTGATGCGCATGGCCCGCTGGGACGCTTCCACCTGGGCCTCCGGAGAGGCGCCCTGCTTGCGCATGCGGGAGAACTCCCGGAAGCCGGCGCGGAACATCCGCTCCATGCCGCCGTTGGCTTCCTCGGAAGAGCCCACCCGCGCATAGATCTCGGCCAGATTGCCGCCGGACCAGAAGTGGTCCTCGAACTCTTCGGCGGTCTCCACGGCGTCGTTGACCACGGCCCGCTTGCGGAACATCAGTGCCCAGGATGCCACCGAGGCCAGTACCAGGATCAGCATCACCGCCTGAACCAGCAGACTGGCATCCAGTACCAGCTGGAGGATGGACATCTCACCTTGCATGCTGCATCTCCGCTCGAATCGTTTTCGGAATGGGTCGTGGCCGGAAGGCCCGGTCGTCGATGCACGCCACTGTCAGGCCGGCATCGCAGAGTCTTGTGTCCTGGTCTGCCGCCAGGATCTCCTGATGAAACGTCATGCTCGCACCGCGCGCTTGCCGGACGTCGCAGGTGACGATCAGCTGATCGTTGAACCGCGCCGGCTGATGGAACCGCAGGGACATGTCATGGACCACGAACACCAGGCCGTGTTCATCACGGAGCTGATCCTGCTCGAAGCCCAGTGCACGAAGCCATTCCGTGCGCGCCCGCTCGAAGAACTTGAGATAGTTGGCGTGGTAGACAACTCCGCCCGCGTCGGTGTCCTCATAGTAAACCCGTATGGGCCATCGAAATTTGGTCACGTTCACATTTACCTGCAAGGCCGGGGAATCTGGTCGTGAAGCAGCCGCCCAATTTAATGCCAACCCCACAGAGCGGCAACCTGCACCGGACAGACGCAGTCTCAGAAGTGTGTCGCCTTGAGGCGACGCATTTGGGTGCTTGGCCCGGCAGAGCGCCGCGTGGAAGGGACGGGTCTGTCTCCGGATGGCGACAGACCCGTCAAGGCATGCGGCCCCCTGTGGCCGCATGCCGCTCAGCGGTCCTGGGCCTTGAACAGGGACGGGTCGATCTGGTGTCGGTGCAGGAGCTTGTAGAACTCAGTGCGGTTACGCCGCGCCAGTCGTGCCGCCTGGCTGACGTTGCCCCCGGTCGTCTGCAGAAGCCGCGCAAGGTAGTCCTTTTCGAACCGGCGGCGGGCATCCGCGAAGGGCAGGATGGAACCCGGCTCGTCGCGCAGGGCGGACTGCACCAGGCTATCCGGTATCACCGGTGTAGTGGAGAGAGTGACCGTCTGCTCAACCACGTTGTAGAGCTGGCGGACATTGCCGGGCCAGGGCGCGCTGACCAGCCGCTCCATGGCGTCGGGTGCAAAGCTGCGGGCCAGCTTGTCGTACTTCTGTGCCAGGGTCTGAAGGAAATGATTGGCCAGCAGCGGGATGTCCTCGCGCCGGTCGGCCAGCGCCGGCAGCTCCAGGGAGACGACGTTGAGCCGGTAGTAGAGATCCTCGCGGAAACGCCCCTCCTGCATCTCGTCGTCGAGCTGGCGGTGCGTGGCGGAGATGATGCGCACATCCACCGGGACCGACGACGTGGCGCCGACCGGGCGAACCTGGCCCTCCTGTAGCACGCGCAGCAGCTTGACCTGCAGGGGCTGCGGCATGTCGCCGATCTCGTCCAGGAACAGGGTGCCGCCGTCGGCCGCCTGGAACAGGCCCTGGTGATCCTGGGTGGCACCCGTGAACGAGCCCTTGCGGTGGCCGAACAGTTCGGATTCCAGCAGCGGTTCAGGGATGGCGCCGCAGTTGACCGCGATGAAGGGCTGCTCCCGCCGTCGGCTCGCCCGGTGCACCGCCTGGGCCAGCAGCTCCTTGCCGGTGCCGCTGTCGCCGCGGATGAAGACGCTGGCGTCGGAGTCGGCGACCATGCGCGCCTTGCTGAGCACGTTCTTCATGGGCGCGCTGCGGGAGATGATGTGTTCGCTCCAGTCCTCCGCGGCGGGCGCGTCGCTGCTCTCGGAGCCGCCGGAGACGTCCAGTGCGGCGGCCACCTGTTCCAGCAGTTTCTGGCTGTCGAACGGTTTGGTAACGAAGCTGAACACGCCGCTGCGCGTCGCCTCGACCGCGTCCGGAATGGAGCCGTGAGCGGTGAGAATGATGACCGGCAGCGTGGGGTGGTCCTGGTGAATGGCCTCGAACAGGGCAAGGCCGTCCATGCCGCCCATGCGGAGGTCGGTAATAACCACGTCCGGCCGCGCGGCGGACATGTTCGCCAGCGCTTCCTCGCCGCTCTCCGCGGCGGTGACCGTATATCCTGCTGATTTCAGACGGATGGAAAGGAGCCGGAGCAGGCCCGGGTCGTCATCCACCAGAAGAATGCTGCGCCGCTTCATTCGTTCGCCTCCTCGCTCAATCGCGGCCGCGCTCGATAATGCTGCGCTCAATGGCCTTGAGGGCCTCAAGCTGTTCCTCGAGTGCGGCATTGCGTGATCGCTGTTCATCGAGTTCTGCCTCCAGCTCCGTCATTCTCGAAGACGTGCCAGCCAGTTGCTCGTGAGCGTCATGCAATACAGATGCCAGGGCGGCGTTTGCCGGGTGAATGTCCGTGCCGTCCCGGCACGCCCGAAGTCCGGCCAGGGCCGCTTCGTCGAGATCGCCGTTCAGCTCCAGACGGCTTGAAACAAGGGCCAGGCGCACGTGGTCGGGTGTACAGTCGGCGTCGCGAACCCGCCCGTTCAGGCGTTCACGCTCCGCCTGCAGCATGGTCGCATCCATCTCATTGACCATCAGCGCGTAGTCGATGAGGTCTTCATTGAGTTCTTGTCTGTCCCCGTTGGGCGACACTTCACAGTACTCCGCTGTCTTGCACCACTGCTCCGTCATCGACTGACAGCCGCCGAGGAGCAGGGGGATGATGATAATGCCGGCGAAGCGCCACCCGCGCATCTTGCTTGCGCTGGAATCGGTTGTCCTGGTGTTCATTGGTTTGTCGACTCTGCATTTAACGGCAGTTCCACCCTGATCCGGGTTCCCGCCTGTCCCGGTGATTCCAGATTGATCGAGCCGCCGTGGGCTTCCGCATAGTCCTTGGCAATGGATAGGCCCAGGCCGGAGCCCTTGACATATCCTTCGGCTCGGATCCTCCCCTGGAAGAAGGCGTCGAAGACGGCGTCCTGCTCGTCCGCTTCGATGCCCGGCCCCTCGTCGGCCACCGTCAGCGCGACCCCGTCCCCGTCGCGCTCAAGTCCAACGCGGATGTGCCCGCCCGTGGGCGAGAACTTGACCGCGTTGGACAACAGGTTGTCCACGATCGTGCGAATCTTCTCCGCATCCGCACGGATGTGGATGTCCTGCAGCTTCGTTTCGAGCTGCAGGTCCTTAGAAAGCATGGCAGGTTTGTGGTTTCGGGCCACCTCTTTGATAAGCGGCGCCAGCCGGGTGCGTCTGATGTCCATGGCCATGGCGGTATCGCGGGCCGTGCTGAAGTTGAGGAGGTCCTCGATCAGGTGCTGAAGCTGGTGGGTGTTGCTGGCAAGGATCCGGGCGATTTCTTGCTGCTCGGCGTTGAGCTGGCCCACGGAACTGTCTTCCAGCAGGTCTGCGCCTTCACGGATGGCTGTGAGCGGCGTCTTCAGTTCGTGGGAGACATGCCGTAGGAACCGGGTTTTCTGTTCTTCGAGATCCAGAAGCCGCTGCCGCAGCCAGTCCAGGCGTTCGCCGACGAATTGCAGGTCCTGGGGGCCGGCGACACTGATCGGTTGCTGGAAGTCGCCAGACCCCATGCGTCGGATGATACGGTCCAGTTGCCGGATGGGGCGGGCGATGAGGGTCGTGAAGAAGCCTACCGAGAGAATGGTCAGCGGCCCCAGGGCAACGGCCAGCCAGAACAGCAGCTGCTGTGCGCGCGTGGCAGTCTCCTGCATGGTGCGAACCTCCCGGTCAACCATGCGGTTGCTGCCGGAGAGTACGTCCTGGCCGAGCTGGGTCAGCCCCATGAACTCACGGGCAAGAGCGATCTGGTCGGTTTCGCCGCCGTCATAACCGGAGATCTGCTCGTAGATGCTCTGCTCGGCGTCGATGAGGTCGTCCACGCGTTCGCGGTGCGCATCATCGAGCGGGAGCCTGTGCAGGCGTTGTGCGGTCTCCTGGAACTCCTCGTGCGCGTCTTCCACATTCTCGAGGAACTCTGGTTCCTCGAGGATCAGGTACTGGCGCCCGCTGCGCTCCATTGTGGTGACCAGGTCGATGAGCTGCCGGCTGGCGGTGATGGCCTGCACGGCCTGGTAGACCGCGTGCTGACTCTGGTTGGCCAGACGGTCCACGTGCAGCCCGGCGTACCCCAGGGCGATGATCAGCGGCAGGCTGACGAAACCGAAGCCATAGAGAATCAGCTTCAGCGTGGATTTGGGCTGATAGAGGCTCATGGTCTCAGGCGTCCACGCCGTCGGAGAAGAGGTCCCCGGACGGTGCGTCCGTTCGTGGTGGCGGTGCCAGGCCGAAATGGCGGTAAGCCGTGGCAGTCGCCGTGCGACCGCGCGGCGTGCGCATCATGAAGCCGCGCTGGATCAGAAACGGTTCCAGGACCTCTTCGATGGTGCCCCGTTCCTCGCCGATGGCCGCCGCCAGGTTATCCACGCCCACTGGGCCGCCGTCGAACTTCTCGATGATGGTCTGTAGCAGGCGCCGGTCCTGGTCATCGAAACCGGAGTCGTCGACATTGAGCATGCGCAGCGCCTGATCGGCCACATCCACCGTTACGTGGCCCTGGGCGCGGACTTCGGCGTAATCGCGCACCCGCCGCAGCAGCCGGTTGGCGATCCGCGGCGTACCCCGCGACCGGCGGGCGATCTCGCGGGCGCCGTCCGGGTCCATCTCCAGGGCCAGCAGGCGGGCCGATCGTGTGACGATACCGGCGAGGTCGTCTTCGCCGTAGTATTCCAGCCGCTGGGTGATTCCGAAGCGGGCCCGCAGCGGGGCGGTGAGAAGCCCGGCGCGGGTGGTGGCGCCCACCAGAGTGAACGGAGGCAGGTCGAGTTTGATCGAACGCGCCGTGGGGCCTTCGCCGATCATGATGTCGATCTTGTGATCCTCCATGGCCGGGTACAGGACCTCTTCTACCACCGCGCTGAGACGGTGGATCTCGTCGACGAACAGCACGTCGTGCGGTTCCAGGTTGGTCAGCAGTGCCGCCAGATCACCCGCTTTCTCGAGCACCGGTCCGGAGGTCTGGCGCAGATTGACGCCCATTTCATTGGCGACGATGTGGGCGAGCGTGGTCTTGCCCAGGCCGGGCGGGCCGAAGATCAGCAGGTGGTCCAGGGCGTCGCCGCGGCGGCGGGCCGCCTCAATGAAGATCTCCAGCTGCTCGCGCACGGTCGGCTGGCCGACGTAGTCCGCTAGCTGCTTCGGCCGGATCGCGCGGTCCAGCGCTTCGTCCTCCGGTGAGGCGTTGGCGGTGACG
Organism: Aquisalimonas sp.; assembly: GCA_007126095.1. GTDB lineage: Bacteria > Pseudomonadota > Gammaproteobacteria > Nitrococcales > Aquisalimonadaceae > Aquisalimonas. Next base: position 30,813 of record SLBZ01000091.1, read on the forward strand.
ACGCGGTCGGATTCGATCATTGGGCCATCCTGTGCTCGGTGGGGGTTGGTCGCGTAAACCCCTTATTTTACTGATTTCTGAAGCGCTCTGCGTATCAGTTCCTCGCTGGCCACACCCGGCGCATCGACCTTGTCCACCAGCTTGCCGGCTTCCGCCGGTTTGTAGCCCAGGGCGACCAGCGCACTGACCGCATCGGAGGCGGCGTCGCCGGCCGCCGCTTGGGGCGCTGCGGCGCCTGGTTGTGTTGGTGTGCCGCCGGTCAGTGTCTTGACCCGGTCCTGCATCTCGATGACCAGGCGCTCGGCGGTCTTGCGGCCGACGCCGGGCGTACGGGTCAGGCGACTGACGTCCTGGTCGTGCAGGCACTGGATAAACTCGTCGACGCGCATGCCCGACAGCAGCGTGAGGCCGAGCTTCGGCCCGACCCCGCTGACCTTGATCAGTGCCCGGAACAGCTCGCGCTCCCGTCCGCTGGCGAACCCATAGAGATTCTGGCCATCCTCGCGCACGGCCAGGTGCGTGTGCAGCGAGACGGTCCCGCCCACCGCCGGCAGGTCGTAGAAGGTGGTCATGGGGGCCTGGATCTCGTAGCCCACGCCGTGGACGTCCACCAGCAGGTTGGGTGGCTGCTTTTCGGCGAGTATGCCGGTAAGGCGACCGATCATGGCCGGCTCTCCTGAGTGTTGTGGATACGTTGTTGCAGGGGCGTCTGGTGGACATGGCAGAGCGCCACGGCGAGCGCGTCCGATGCGTCCTCGGCCAGCCGGGTGTCGATCCCCAGCAGCTGTCGCACCATGTGCGCGACCTGCGCCTTGTCGGCGCTGCCCGTGCCTACCAGGGCTTGCTTGACCGCGCGCGGCGTGTATTCGGCCACATCCAGGCCGCTGGTGGCGCCGGCGCAGATGGCGGCACCGCGGGCATGGCCCAGTTTGAGCGCGGAGCTGACGTTCTTCTGCACAAAGACCTGCTCCACGGCCATGACCGCCGGCTGATGGCTGAGGATGAGCTGGCCGAGGTCCTCGAAAATGATCCGCAGCCGTTCCGGGAAGGGGGCCTCCAGGGTGCGGATGACGCCGCTGTCGACGTAGTGGTAGCGGCTGCCGTCGGCATCGACCACGCCAAAGCCGGTCAGGCGGGACCCCGGGTCGATGCCGAGAACCCGTGTCATGGGGCCGGCCTACGCCTGGGCGTAGGCATCCTCCTCGATCTCGGCATTGTGGTAAACCCGCTGGACGTCATCCAGGTCCTCCAGCCGCTCCAGCAGCTTGACCATCTTCACGGCGTCATCGCCGGCGAGGCTGACGGTGGTGGCCGGGCGCATGGTGACCTCGTTATCCGCCGGTTCCAGGCCGCCCTCCACCAGCGCGTCCCGGACCTGGATGTAGTCGTCCGGTGATGTCAGTACCTCGATGGAACCGTCGTCGTTGGTGATGACGTCCTCGGCGCCGGCTTCCAGCGCCAGCTCCATGACCTGGTCCTCGTTGGTGCCGGGCTCGAACATGATGACGCCCGCATGGCTGAACAGGAACGCCACGGAGCCGTCGGTACCCATGTTGCCGCCGTGTTTGCTGAACGCATGGCGCACCTCGGAGACGGTGCGATTGCGGTTATCGGTCATGGCCTCAACCATGACCGCCGCGCCGTTGGGGCCGTAGCCCTCGTAGCGCAGCTCCTCGTAGATGGCGTTGTCGTCCTGCCCGGCTGCCCGCTTGATGGCGCGCTCGATGTTGTCCTTGGGCATGTTCACGGCGAGCGCCCGGTCCACCGCCAGACGCAGGCGCGGGTTGGTGTCCGGGTCCGGTTCACCGAGGCGGGCCGCCACGGTGATCTCTCGGATCATCTTGGTGAATATCTTGCCCCGTTTCGCGTCCTCGGCCTTCTTCTTGTGCTTGATGTTGGCCCACTTGCTGTGACCTGCCATGCCAAGTCCTCGTGCGTTCGTGCTGCGATGGAAGCGCGCATGCGCCAATGCGCTGAGAGCTTAGCACGGTGGCGCAGGGTGGTTCAGGTGGCGTCTCGTGGGCAGGGGGCTGTGTGGGCGCGCGCCGTGACGGGGACTTGTGCGCCGGGTCTTGCATCCGGGCCGGAGAGGGCATAGTCTTGGATGTGACGTCGGTGTCATGTTGCATGTTTTTCTTCCGCGGAAGTGGGGCGGAAAGTTCGGTGAAACAAGGCGATCGGCGCTACAGATAACTGAATCAGTGCTCACATTGCGGGGCACGACACAACAATGCTCACCTGGTGACCAGGGAGGAGAAAACCATGAAACGTATCCTGACTACTGCGGCAGTCGCCGCATCGGCGCTCACGGTTGGCCACGCCTCTGCCGATTCCGTGCGCATTGCTCACGTGACCGGGTTTTCCGGCGCCCTGGAGGCCTACGCGGAACAGACCGCGCGCGGGATGGAGATGGGGTTCGAGTATGCCACCGACGGCAGCATGGAAGTCGAGGGGCGCGCCATCGACATTATGCGCAAGGATGATCAGGGGGATCCCTCCCGGGCGCGGGCGCTGGCGGAGGAGGCCTACGCCGAGGACGACGCCCACGTCGTGGTTGGCTCCATCGCCTCCGGGGTTGCTCTGGCCATGCTGGACGTGGCCGAGGAGTGGGAGCGGATCATGATCCCCGAGGGTGTGGCTGACGGCATCACCGGCGAGCGCCACAACCGCTATGTGTTCCGGGTTGGTCGCAACTCCTCCCAGGATGCCGTCTCGAACGCCGTGGCGGTGGGTGGCGACGGCGTCTGCGTCTCCACCATCGCGCAGGACTACGCGTTCGGCCGTGACGGTGTGTCGGCCTACAAGGAAGCCATGGAATCCGAGGGCGGCGAGATCGTCCACGAGGAGTACCTCCCCACGGACGCCACCGACTTCACCGCCGCGGCGGAGCGGCTGTTCGAGTCCCTGCGTGACCGGGATGACTGCAACGACAAGTATATCTTCGGCATCTGGGCCGGTCAGACCAACCCGTTCGGCCGCATCCAGGATCTCAACCCGGAGCGCTACGGCATTACTATGAGCACCGGAGGCAACATCCTGCCGGCCATGGTCGGTTACTCGGACTTCGAGGGCATGGAAGGGGCCACCTTCTACTACTACGAACACACCGAGAACGACATGAACCAGTGGCTGGTGGATGAGCACTACGAGCGCCACGATGCGGCTCCTGACTTCTTCACCGCCCAGGGCTTCTCCCAGGCCATCGCCATCACCGAGGCCCTGCGAGCCACCGGTGGCTCCACCGATACCGAGGACCTGATCGATGCGCTCCGCGGGCTGGAGTTCGACACGCCCAAGGGCGCCATGCGCATCCGGCCCGAGGATCACCAGGCCATGCAGTCCATGTTCCACTTCCAGATCGAGGCGCAGCAGCGCAGTGACTGGTTCACCGGTGACGACGAGCAGACCGTCGGTGTGCCGGTGCTGGAGCGCGAGATCCCCATGGACGAACTGGACATCCCGATCCGCAACTGATCGGCGACGTCCGGCACGGCAATCAAGGAGCGCGGCCCGTCTCCCGGGCCGCAGGGAGCACCGCCGGGGCCGCCCCGGCCACCGGCGGTGCTGCCACCGACTTCGCCTCACGATCGAGAAGACTTATGGCATCGGAAAATCCCGTTATCGAAACCCGGGATCTGACCATCCAGTTCGGTGGTCATGTGGCCGTCAACCAGGTCTCCTGCGCGTTCTATCCGGGCACCCTGACGTCCATCGTCGGGCCCAATGGCGCGGGCAAGACCACCTGGTTCAACCTGATCTCGGGACAGCTCAGACCCACCAGCGGGCAGGTCCTGCTGCACGGTGAGGACATCTCCCGGCTGCCGGCGCCAACCCGGGCGGACAAGGGGCTGGGGCGTGCCTTTCAGCTCACCAACCTGTTCCCCAACCTGACGGTGCTGGAGAACACCCGCCTGGCCGTCGCGTCGCGCTACAACATTGGCTACAACTTCTGGAACATGGCCGCCCGTCGCCAGGACATCACCGACAAGGCCATGCACTACCTCACCCAGGTCAAGCTCGCCCACCGCGCCGACTACGTGGCCAACGGCCTGCCGCACGGTGACCAGCGCAAGCTGGAGGTCGGGCTTCTGCTCGCGCTGGAGCCGGAAGTGTTCATGTTCGACGAGCCCACCGCGGGCATGAGCGTGGATGAAGTGCCGATCATTCTGGACCTGATCGCAGACATCAAGGCGCGCGAGGACAAGGTCGTGCTGCTGGTCGAGCACAAGATGGACGTGGTGCGCAGCCTGTCCGACCGTATCGTCGTGCTGCACAACGGTGAACTTGTCGCCGACGGCGAGCCGGCAGAGGTGATCGCCTCGCCGGTGGTCCAGGAGGCCTATCTCGGTGCCGCGCAGGACGAAACGGAACAGGCGTAACGCTCCGGTGACAGGGGTGTTGCCATCTTGACGGATGAGGGACGCGAACATGGCTGAGCCATTGATGAAACTGTCCGGTGTCCATGCGGACATCGGACAGTACCACATCCTCCACGGCGTCGATCTCGAACTGCCGAAGGGGGAGCTGACCGTATTGCTGGGGCGCAATGGTGCCGGCAAGAGTACGACCCTGAGGACCATCATGGGGCTGACCGACGTGCCGCGCGGGCGCGTCGAGTTCAAGGGCGAGGACATCACCGAATGGGCAACGCCGCGCATCGCCCGCAGCGGGATCGCCTTTGTGCCCGAGGACATGGGCATCTTCCAGCTGCTGTCGGTGCGCGAGAACCTGGAGTTGGCCGCCGCCAGCGGCCCCATCGACAAGCAGCGCCTGGAGTGGGTCTTCGGGCTGTTTCCGGCGCTGAAGAAATTCTGGCAGACCGATGCCGGCAATCTCTCGGGCGGGCAGAAGCAGATGCTCGCCATTGCCCGCGCAATCATCGAGCCGCGGGATCTGCTGCTGGTGGACGAGCCCACGAAGGGGCTGGCGCCCTCGATCATCAACGACCTGCGCGACGCCTTTCGCGAGCTCAAGGATCAGGAGGCGACCATCCTGCTCGTGGAACAGAACTTCAATTTCGCCCGTGCGCTGGGCCAGACCGTGGCGGTCATGGACGACGGCCGAGTCGTGCATGCCGGCAGCATGGCGGCTCTGGCCGAAGACGAGGCCCTGCAGCAGGAGCTGCTGGGGCTGAGTCTGGGCGCGCACCAGTAGGGGGAGTGGACCAATGACCACAGAAACAAGCGTGTTGCAGGACACCCGGCCAACGCCGGGAGTGCGGCAGCGGCTGGCGGCGTTCCGCCAGGGGTACCCGCATTTCTTCCTGCTCGGACTTCTGGTGGGTGTCATGCTGATTCTGGCACTGGTGCCGTATCAGCTGGTTGCCGGGCCGTGGCTCCGCGCCGGCGAGGATGTGCCGTACCTGCTCCAGTATTTCCGCATGGGGACCACCACCTGGTTCGTGCTGACCGTCAGTGGCATGGCCATGGGGCTGCTGATCTTCATCATGTCCTCCGGCATGACGCTGACCTTCGGCCTCATGAGCGTGCTCAACCTCGGGCACGGCGGCTTCATCTCCTTTGGTGCTTTCTGCGGCGCTACGGTTGTCGTCTACTTCTCGGCCTGGGCAGCGAGCGGCAACCTGTTTCTCACCATCGCCGTCCTGATGATGGCGTGTTTCTACGCCATGCTGATCACCGGCGCGCTGGGGGTGTTCTTCGAACGGGTGGTGATCAAGCCCGTCTACGGTGATCACCTCAAGCAGATTCTCGTGACCATCGGCGGCGCCATCATCCTGATGGAGCTCATCCACGTGATCTGGGGGGCCACCGACGTGCCGGTGCCCCGCCCGCAACTGCTGCGCGGCGCGGTCATCATCGATCAGGCGATTCCCTTCATCGGCGGGGCCGCCATCGAGATCTACCGGCTCATGGCCGTCATCGTAGGGCTCATTCTCTACGGGCTGATGCTGCTGGTCATCAACAAGACCAAGGTCGGAGTGCTCATTCGCGCCGGCGTGGAAAGCCGCGAGATGGTCGAGGTCCAGGGGTATCGCATCAACCTGCTGTTCCTGGCCGTCTTCGTCGCGGGCTCGGCGCTGGCCGGCCTGGGGGGCGCCATGTGGGGCATGTACGAGCAGATCGTCAACGCCCACATGGGTGAGCACCTCATGATCATGGTGGTTGTGGTCATCATTCTCGGTGGCCTGGGTTCGATTACCGGCTGTTTCTACGGCGCCATTCTGGTCGGCCTGATCAATCTCTACGTGGGGTACCTGGAGCCGCGGCTGGCCGGTATCGCCACCGTGGGCTTGATGGTGGCCGTGCTCATGTGGCGGCCGCAGGGCCTGATTCCGGTGCTTCGGCACTGACCTGATACGGGAGAAGAACAACCATGATTCATTCACTGCTATCAGGCGACTATCCCCGCAGCCGGTTGCTCACCGTGCTGTTGATCGCAATCTTCATCGGGCTTGCCCTGGGGCCGTTTCTCTTCAGTGGCACCGTCGCGTTCCGGACCATGGGGCTGATTGTCGTCTTCATTCTCGTGGTCGCCGCCTACGACCTGATGCTCGGGTACACCCACGTGGTGTCGTTCGCGCACTTGATGTTCTTCGGCTTCGGCGCCTACGGCGTCGCTATGGCCCTGGATAGCATGGGCTCGAATTTCACCGCCATTGCCGTCGGCACCGGCGCCAGTCTGCTGGCCTCGATCGTGGTCGCGCTGCTGCTGGGGCTGCTCTCGCTGCGGGTGAAGGCGATCTTCTTCGCCCTGGTGACGCTGGCCATCGCTTTCTCGTTCATGGTGCTGGTCAACCAGCTCTACACCCTGACCGGCGGCGAGGACGGCATGCGCGTGGCGGTGCCACGGGAGCTGGGCCCGGCGTTCCGGCTTGACGAGCCGCTCACCGGCTTCAGTCTGCTGGGCTGGCTCTGGGGCGTGGTGACCAACCCCCTTGGCCTCGTCGAGGTGACCCGCGAGGCGTTCTTCGACGTGCGCGCGAACGGCCGGTTGCTGATGTACTACGTCTCGTTCGTGATCACGCTGGTGCTGTTCCTGGGCATGCTCCGGCTGGTGAACTCGCCCTTCGGCCGCGTGCTGCTGGCCATCCGCGAGAACGAGTTCCGTGCCGAGGCGCTGGGTTACCGCACGGTGTACTACCGCACGGCCGTCGTGGTTCTGGCGTCCGCGCTGGCAACGATCGGCGGCGTCATGTTCGCGCTGGTGACCCGTTACATCACGCCGGAGAGCACCCTGGATTTCGAACTTGCGGTGTTCGTGCTGCTGATGTGCGTCATCGGCGGCATGGGAACGCTCTACGGGGCGGTGATCGGGGCCACCGTCTTCCTGATCGCCCAGAACTACCTGCAGGATTTGCTCGGCGTGCTGTCGGGGTGGATGGAGCACGTGCCGGTGCTGGCCATGGCTGCACCGCTGTTCGGCTCGGACCGCTGGCTGCTTTGGTTCGGCGTGCTGTTCGTGCTCAGCGTCTACTTCTTCCCCACCGGCATTGTTGGTCAGCTCCGCGAGTGGGCGGCCCGGCGGTCGCGCGCGGGTGAGGAGCTGGTAGAGGGCGAGAAAGTGGACGAGCCCGCCAGCCACGGGGCGTGATCACGTCCCGGTCGTGAAGGAGCTGCGGCGGCCCAGGTGGCCGCCGCAGCGCTGCAGCCACTTCTCGGCCGCGGTGCGCCCCTCGTCTCGCAGGTGGCAAAGGAACTTCCAGTCCGCATTGATGCGGCTGTTGCGCCCCATGCCCTCGGTGACTGTGCCGGTGTCGAGGGCGTGCAGGCGGTGGGCGCGCCATGGCAGGCCGTGATGGACCGCCGCAATGCCCTTGCGCAGCATGCCGAGCACCTCCAGCTCTCGCATCAGATTGGCATTGAACGCGATTTCGTTCGCGCGATCGACGATCTCGGGGACGCTGGTGGGCAGATCGCGTCGCTCGGGGGGTGTCAACTGTATCAGCAGCAGGTCTTTTGCGCGGCACTCCAGTACCAGCGGCCAGAGCGCCGGGTTGGCGGTATAGCCGCCATCCCAGTATGCCTCGCCATCGATTTCAATGGCGTGGAAGAGAAGCGGCAGGCAGGCCGAGGCGGCGACAGCTTTCGGTGAGAGTTCGCTGTTGCGGAACAGCGTGACGCCGCCCGTGCGGACTCGGGTGGCGGAGACGAACAACCGCAGCCGCGGGTCACGGCGCAGGCGCTCGAAGTCCACGGTGTCCGCGAGCACGCGCAGGAGCGGATTGTAGCCCGAGGGGTTCAGCTGATAGGGCGAGGCCATGCGGGTCAGGCTGTTCATCAGCAGAAAGCCGGGTGACCAGTCGCGGTTCCAGCCGTGCAGCAGATAGTCCAGTGGCGTCGCCTGCAGCGGGCCGAGCTGGGCCTGGTCGCTGACGGTGCGCCAGAGCCGCTCGAGGCTGTTGCGCGCCCCCTCGCGGCCGCCTTCCAGGTAGCCGCTGGCAAACGCCACCGCGTTGATGGCGCCGGCACTGGCGCCGCTGAGGCCGTCGTAGCCGATGCGCCGTTCGTCCAGCAGCCGGTCGAGAACGCCCCAGGTGAACGCGCCGTGGCTGCCCCCGCCCTGCAGGGCCAGATTCAGCCGCACCCGCGGCATGCCGATGAGCCGATCCCGTGCATGACTCAGCCAGCCCATGACACGCTCCGGCCACATAAGGGCTGCCCTGGCTGTGAGCTGCGTCGCACTTGGCGGAGACCTCTCTGTGATAGCGTGCCCGGTACTCAAATCAACGATAACACGCGATCATGGATTCGATTCGTCAACACGTTCTGGAAGAGCTGGTTCCCCTGATCGAGCTGCCTGAACACGCCCTGCGCCAACTCGCGGAGGAAGCGGAGATCGAGGATCACATCGCGCGCAGCGTGATTTTCCGCAAGGGCGGCGATGACGGCTGGCTGCGGTATGTGCTCTCCGGTGCCGTGGTGCTGGTGGATGATCAGGGGCACCGGCGCACGTTCACCGGTACGGGTGACGCCGGTGTCTATCCGGAGCCCCTTGCCGGTTGCCGGCCCTACCCCCATCACGCCGTTGCCAGCACCGATGTGCGCCTGATCAGAGTCCCCCGGGAGCGGGTGGATGCCCTGCTCGACCTTGCCCGGCCTCCCGGCTACGCCGTGGACGAGCTGCAGCCCGACGCGGACGACCCGGGCGAGGGCCTGTTCTATCGTCTCATCGACGATCTCATGAGCGATCGCCTGGACCTCCCGAGCATGCCCAATATGGCCCTGCGGGTGCGCCAGGCCGTGGAACAGGACGACGCCTCCGCGAGCGAAGTGGCGAAGATCATCCAGGCCGATCCGGCGCTGGCGGCGCGACTGATCCAGATCGCCAACAGCCCGGCCTACGGCGGGCAGGGCACCGTCGATTCTCTCACGGTGGCCATCACCCGGCTCGGGCTCAAGGCGACGCGCGAGATGGTGCTGGCCGTGACCCTGCGCTCACTGTTCAGCTCCGAGCATCCGCTGATTCACCAGCGCATGACCGAATTGTGGATGCACAGCGCGCTGGTGGCGGCGATCTGTCAGGTCATGGCCAAGCGCCTGGACGGGTTCAACCCGCAGCGCGCGTTGCTGGCCGGCCTTGTTCACGATATCGGCATCATCCCGATGCTCGCCAACGCACACCGCTACCCGTCGCTGGTGGAGAACCCCGGGAAGCTGCAGGACACCGTGTCGGAGTATCGCGACCAGGTGGGTGCAATGATCCTGCGCCGCTGGAACTTCCCGGACGATATGGTGGACGTCCCTCTCGCCGCCGAGCAGTGGCACCGACGGGCCGTGGATGCGGATTACGCCGACCTGGTCCTGGTGGCGCAGCTGCGGGCGCTGGCGGGAGTGCCCGGCGATGACATTCCGGAACCTACCGACACATCAGCCTGGCGCCGGCTGCGTCGCGTCGGCAAGGATCTGGGGGAGGATGGCGACTCGATCCTCGCGGAGGCACGGGAGGAGATCGCCCAGGTGCAGCACCTGCTGCTGGTGCGGTGAGCGGCGACGCCCCGTTTGCGGCGGGGCGCCGCCAGTAGGCATCAGTCGCCGCTGCTCAAGGCCTCGTTGCGCAGGTCCTTGCGCAGGATCTTGCCCACGGCCGTTTTCGGCAGGTCGTCGGCGAAGTGGACCTCCTTCGGCACCTTGTAGCCGGTGAGGTTCCTGCGGGCGAACTCGATCACGTCCTCCGCCTTGAGCGACTTGTTGCGCGTAACCACATAGGCGCGGACGATTTCACCACCGGCTTCGTCGTTGGGAATGCCGATGACCGCAGCTTCGTCGATGTCCGGGTGCTCGCTCAGGACCTCCTCGACCTCGTTCGGGTAGACGTTGAAGCCGCTGACGTCGATCATGTCCTTCTTGCGGTCCACGATACGGAAGAAACCGCCATCTTCCATCCTGGCCATGTCTCCGGTGCGGAAGAAGCCGTCCTTGAGCACCGCGTCCGTCTCCTCGGGCTTGTTCCAGTAGCCCTGGAAGACCTGCGGGCCCTTGACCGCCAGCTCGCCCACTTCACCGGGCGGGACCGGGTTCCAGTCCTCGTCGATGATGCGCACGATGGTGTTCGGCACGGGCAGGCCAATGGTGCCCAGGCGGATTTCGCCACTGGGCTGGTTCACCGACACCACCGGGCTGGTCTCGGAAAGGCCGTAGCCCTCGACCGGCACGATACCGATGAGGTTCTTCCATTCTTCCGCCACCGATCCGTGCAGCGCGGTGCCGCCGGAGACGGTCTGCCGCAGCGGCGGCGGGTTGTTCTTGAACCAGTCCTCGTTCGCCAGGGCGTGGAACAGCACATTGACGCCGGCGAACTGCGTGATCCGGAACTTCTCGAACGCCTTGCGCAGGTTGCTCGGCGGCCGTGGCGAGGGGCACAGCACGTTGCGGCAGCCGTTGTAGTAGAAGCCCATGAGGTTATTGGTGAAGGCGAAGATGTGGTAGAGCGGCAGCGCCGTGAGCACGGTCTCCTCGCCCGGTGTGATCACCGGGGCGGAGACCGTCTGCGTCTGTGCCAGGTTCGCCAGCAGATTGCCGTGGGTGAGCATGGCGCCCTTGGCCGGGCCGGTGGTGCCGCCGGTGTACTGGAGCACGGCCAGGTCCTCCGGCGCGCGCTTCACGGGTTTCTCCAGCTTGCCCACGTGCGCCTTCCCCGCCGCCAGCGCCTGGCTGATCGGCGTGCTGGCCGCCGTGGGCTCGGGGATCATCTTCTTCAGCTTCATCACCGTGTTGATGAGCAGCCGGCGCGGCGCCGGGAAGAACTCGGCGGCCCCGGCCATGATCACGTGCCGCACGTCGGTGCCGTCGATGGCGTCCTTGACATTGTTGCCGAACAGGTTGAACACCAGCAGGGCCTTGGCGCCGCTGTCCTTGAGCTGGTGGTTGGTTTCCCGCGGGGTATACAGCGGGTTGACGTTCACCAGCACCAGACCGGCCTTGAAGATGCCGAATACCGCCACCGGGTAGGACAGGCAATTCGGCATCTGCACCGCGACCCGCTCGCCGGGCTCCAGGCCGAGCTCGTGGCGGAGGTACGCGGCGAACTGGTCGGAGTAGGTGTCGGTCTCGCGGAAGCTCAGGGAGCCGTGCAGGCCGTTGTCCAGGCAGGTGACAAAGGCGGTGCGGTCGCCGTTGTCGTCCGCAATGCGACGCGCCAGATCGGCGATGTTACGGTCCGGCAATGGGGTGATTTCCCTGTCCACACCTTTGCCGTAGGAGGCCAGCCAGGGCTGGTTGTCGTAGGCGGCCTTGGCGTCTTGCGTCGTCTCGTTCATGCTCTCCGTCCTCGCGTGTCTTGTTCTCGTACACAGGGTGCGCAACACGTCGCACCGTTCGTGCGCCAAGATACAGACCGGGCAGTCTTGTTGCCAGCCTGAAGCGGGGTTCAGCATGAAACATATTGGAGAACTGTACCAGGTGACAAGCGTCGACCGACCCGGTCGCGGGAGGCTTGTGCCGTGACCGGCACGCAGGTGGCGGAACTGCCCTATCCGGAGGATGCGGCGGACGCATTCGCGCGCCTGCGCCCGCTTGCCGGCGCCGCCTGGCTGGACAGCGGTGCGCCGCGTCATCAGGCGCGTTACGACATCATGGTCGCGCTGCCCGGGCGAGAGCTGTTGCGCCGGGAGGGTGTGTGCTGGCGTCGCGAGGGTGGCGACTGGATCCGCATCGAGGGCGACGTCTGGGCGCTGATCGCGGACATGCTCGGGCCGCGCCGGGAGGCGGTGCCCGGTGTGCCGTTTTCGGGTGGCGCCCTGGGGTGCTTCGGCTACGACCTGGGGCAGGCGGACGTGCTGGCGCCCCGGGATGATCGGCCGGGTGACGGTTTGCCGGAGCTTTGGCTCGGTTTCTATGACGCGGCACTGATCCTGGATCACGAGACGCGCCGCGCGTTGCTGGTGCAGCGCCCCGGTGGTGAGCGGGCCGCCACCGGCATCCGCGAGCGGTTGCTGCAGCCGACGGCTCCGACGCCGGCCCCGTTTCGGGCGGGTGCATTGCAGGAAGAGCCGGGGCGGGACGGGTACGGTCGTGCGTTCCGGGCCGTACGCCGTTATCTGCGCGACGGCGACTGTTACCAGGTCAATCTAGCGCGCGCGTTCCGCTGCGGTTTCAGGGGTGACCCCTTCGATGCCTACACGCGGCTGCGCCGCTGGTCGCCGGTGCCCCACGGTGCCTGGATGACGCTGCCCGGAGGGCAGAGCGTGCTGAGTCTTTCCCCGGAGCGGTTTCTTGCGGTGACGGATGATCGCGTGGAGACCCGGCCGATCAAGGGAACCCGGCCGCGTGACAGAGATGCGGCCCGGGATCGGGCGCTTGCGGAGGCGCTGGCCGGCAGCCCCAAGGACCGGGCTGAGAACGTCATGATCGTCGACCTGCTGCGCAACGATCTCGGCAAGGTGTGCCGCCCGGGCAGTGTGACCGTCAGTCAGTTGTTCGGGGTGGAGTCGTTCGCCAGCGTGCACCACATGGTGAGCGTCGTCGAGGGGCGGCTGACGCCCGGCACCATGGCGACGGACCTGCTGCGCGCGAGCTTTCCCGGTGGCTCCATCACCGGAGCGCCGAAAAAGCGGGCCATGGAGATCATTGCCGAACTGGAGCCGAGCCGCCGTGGCCTCTATTGTGGCGCCATCGGGTACATCGGCTACGACGGCACCATGGACACCAGCATCACCATCCGTACCGCCGTGTGCGCCGACGGCGTGATGACGTACCGGGCGGGCGGCGGCCTGGTCATGGATTCCGACGAGGCCGAGGAGTATCAGGAGACCCGGGACAAGGCCCACGCTTTCCTGAAACTGGCGGGTGAGGGCGGTGATTAGTCCGCGGCCAGCAGCCGCGCCATGGCCGTGGTTTCTTCCTGCTCCATGAGGCAGGCCCTGGCGACGGTGTCGAGCGTGGCCCCGCTGAGACCCCGATTGAGTAAAGCGGCGGGAATCTCCTCGAAATCGGTGCCGGCCCAGTCGGCGGCACAGCGCACCAGGCCGATCAGGCCGGGGTCGTCGTGAGCCGACGGGTTGCCGAAGCCCTCGACCACGGCGCACAGGGTGACCGGTAGCTCCCATTCCCTCAGCAGCATGGCGCCAGCCTCGTGATGGTCCACTTCCAGCTGCTCGCGGATCAGCGCCGCCATGCTGGTGTGGGAATCGCGCTTGCGGGCGCTGAAGACCGTGGTCATCTCCGTGGGAAAGCTGTGCGCCAGCAGGAGTATGCCGATGGAGTGAAGCAGACCGCCCAGCTGCGCGGGCGCCGGGTCCAGGCCGGAGGCACGGGCCAGGCGCCCGGAGGCGTTCGCGCTGGCGATCGCATGCAGCCAGTAGCGGGCGGCCCGAAAGCCCGGGCAGCGGCCGCTGTCGAACTGATTGCGCAGCAGTATGGACGTGGCCAGAACCCGCAGGCGGTTCATTCCGAGCCGCATGATCGCCTCATCCAGGCTGCGCACGTCCCCCTGGCTCATGAAGAACGCGCTGTTGGCCGTGGAGACGATGCGGGCGGCCAGTGCGGGGTCGCGCCCGAGTTTGGGGGCGAGCACGTTGATGTCCGTCTCCTCGGTGTTCACCTCCAGAAGGATGTCGTGGCTGACGTAGGGCAGCGACGGCAGTGATGCGCTGTCCAGCGCAGTCGATGTCTCTCGCATGGTTATCCCGCCATGTCTCGTGAACAAAAGTCCCGCTCCTGCGCGGGGATTATACTGTCATGACGACCAATCACCGAACTGTTCATGGACGTACAGACCATCGATGAAGCAGACCCTTGGAGGTTGTTATGGAAGAGGTAGTCATTGTTGCAGCAGGTCGTAGCGCAGTCGGCGGCTTCGGCGGCTCGCTTTCATCCTTGACGGCGGTGGAACTCGGCACGCAGGTGATTCGCGGAACGCTGGAAAGGGCCGGAGTTTCCCCGGAACAGGTGGACGAAGTCATTCTGGGCCAGGTGCTGACGGCCGCCGCCGGTCAGAACCCGGCACGCCAGTCCTCCATCCATGCCGGCATTCCCGACCGGGTACCGGCCATGACCATCAACAAGGTCTGTGGCAGCGGGTTGAAGGCCGTGGCCATGGCGACCCAGGCGATCCGGCTCGGTGATGCCGAGATCGTCATCGCTGGCGGGCAAGAGAGCATGAGTCAGGCTCCGCACGCCCTGCCCAACTCCCGCAATGGGCAGCGCATGGGTGACTGGAAGCTGGACGACACCATGATCCGTGACGGGCTCTGGGATGCGTTCAACCAGTATCACATGGGTGTGACCGCCGAGAACCTGGCCACCAAGTACAGCATTTCCCGGGAAGAGCAGGACGCCTTCGCGGCCCAGTCGCAGCAGCGGGCCACCGCCGCCATGGAGGCCGGGCGCTTCCGGGACGAGATCATTCCCGTTCAGGTGCCCCAGCGCAAGGGCGACCCGGTGGTGGTGGATACTGACGAGCACCCGAAAGCCGGCACCACGGCCGAGAGCCTGTCGAAACTCCGTCCCGCGTTCAACAAGGAGGGCACGGTCACGGCGGGTAACGCCTCCGGGATCAATGACGGTGCCGCGGTGGTGCTGGTGATGTCTGCCAGCAAGGCGCAGGCCCTTGGCCTTGAGCCCATCGCCCGGGTCGAGGCGTACGCCAGTGCCGGGGTGGATCCGGCGGTCATGGGCTCGGGGCCGGTGCCGGCGACGCAGCGCTGCCTTGATCGCGCCGGCTGGAGCGTGTCCGACCTGGAACTGATCGAGGCCAACGAGGCGTTCGCCGCCCAGGCGCTGGCCGTCAGTCGCGAACTCCAGTGGGACATGGAACGCGTCAACGTCAACGGCGGTGCCATTGCGCTGGGCCATCCCATCGGTGCGTCCGGGTGCCGGGTGCTGGTAACCTTGCTGCACGAAATGAAGCGCCGCGATGCGCGCAAGGGCCTGGCGACACTGTGTATCGGTGGTGGCCAGGGGGTGGCACTTGCCGTGGCCCGCTGATTGGCCGACCATGGCCGCGGGGCGTGTTCCCCGCGGCCAAGCCCGAGGTTGATTCCGATAATGACTAACGACGACGTTCGCATCATCAAAAAGTATCCGAACCGGCGTCTTTATGACACGGCTATCAGCAGCTACATCACTCTGGCCGACGTCAAGAGGCTGGTGCTCGATGGGGTGGAGTTCCAGGTAGTCGACGCCAAGACCCGGGATGACCTGACCCGGACGATCCTGCTCCAGATCATCAGCGAAGAAGAAGAGGGTGGTGAGCCCATTTTCAGCAGCGAACTGCTGGCCCAGATCATTCGCTCCTACGGCGGCAACATGCAGAATCTCCTGACCAACTACCTGGAGAAGAGCATGGATATGTGGTCGGACCAGCAACGGGCGCTGCGTGAGCAGACGCGCGATTTCATGGAAGCGAATCCCATGACCATGCTGACCCAGATGGCGGAGCGGAATCTGGCCATGTGGCGGCGCATGAGCGGTATGGACAGTGGCAAGGACGACCCGGCCGGCGACAGTGGTGATTCCTCTGATGAGTCGGCGGGGAGCAAAAGCCCGCGGTCGTCCGGCAAACAGGGGTCAGGTTCCCGCAACTGAGCTCGTCCCGTAACTCGGCTGGACCCCCGCCGGTGACTTCCGCTTCCCGGCGGGAAGCCCGCGCCATGCGGGCTTCTCCGACGTCTGTCTGGAATGTGACGCACTCCTCATGTTTAAAGTTGACAGGTGATCCACCTGTCTCTATTCTCGAGTTAAACGCATGACGCATTGCACAACGGGGCGTTTCGCGGGAGCGTACCCTGTGTGCGTGTCGCGCAACGGCTGACTGCTCCCGGTCGGCCACAATCCCCTAACCGGCGAGGCCGGTCGAACGACTTCACAAGAGGCATCCCATGACGAATCGAGTAGCTCTGGTGACGGGCGGTAATGGTGGTATCGGCACTGAGGTGTGCAAGTATCTGGCGGCGCTCGGGTATCGCGTGGTCAGTACCTGCGTCAATGCCGAGAAGGAAAACATCCGCGGCTGGCAGGAAGATCTGCAGGCGGAGGGCCATGACGTTGCGTGGATCGAGTGCGATGTGTCCGATTATGATGCGTGCGGCGCCATGGCGGAGCAGATTCAGGCGGAGCACGGTAACGTGGATGTTCTGGTGAACCTGGCCGGGATCACGCGGGATGCCTTTATTCACAAGATGGGCAAGGGCGACTGGGACGCTGTGGTGAACGTCAATCTAAACAGCGCCTTCAACGTCACGCGTCATCTCATCGACGGCATGCGTGAGCGTGGCTTTGGCCGTGTGGTGAACATCTCGTCCGTGAACGGTCAGACGGGTCAGTTCGGCCAGACGAACTACTCCGCCGCCAAGGCTGGTCTGCACGGCTTCACCATGGCGCTTGCGAAGGAGGGCGCCCGAAAGGGTATCACGGCCAATACTGTATCCCCCGGCTACATCGATACGTCCATGACGGCCGCCATCCCGCAGGAGGTGCGCGACCAGATCATCGCCCAGGTGCCGGCAGGCCGCATGGGGCGCCCGGATGAGATCGCACGCGTGGTGGCTTTTCTGGCAGCCGATGACTCGGAGTACATCAACGGTGCGAATATTCCGGTCAACGGCGCGCTGTTCACCAGTTTCTGATGGCAAGGCTGCGCCGGGGCTCATGTCTCGGTGCAGCGACACCAGCCCGCCGTTTGCTTATTGGTAGGTAAGTTTCAGAGCCAGAGGTCAGAAGGTGTTGACAGACAGATTGGTCTTGGTTAAAATGCTGCACAGCAACATCGGGAGAGCAAAAAATTGGGAGCTCCCGAAAGATGCTCCCAGATCTGCGCTCTTCTTGTTCTGATTTAACGGGTTTTGTGGTTGTCAGGCCTCGCCAGCGAGACCGGAGCGCTTAACCAGCTGAATTACCCGGTTCTAGGACCGGTCTGCTTCTCCTCCAGGCGACTCCCAAGTCGCCTTTTCCGCCCCCTCGCTCGAGGGGGTTTTTTTTGTCCATAACCTGCTGAAGACTGATTCAGTCTTCTGGACTCGTTGGATCTCATTGTAGCGCGGCAGTGTTGTCTGGCAACCATTTTTGTTGGTGCGTCGCAACAGTGTGTCCGGATGGGAACAGGTTGTCCGCAGATCGTGCCGCCGGTCTGTGCTGTCGGCAAGACACTACCGGCGCTCTCGCTCCAGTTCCCGCTGGATGTCCTGGCGCCGGGACACGGCGCGGGAGCGGTCATTGATGTCCGCGTCGCTGGCGTTGGCCACCCGGTCGAGCTGATCCAGTGCCAGCGGGAGGTTGCCGCTGAGGTAGTAGTGCTCGCCCATGGCCAGCATGGCTTCATGGTCCAGCCCCGCGGCGCTGGCGGCTTCGGCGTGGAGCCGGTGCAGGTGGGCATCGCCCCCCTGGCGCTGAATCTGTCTCCGAACCAGTTGCCGGGCGTCCATCGGGCGGTCCAGCCGCAGCAGCGTGCGGGCGGTGTGCAGACTCAGGGTGTAGCTGCCCGGGAAGAGATCGAGCCCGAGCTCCAGGCTCTCCAGGGCCGATTCCAGATTGCCCTGTTCCGAATGAATCCGCGCCAGCGCCACCAGGTAGGCGGTGCGCTCGCTGTCCTCAGCCATCAGCGTCTCCAGCGCCTCCCTCGCTTCGTCGAGCTGATCGTCCTCGATCTTCGCGAGCGCCAGGCCGAACCGTGTGGCGAAACGGCCGTTATCGCTCTCGGCGCCGTTGTCCAGCTCGGCCTCGAAGTGGCGAATGGCGTCCCGGGGTTCGTTGGCCCGCTGCACCAGAAGCCGGGCCCGGATCAGGCCGTATGTGGGGCTCTCGTCCGGTGACCCGTTACTGTAACTGCGTGCCCGCGAGCGCGACTCCGCGATGCGGGATTCGGTGACCGGGTGGGTGCTCAGAAACTCGGGCGGGCGCTGCTGATGCCGGGTAGCCTCGGCCAGACGTTCGAAAAACCGGGGCATGCCTTCCGGGTCCAGGCCCGCATCCGCAAGAATGCGAATGCCGATGTTGTCGGCCTCGCGCTCGTGTGCGCGGCTGTAGTTCAGCTGCTCCTGGATGGATCCGGCCATGCCGCCGATGGCCGCCGCGCTGCCGAGGTCGGCATCCTGCGTCCCCATGAGAATGGCCGCGAGGATGATGCCGAGCGTCTGCAGGCCGCCGCCGCGGCTGTCGTCCAGCCGGCGCGCGATGTGCCGCTGGCTGACGTGCGCGATTTCGTGGGCCATGACCGCCGCCAGTTCGCTCTCCGACTGCGTCCGCTCGATCAGACCGCGATTGATGCCGATATACCCCCCGGGCATGGCAAAGGCGTTGATGGCGGGGCTGTCCACCACGAAGAACTCGTAGGCCATGTCCGGGGTGTTGGCGTGGGAGACGAGGCGCTGTCCCAGGTCCTGAATGTACTCCCGGAGCTCCGGATCGTCGGTCATGGGGACGCGCAATCGCACCTGCCGGATCAGCTGCTGGCCCATGCGCTGCTCCTCGGCCACCGACAGCGTCTGGCTCGCGGGGCTGCCCAGGTCGGGCAGGCGCAGTGGGTCGTCCGCCACGGCCATGGCGGTGGCAAAGGCCAGCAGAACGGCCAGCAGGAACGTCAGGACTCGGTGCAAGGGCACGCTCGGCTGCTCCGGGAAGCGGTGATGACCGGGACTCTCCACGTATTGTGACTCTTGGACCCTGGCGGGCCAAACCCGTTCACCAACTTCGCACCAGCGGCGGGACACGCTATGATGCCGACACAGGCGGTAACCAGCGCGTTTCCGGCCCGCCCCGAAACGTCGCCTACCGCGTCAAAATGAACCCGCACCGGGAAGGATCACGCTCCGCGAGGGGCAGGTTCCGGGCGGCGCCCCGGGAGGCGTAGATGGAGTTGATCCGGCAGTGGTTTCGCCGCCACTTCGACAATCCGCAGGTGCTTGGCCTGGCCGCCGTACTGCTGGCCGGGCTCGCTGCCATTGTCTTCTTTGGCAGCATGCTTGCACCTGTGATTGCCAGCCTGATCCTGGCCTATCTGCTGGAGGGGGTCGTGCGCAAGCTGGAGCAGTTCGGCGTGCCACGACTGCTCTCGGTAACGCTTGTTTTCGTGGTCTTCTTTGCGGGCCTGCTGCTCGTCTTCTTCGCGCTGCTGCCGGTGCTGGTGACCCAGATCACCCAGCTGGTGGACGAGCTGCCGAAGATTCTCAGCACCAGTCAGTCCCTGTTGATGCAGCTGCCGCAGCAGTATCCGCAGCTGTTCTCACAGCAGCAGATCTCCGATCTCATCTTCGTCATTCGCCGGGAGGCGCTGGACTGGGGGCAGGCCGTGCTGACCCGGTTCTCATTCCAGTCCGTGGTGGTGGTGATTACGCTGCTGGTTTATCTGGTGCTGCTGCCGTTCCTGGTGTTCTTCTTCCTCAAGGACAAGGAGGCGCTGGTCCAGTGGGTGGCGCGCTACATGCCCCGGGACCGGGATCTGCTGGTGACCGTGTGGCGGGACGTGGACGCGCAGATCGGCAATTACGTCCGCGGCAAGTTCGTCGAGATCCTGATCGTTTGGGTGGTGACCTACGTCACGTTCTCGCTGTTCGGTCTCAGTTTCGCCATGCTGCTGTCGCTGATGGTAGGGCTGTCCGTCATCATCCCCTACATTGGCGCCGCCGTGGTGACCGTGCCAGTGGGTCTGATCGCCTACTTCCAGTTTGGTTTCGGTCCGGAGTTCGCGTGGGTCATGGTTGCCTACGGCATCATCCAGGCCCTGGACGGCAACGTGCTGGTGCCCGTGCTCTTCTCCGAGGTGGTCAACCTCCACCCCGTGGCGATCATCGTGGCGATTCTGTTCTTCGGCGGGGTCTGGGGCTTCTGGGGGATCTTCTTCGCCATCCCTCTGGCGACGGTGATTCAGGCGGTGCTGAAAGCCTGGCCGACCGTCGAGCCGCCCGACCACTCCGAGGAGGGGCGGCTGCCGCCGGCCTGATTGTTACCCCTTCTCAAGGGCGTGTACCGCGTCCAAGACCTCCTGTGCGTGGCCAGGCACCTTGACGCCCCGCCATTCACGCCGCAGAACGCCGTCGCGGTCGATCAGGAATGTGCTGCGCTCGATGCCCACGGACGTGCGTCCGTACATGGTCTTCTCCTTGAGCACCCCGAACTGCTCGCAGAGCTGCTCGTCCTTGTCCGAGAGGAGCGGGAAGGTGAAGCCCTGCTTGTTGCGGAAGTTCTCCTGGGCCTTTACGCCGTCTCGGGACGCGCCAAGGATCTCCGCGCCCGCCTCTCGGAACGCCGCGTGGAGCTCCGTAAACGCAAGCCCTTCGTTGGTGCAGCCCGGTGTGCTCGCCTTGGGGTAGAAGTAGAGCACCAGGTGGTGGCCGAGATAATCACTCAACCGCACAGTCTCGCCGCCGGTCGCGGGGCGGCTGAAGTCGGCGACGGGTTTGCCGACGGTCACGCTGCTCATGCTGTGTCCTCCTGTCAGTGTTTAACTGGCTCGAACACGGCGTCCAGGTTCATCTGATCGCAGAAATCGAGGAATTCCTCCCGCATGACGGCGATCTGGGTGCTTCCCGGGATCTCCAGCAGCATGTTCACCGCAAACATGGGCGTTCCCGTGTGGGCCGCCGGATAGCGCGACGTGGTGAGGTCGCGGATGTTGATCCCGCGCGCGGAAAAGAACTGCGCTAGCTGGTGCACGATGCCGGGGTGGTCCATGGCGACCACTTCGACGGCATAGGGCAGCAGATCAGCGGCTCGGGTGCGGTCCTGGGTGCGCTTCCAGTGGATGTGCAGGTCCAGCTCCTCACCGATGCCCGGAAGCGCCGTCTCGAGCTTCGCCAGGGAATCCCACCGGCCGCCGACCATCTGGATGATGGCGAATTCCCCGCCCAGGACAGTCATGCGGCTGTCCACCACATTGCAACCCGCCTCCGAAACTGCGGCCGCCAGCCTGTTAATGATGCCGGGCCGGTCTTCGCCCAGCGCCGTTATGACCAGAAAGCTGTCCATCCATCCCCCTCGGTGGTGTGAGTCCGATATGCGGAACCTGTGCTGCTACCGTGTTGTCTCGCGTTCAGGAGTGTAGCGCACCGCCTTGTGGCATTGCTCCGCCAGCGCCCGCGAAAGTGTATCATGGCGGGGTCGCGGAGCCGCGTGGTTCGCGTCTTCGCGACAGGGTTCGTGAAGCGCTTCGCCGCCGGGCGTCACTTGTCTGTCCGGGCGGGCGGACGTAGTATGCAATGTCCATTTTTCCGGGGGGCGAAAGCAATGTTCCGTGGCAGCATGGTCGCGATGGTGACACCGATGCACGAGGATGGCTCCGTCGACGAGGAAGGCCTCAAGCGGCTGGTGGATTTCCACGTGGACAACGGTACCGATGCCATTGTTGCTGTTGGTACCACTGGCGAAGCCGCAACGCTGGACTATGACGAGCACTGCTATGTCATGCGGCTGACCGTCGAGGCGGCGCGCAGGCGTATCGCCGTCATCGGCGGCAGTGGCGCGAACTCCACCTGGGAGGCGATCAAGCTCACGCGTTGCGCCATGGATGCGGGCTGTGATGCAGCGCTGCTGATCACACCCTATTACAACAAGCCCACCCAGGAAGGGCTTTACCAGCACTTTCGCGCCGTCGCCGAGGCGGTGCCGATCCCGCAGATTCTCTACAACGTGCCCGGGCGCACCGCCTGCGACATGCTGCCGGAAACCGTGGAGCGGCTTGCGGACATCCCCAATATCGTCGCCGTCAAGGAAGCCCACGGGACCATCCAGCGCCCGCGGGAGATCCTTGAGCGGTGCGGTGACCGCCTGGACGTCTACAGCGGTGATGACGGCAACGCCCGGGAGATCATTCTCGCGGGTGGCAAGGGCTGCATCTCCGTGAGCGCCAACGTGGCACCGAAGCTCATGCACGACATGTGCATGGCCGCGCTGGAAGGCGACCTGGAGCGGGCCGAAGCGCTGGATGCCCAGCTTGCCGCCCTGCACAAGGCGCTGTTCGTCGAGACCAGCCCCATTCCGGTGAAGTGGGCCGTCAGCGAGATGGGGCTCATGGGTCCAACCCTGCGGCTGCCCATGACGCCGCTTTCGGAATCCCACCACGAGACGGTGCGCCAGGCCATGAAACTGGCGGAGGTTGTCTAATCCATGTTGCTGCCTGCCCGTTTTGCCGCCGTCGTTCGTCCCGCACTGGTGGCGACTCTTGCGCTGGCTCTGGCCGCCTGTGCGGGGAGGGGCGACGACGAGCCCGACCGTCAGGAACGGCTGGTTATGCCGCCGGATCTTTCCGGTGAGCGTATCGGGCAGGTGCCCGAGAGCCGCCGTGACCGGGGCGAGGCGGCCATGACTGCAGAGCAGCGCGAGGAGCAGGAGCGGGCCTCGCGCGGTGTCGCGCCGGAGCCGTTGGGGACGCGCATCCGTCAGCAGGGCGCGGAGCGTTGGCTGCAGGTGCAGGCCTCGCCGGAGCAGGTCTGGGAGGGCCTCAACCGCTGGCTTGAAGAGGAAGGTGTGCCAGTGGCGCGCAGCGAACAGGAACTGGGCGTTATCGAGACCGGCTGGATGGCGCGCCCCATGGGTCCCAGTGGCGGGGTTTTCCTGCCCCTGGAGCGCGACCCGGAAAGTGCCCCGCTGGTGGATCAGTACCTGATCCGCGTGGAAGCGGCTGAAGAGCAGGGCATGTCCGAGGTTTTCGTGGCGCATCGGCGCGTTGCCGCCGTCGACGACGGCTGGGTGCCGCGCACGGGCGAACGTGGCCTGGAGGGCGAAGTGCTGCGCGCCTTCATGCTCCACCTCGGCGCCGACGAAGCATTCGCGGCCGAGCAGGTGGCTCAGCGCGAACAGCGGCTGACCCGGATGGATACCGATGAGGCCGGCGATCCGGTGCTCATCGTCCGCGAGGGTTACCTGCAGACGTTCCAGAGGGTGGGTCTGGCACTGGATCGCGCCGCCTTTACCGTGGAAGACCGCAATCGTGCCCAGGGTCGCTTCCTGGTGCGTTACGACCCCGCTGCCGACCAGGACGACGACGGCCCCGGCTTCTTCTCCCGCCTGGCATTCTGGCGTGAACGCGAGCCGGAGCTGGAGCGCGGCACCTACGCCATCGTGATCGGCAGCGCCGATGACGGGACGGCTGTCTCGGTCAGGAGCGAGGAGGGCGATCGGGTCTCCGAACGCCTGTCCGAACGGCTGCTGCTGCTGATCGACGATCAGTTGCGCTGATGAGTGGCCCCCGGCCCACACGGTGGTCCGGCCGGGGGCAGCGCCCCACCGCCTTGTGTAACGGAACGACATGCTGCGTCTGACAGGAACTCCCGCTCTCTCCCCGTTTCGTCTCGCCAAGTTGCTGGCCGCCCTGCAGGAGCAGGTCCCCGCCGTCGACGGCCTCTCGGCGGATTTCGATCATTTCGTCCTGCTCGACCGGGATCTGACGCCGGACGAGCACGGGACGCTGCAGTCCCTGCTGCTGGAGGGGCGGGAGCCGGTGACGCGCGACGGAGGGGACGCCTTCTTCCTGGTTGTCCCGAGGCCCGGGACTATCTCGCCTTGGTCCACCAAGGCGACGGACATTGCCCACAATTGCGGGCTGGCAGCGGTGCGTCGCATCGAGCGGGGCGTGGCGTATCGCTTGCACCGCCGTGACGGCGTGTTCAGCAGCGATGAGCGTGAGCGTCTACAGCCGCTGCTGCACGATCGCATGGTCGAGGTCGTGCTCGCCGATCCGGACGAGGCGCGCGCGCTGTTCCGGCAGCAGCCTCCCGGCCCGCTGCGTTCGGTGGACATTCTGGGCGGTGGCCGCGATGCGCTGGCGGAGGCGAACAGCGCCATGGGCTTCGCCCTCGCGGATGACGAAATCGACTACCTGGTGGAGCAGTACGTCGACCTCGGTCGCAACCCGACCGACGTGGAACTGATGATGTTCGCCCAGGCGAACTCCGAGCACTGCCGACACAAGATCTTCCGCGCCGACTGGATCATCGACGGCGAGCCCCAGCAGCGCTCGCTGTTCGACATGATCCGCAACACCCACGAACGCCGCCCCGAGGGGGTGCTGTCCGCGTACAGCGATAACGCCGCCGTGGCCCAGGGGCCCGAGGTCCAGCGGTTCTTTGCGGATCCCGCGGATCACGTCTACCGTCCGCACCAGGAGCCGGTGCACCTGGTGATGAAGGTCGAGACCCACAACCATCCCACGGCGATTGCGCCGCACCCGGGGGCCGCCACCGGCGCCGGCGGCGAAATCCGTGACGAGGGCGCGACCGGCCTCGGGGCTCGGCCGAAGGCCGGGCTGACCGGGTTCACCGTCTCCAACCTGCGCGTCCCGGATGCCGTCCGGCCCTGGGAAACCGAAGACAACGGTCGCCCCGGACGCATGGCCTCACCGCTGGACATCATGATCGAAGGCCCGGTGGGTGCGGCGTCGTACAACAACGAATTCGGGCGTCCGAACCTGGGCGGCTACTTCCGCACCTTCGAGCAGCGCGTGCCCGGCGCCGATGGCGACGAGATCCGTGGCTACCACAAACCGATCATGATCGCCGGCGGCATGGGGGCGATCCGCGACCCGCATGTCCACAAGAAGGATGTGGCAGCCGATGCCCGGGTCGTGGTGCTCGGCGGCCCTGCCATGCTGATCGGGCTGGGTGGCGGCGCCGCCTCGTCCGTGAGCAGCGGAGCCAGCGACGAGGAACTGGATTTCGCGTCGGTTCAGCGCAGCAATCCGGAGATGCAGCGCCGGGCCCAGCAGGTCATCGACGCATGCTGGGCGCTGGGTGACGACAGCCCCGTGCTGTCCATCCACGATGTGGGCGCGGGCGGGTTGTCCAACGCCGTGCCGGAGATCCTCGATGACAGCGAACGGGGCGGTCACCTGGAGCTGCGGGACGTTCCCAGCGATGATCCCGGCATGTCGCCCATGGAGATCTGGAGCAACGAGGCGCAGGAGCGCTACGTGCTCGCCATCGGTGCCGAGGCCGAAGCGGCGTTCCGCCGGATCTGTGAACGGGAACGCTGCCCCTTCGCCATCATCGGGACCGCCACCGCCGACCGGCAGCTGCTGCTCACCGACCGTACCCTGGGTAACGATGCCGTCCACATCCCCATGGATCTGCTGTTCGGCAAACCGCCGAAGATGCAGCGGGATGTCACCCGCGCCGAGCCGCCGCGGCAGCCCCTCGGGCTGGAGCACGTCGCCATCGACGATGCCGCGGAGCGTGTCCTGCGACTGCCCGGCGTGGCGGCCAAGCACTTCCTGATTACCATTGGCGATCGCACCGTCACCGGGCTTGTCGCCCGGGACCAGATGGTGGGGCGGTGGCAGACGCCGGTTGCGGACGTGGCGGTCACCCTGGATGACTACACCGGCCACACCGGGGAAGCCATGGCCATGGGCGAGCGCTCTCCGGCAGCCTTGCTGGACGCGCCGGCATCCGGCCGCATGGCGGTGACGGAGGCGCTGACCAATCTCGCCGCCGCGGATGTGGGGGCGCTCGACCGCGTCAACCTGTCCGCCAACTGGATGGCTCCGGCCGGCCACCCCGGCGAGGACGCCCGCCTGTACGACACGGTCCGTGCCGTGGGCATGGAGCTGTGCCCGGCGCTGGGCATCGCGATCCCGGTTGGCAAGGACTCACTGTCCATGAAAACGGTCTGGGACGATCAGGGCGAGACCCGCGCCGTGACGTCGCCGCTGTCGCTGGTGGTGTCCGCCTTTGCCACCGTGGATGATGCCCGCCGCACGCTGACGCCGGAGCTGCGCGGCAATGCCGGCGACACGCGGCTGCTGCTGGTGGACCTTGGCCGCGGGCGCAACCGCCTGGGTGCGTCGGCGCTGGCGCAGGTGTACAGCCGCCTTGGCGATGCACCGGCGGACCTGGATCGGCCGGAGGACCTGCGAGCGTTTTTCAACACCGTGCAGGCGCTGAACCGGGAAGGCCTGTTGCTCGCGTACCACGACCGTAGCGACGGTGGGTTGTTTGCGACCCTCGCGGAGATGGTGTTTGCAGCCCATATCGGCGTCACTGTCGATCTTGCATCCGTCGGAACTGCGCCGGTGTCGGCACTGTTCGCCGAGGAACCCGGCGCCGTGGTGCAGGTGGGCCGCGACGCGGTGGACACGGTGATGGAGCGGTTCGCCGAGGCCGGACTGGCGGGCTGCGTCCATGTGATCGGCGCGCCCAATGACGACGACCGCCTGGTGGTGCGGGACGGGGATGCCGCCGTGCTCGACCGGTCGCGTGTCGAGCTACAGCGCATCTGGCAGGAGACCAGCTGGCAGATCCAGCAGTTGCGTGACAACCCGGACTGCGCTGACGAGGAATACGACAGCCTCCTGAATACTGACGACATGGGGCTCCATGCCGCCCTCAGCTTCGACCCCGCCGACGATGTCGCCGCGCCGATGGTCGGTACCGGTGGCGCGCCCCGTGTCGCCATACTGCGGGAGCAGGGTGTCAACGGGCACGTGGAGATGGCCGCGGCGTTCCGCCTGGCGGGGTTCGAGGCGGTGGACGTGCACATGACCGACCTCCTCGAACGGCGTGCCGATCTCTCCGCTTTCCAGGGACTGGTGGCCTGCGGCGGGTTCTCTTACGGCGACGTGCTCGGCGCCGGCGGTGGCTGGGCCAGGACGATTCTCTTCAATGACCTGCTGCGAGACCAGTTCGGCCGTTTCTTCCAGCGCGAGGATGCGTTCGCCCTGGGTGTGTGCAACGGTTGCCAGATGCTGTCGACGCTGCGGGAACTGATTCCCGGAGCCGAGCTGTGGCCACGGTTCGTGCGTAACCGTTCGGAACAGTTCGAAGCACGGCTGTCGCAGGTCGAGGTGGTGGAGTCGCCGTCGCTGTTTCTCCGGGGGATGGAGGGCTCGCGCATGCCCATCGCGGTGGCGCACGGCGAAGGGCGACTGGAGTGCCCCGAGGAGAGCGGCCCGCGCAAGCTCGCATCGGCCGGGCTGGTGAGTCTGCGGTACGTGGATGGCCGGGGGCAGCCCGCAGCGCATTACCCCGCCAATCCCAACGGTTCACCGGATGGCATCACCGGCCTCACCACACTGGATGGTCGCGTGACCATCATGATGCCTCACCCCGAGCGGGTCTTCCGCACGGTACAGAACAGCTGGCATCCTCAGGAGTGGGGCGAATACGGCCCCTGGATGCGCATGTTCCGCAACGCGCGCCGCTGGATCCAGTAGCCGCGCCGCGGACCGACAACAAGACAATGAGAGGGAGACTGCCATGCCTTACGCCGTGGACTGGCTGGATCGCCGTGCCCGGTTGAGCCCGGAGGCGACCGCCCTGGTGGATGCCGCCAGCGGGAAACGGATCAGCTATGCCGAGTGGAATGCAGCCGCCAACCGCACCGCCCACTACCTTGGCAATCGGCTCGGTGTCGCAAAGGGGGATCGGGTCGCCGTGCTTGCGGGCAACTCGGTGGCGTATCTGGACGTCTGGTTCGCCTGCAGCAAGACGGGCGCCATTCTGCAGAACCTCAACTGGCGGCTGGCGGAAGCGGAGCTGGCTCAGCTCATCCAGGATGCGGCGCCCACCGTGCTCTTCTACGGCGCCGATTTCGTTGACGCCGTCACCCGCCTGCGCGACACCCCCGGGGTGGAATCCATCAGGCACTGGGTCGCACTTGACGGCGACAAGGTGACAGGTGACCCGTGTATCACCAAGCGCGATTCGGAGCCCGCCGACACCCCGGCGCTGCCGCCGCTCACCCATGATGATCCCTGGGTCATCTGCTACACCGGCGGGACCACGGGGTTGCCCAAGGGCGCCATACTCACCCACGGCAACATCGCCTGGAATGCGATCAATACCCAGGCGAGCTGGGGGATCGGCGCCGATGATACCGCCATTCTCAACGCGCCGCTGTTCCACACGGGGGCGCTGAACGTATTCACCGCACCGCTGGTCCATGCCGGCGGCTGCAGCGTGGTCTGTTCCGGGTTCGACGCCAATCAGGTCTTCGATCTGATCGAGGGTGGCGACGTCAGCCTGTTCTTCGGTGTGCCGACAATGTTCTCCCTGCTGCAGGAGCACCCTCGCTGGGAAACGGCCGACTTCTCGCCGCTGAAGCTGGTGATCAGCGGTGGTGCGCCGTGCCCCATGCCGGTGTTTGAGCGGTTCTGGGATCGTGGCGTCGATTTCAAGACGGGGTACGGGCTGACTGAGGCGGGTCCCAACACCTTCTGGCTGCCGCCGGAGCAGGTGCGGGAGAAACCCGGAGCGGTGGGATATCCGCTGTTCCATGTGGAGGTCAAGCTGCAGGACAGCCAGACGGGCGCAACGGTCACCCGGCCGGGTGTTACTGGGGAGTTGCTCATCCGCGGCCCGCACCGCACGCCGGGGTACTGGAACCGGCCCGATGCCACTGCGGAGGCCATCGCCCCGGATGGCTGGCTCCATACCGGCGATCTGGCGCGCTTCGACGCCGACGGCGCCTACACCATTGTCGGCCGGCTCAAGGACATGTTCATCTCCGGTGGCGAGAACGTCTACCCGGCGGAGATCGAAAACGTGCTTCACGCCCATCCCGAGGTCGCTGATGCCGCCGTCTTCGGCGTGTCCGACCGGACCTGGGGGGAAGTGGGCTGTGCGGTGATCGTGCCCGTGGCCGGGGCGACCCTGCAGGCGCGCACCCTGCGGCCCTGGCTCAAGGAGCGTCTGGCGCGCTACAAGGTCCCGCGCCGAATCGAGTTTGTCGACGCCCTGCCTACCACCGGCGCCGGCAAGATCGACAAACGCACCCTCCAGGAGCGCTTCGAGGACGAGTAATACCCGCCCTGGCCGCCGACCGTCGCGTAGGGTGGACCTTCAGGTCCACCAAACCGACTTTGGGTCACTCCCCCAGCCCCCGTCGCCCGGCCCAGTCCCGGGCGAACTGCCACGCCACGCGACCGCTGCGCGAGCCCCGCTCCAGGGCAAAGCGCAGCGCATCCTCGCGCACCGCGTCCAGCCCGTCGTCGATACCGAAGCGCTGCAGCCAGCCCTGCACGATCTCCAGGTACGCCTCCTGGCTGAACGGGTGGAAGGACACCCACAGCCCGAATCGCTCCGACAGGGAAATCTTCTCTTCCACTGCCTCGCCGTGATGGATCTCGCCGTCCACGTTGCGCGCCTCCTCGTTCTCCGCCATGTACTCGGGCACCAGGTGGCGGCGGTTGGAAGTGGCGTAGATGAGGAGGTTCTCGGGGGCGGCGCTCACCGATCCGTCCAGCATGGCCTTGAGCGCCTTGTAGCCGGGGTCGTCGCCCTCGAAGGAGAGGTCGTCGCAGAACACCACGAAGCGCTCCCCGCGCCCGCGCACCAGCCTGGCCACGTCGGACAGGTCCACAAGCTCGCTCTTGTCCATCTCGATCAGGCGCAGCCCGGCGCCGGCGTGCGCGTGCAGCAATGCCTTCACCAGGGACGACTTGCCCGTGCCGCGAGCCCCCCAAAGCAGCGCGTTGTTCGCGGGCAGTCCGCGGACGAACTGGCGGGTGTTGCGATCCAGCAGCGCCTTCTGCCGCCCCACGTTGTGCAGCGCCTCCAGGGCCACCGCATGCGGGTCCGGCACCGCCTCCAGAAAGCCCGCTCCAAGCCGCCGCCGCCAACGGAACGCAGTGCTGGCCGCCCAGTCCGGCGCGGCGCTGGCGGGCGGCAGCAGGGGCTCCACGCGCTCCAGAAGTTGTTCGGCGCGTTGCAGAAAGGCTTCGAGCTGATCCATCGCGTTGGTTACCAGTCCAGATCGTCCGGAATGGGGAACTCCCGGTAGAGGTCGTCGTCCTCGCTGCTGAGGTCTTCGGCGGTGACCATGGCAACGAACATGGTCGCGTCGCGTTCATGCAGCCGCGGCACCACGTCGGACGGCACCACGTGGAAACGCCCCTTGCGCTCGACGATCGCCAGCTCGCCTCGGCTCAGCCGTTTCTGTTGCTCGGCTGTGACCTCCAGCTTGCGTACCTTGCCGTCCCGGGTGAAATGAAACGGAACGCTGCCGTCCCGGGTAGAGAGGGCGTGCTCCCGGAGCAGATCCTCGATCTGGGCAGCCGCAGACTTCTGCTTCTTCTGCTGTTCCCGCTGCTGGTTCAGTGCGCGGTCGCGCTCGGCCTTCTCGGCGCGCGCCTGCTGGACCTGCGTCTGGCGCGCGGCCGCGTCGGGGTCCGGTGACTGCCCCTTGCGCCCGCCCTTGCTCTTCTTGCGCTGGGCGCGCTTTTCCTTGTCCGCCTGTCGGGCCTGCTTCTCGTCCACCAGCCCGGTTTTCATCAGTTGATCGCGTAGTGAGTTGCTCATTGTCTCAGTCCATCGGCGCTGGTCGGTGGCTTCTGGGGCGTCCGCAGACGCAGACTGTCATGCAAGTGTACGCATGCCCCGGGTTGTCCCGCCACGGGGCCGTATCATTTTCCCTGAGGCCGCTCACCGGTCGTGCGGCCGATCTTGAGCCCCACCTGGGTGATGCGGCCGCCGTCCATGGCGCGGACTACGAACTCCATGTTGTTGAGCTTGACCCGGTCGCCCACCACCGCACGCTGTTTGAAAAGCCGCAGCAGGTACTCGCCCACGGTCTCGTTCTCACGGGCCTGGTTCGGGATCTTCAGGCCGTAGGCGCTGGAGAGCGCCGCCAGCGGTGTGTCGCCGTTGAGGACGAAATCACCGAAGAACGCGTGCTCCTCAAGGCGTGCAGGGCCGTGTGAGGCGACGAACACACGGTCCAGGTCGGGCAGGGACTGTGGCGTGGTGAGCACGTACAGGTAATCCCCTTCCCGCAGGATCTCGTCCTGGAAGTGCCGGATGAGTCGCCCGCCCCGGATCAGCGAGACGATCTGGCTGCTGCGCGGCAGCCGCAGCCGTTGCACCACTTTGTACAGTGCTGGGCTGTCGGCCTCCAGGTGGTACCCCACCATCTCATACTCAACCTGGCCGGGCAGGTCCAATTCCAGCCGATGCACGACCCGGGAGCGGGGCGGTACGTCCAACTCGAGCCAGCGGGCGACGGGGGCCACGGTCCACCCTTGCAGGACCAGTGACAGCAGCACCACGAAGAACGCGATGTTGAAATAGGTGCCGGCATCATCGACGCCGGCCAGCAACGGGAACAGCCCCAGCAGGATCGGCACCGCGCCGCGCAGCCCCACCCAGCCGATGAACGCCTGCTCCTTCAAGGGGAACCGGAACGGCAGCAGGGACAGCGCCACGGCCAGCGGCCGCGCCACGAACAGCAGCAGGCCGGCAACCACCAGGGCCTGGGGTGCCACCTCCAGCAGGTCCGACGGCATGATCAGCAGACCCAGCATCAGGAACATGACGATCTGCGCGAGCCATGCCATGCCGTCGTGAAACCGCCGGATGTTCTGCGCGCTCTGCAGACGCCGGTTGCCCACGATGATGCCCGCCAGGTAGACCGCCAGAAACCCGCTGCCGCCAATGAACGCCGCCATGCCGAAAATCAGCAGGGCTCCCGAGAGAGCGAGCAAGGGGTATAGCCCGGGTGTCAGTGGAACACGGTTGACCGCCCACCCTAGGGCGACCCCTCCGAGTACACCAATGATACCGCCGAGGCCCATCTGCTGGGCGAACTCCAGCACCAGCCCAAGGCCGACGCTCTCCTGTTGCCCGAGGATGATCTCGATGAGTGCAACAGTGAGAAAAATCGCCATGGGATCGTTGCTGCCGGATTCGATCTCCAGGGTGGCGCCGATGCGCTCCTTCAGCTCTAGACCGTGGGCGTGGAGCAGGTAGAACACGGCGGCCGCGTCGGTGGAGCCGACAATGGCACCGATCAACAGCCCCACCATGAGTGGCAGGTCGAAAATCCACGCCGTGAGGAGCCCGGTAATGGTCACGGTGAGCACGACCCCAACCGTAGCCAGTACCACGGCCGGGCGGAGGCCGACACGGAAGCTGGCGACCCGGGTGCGCAGGCCGCCGTCAAAGAGAATGACCGCCAGTGCCAGGCTGCCGATCAGGTGGGCCGCCTGGAAGTCATCAAAGGCAACCCCTCCGGGGCCCTCTTCGCCCACCAGCATACCAATGACCAGGAAGACCAGCAGCAGGGGAGCGCCGATACGGCTGGAGATGACGCTGGCAAGAATGCTCGCCACGAACAGCAGCCCGCCGATCAGGATGATTTGGTTGGTCAGTTCCAAACGTGCCCCCGCATGGCGCAAGCTGCCCACACGGTCAGCTGGCAAGGGTGACCGGTAGGGCGGTTACGCGATAGAAACGCTGCGCATTATAGCGAACGCGGGGGCAGGCTGTCCGTGGACAAAAAACGCCCGCGGGTGCGGGCGTTTTACGGCCGGTTATCCGGAGACCGACTCAGGCATTCTTCTTGGCGCTGGAGCTGCTGGAACTCGAGCCGGTGCCCGCGTCCTTGCCGGCGCTGGCTGAGGCGTTCTCAACAGCGCTGACAGCCTGTTTGGTCTGCTGCTTGGCCTGCTCGGATGCCGCAGTGACGCCGTCCTGAGCCAGCTTCTGCAGCTGCTCGGCAAAGCCGCGGTTGATCTTGACGAACTCGTTCATGTCCGCCGTCACTTTCTCGCCGAGGGACTTGGCGACCTCGGTCTGCTTCGTCACGTACGCCTGCAGACTCTGCGGGTCGTTGACGTCTTTCAGTGCGCGCAGGTTGTCGATGCCCAGCTCGGAATAGTGTTTCACCGCTTCCATCTGGAAATCGGTGATGCGGGCAACGTGGTCGAGCATGGTGCTCTGCGCCTTGCGCACGGGGTTCAGCATCTGCTCAAACTGTGTGTTGGTTTTCTCGAACATCTCGGTATACATACAAGGTGACCTCCTCTGTGATGAAAGAGCGTCCCACTCTTTCTGCACTGCAGCGTAGTTCACGGATTGGTGCGCTGCAACGTCTAGTTTTTATTTTTTCGTCATAAGGTTATGCGTCCTGTTTATGGTGGCGTCACCGCTTGTGACAGGAATGGTGAAACGCTCCCTCTCGCTGTCGCCGACGCCTTCGGTATACTTGCCGTCGCTCGACCACGTCCACCGCTACGGGAGCAGTCATGAGCAACAGTGATACCGCATCGATCCGTCCGGCGCTGCCGGATGACGCCCCCCGTCTTGCCGAACTCCAGGCGGCATACCTGCTCGGCGACGGCGGGCAGGGGAAGGCCGACAGCCCCGCCGGGTTCCTCGTCTCCGGTTACGACGCGGACAGCTACCGGCATTTTGCGGACGTGGCGGATCACTTCTATGTGGGTGAAGAGGATGGACGCGTCATTGCCTTCGTGCTGGCGATGAGCAGCGAGCGCATTCCGGAGGCTACCCCGAGCCACCAGGTCAATCACTGGCTGCTGGAGCAGCACCCGCAGCCGTTCACGCTGATCAGCCAGATCTGTGTGGCACCGGAGGCGGCGTCCGGCGGCTGGGGGCGCGAGTTGTACAACGTGGTCCGACAGCTTGCTGCCGGGAGGCCGCAGTTCGCGGCCATCGTGCTCGATCCGCCCAACGGGCCGTCGGTGCGTTTCCACGAGCGCGTGGGCTTTCACAAGGCGTTCGAGACGGTGGGGCACGACGGGCGACCGCGTGGCATCTGGGGGCGCGACCTCGCCGGGCCGCCGCAATCATGAGGCCGCAGGACCTGCCCGCCGGGCATGAGGATGACGTGCCGGTGCAGGCGCACGTGCTGGTGAATCAGGAAGCGATTGCCGCGGAGCTCTACCGTCACGAAGACCTTCTCAACTGGCAGAAGCTCAACAACCTGCTTTACATCAATGTGGGTCTGGGAGCCGTGCTCGGGTTTACGCTGGATACGGGCAACGGCGCGGCGCTGGATGTGGCATCGCCGGTGGTGGTGAAAGCGCTGGCGGTGCTGGGCGTGATGGTCTGCATCGCGTTCGGTATAGCCATTTGGGCGGGAACCATCTATCTGCAGAACCGCAAACTGGCGCTGCGTCTCATCGAGCGGCGCCTGCGGCCGTTCGGTGGAGCCCCGATGGTGCATCTGCGCCGTTTTGCCACGACCCGCTCCAAACTGCAGCGATTCTCGCTGACCATGATTATTCTGCGGGGTTTCCCGTTCGCTCTGGCCAGCGTGTGGTTCCTGATCGGGCTGCTCGCGTTCGGTGGGGCGATCGGCTGATGCCCTTCCGCCTCAGGGAGTAACGGGCGCCATGGAGGCCAGCAGCAGGCTCGCTGCGGCCGCCGCCGTGAGGACCGCGCGCAAGACGCGAAACCAGGGCGCGAGCCGGATGCGCAGGTCCAGCACGAGCTGGGCAACCAGGCAAACGGTCAACAGGCTGAGTGCCAGGGTTGCGGGAAGCAGCAGAGCGGCCCACGCCAGCAGTGACGGAATCACGCTGATCACGAACCCTCGCGGCGGCCCGGCGTGGAGCGCCAAGCCCCAGTGGATGCCGCCGAGAAAGGAGAGAATGACCGCCCCGTAAGCGATCACCGCACCCAGCGCCCACGCCGACTGCGTTTCGGGGATCAGCCAGACCGCGATGGCGAGGGCGACGAAGGGCAGTGCGCCGGCCAGACCCAGGGCAATGGCCGTATTGCGCGACCGCTGGTCGAGTCCGCGTCCGGCGGCGTCCGCCGAGTCAGTCATCGCGCACGGCTGACATGGTCAGCGACACGGAGTCGGCAAAGCGCAGGGCGTGGGGCTTGTCCACTTCCACCTGAACGGTGTCGGCTGCCGGGTGCTCCATGACCAGCTGGATGATGTCGTGCACCAGCTTCTCCAGCAGCAGAAAGCGGTTCTCCTCCACCAGCTCGATCACCTGTTTGGTGATGGTGCGGTAATTCAGGGCGTGGTCGGGGGAGTCCGACGTGGCGGCGCGCATGGCGTCGTAATCGATGGTGATGTTCACCACCACGTCCTGTCGCTTCTGCTGCTCTTCTTCGTTCAGTCCGACGAAAGTCCTCAGCCGCAGGTTCTTGACGCGGATCCTCGAGCTGTTCACCCGGGCCTTGCCCGGGGCGAGAGTCTGTTCGGCCACACTCATGGGTGCTCCCCTGCCTTGACCGGCTAAAGCCGCTGCCTCACCCGCGGATGAGCTGCAGGAACTCGTTCCGGGTCGGTTGCGATTCGCGGAACGTCCCCAGCATCACCGACGTGCTCATGCTGGAGTTCTGTTTGCCGACGCCGCGCATCATCATGCACAGGTGGTTGGCGGTAATATGCACGGCGACCCCCTTGGCGTCTGTGACGCTCATGACCGCGTCCGCGATCTCCTTGGTCATGTTCTCCTGAATCTGGAACCGTCGTGCATACATATCGATGATTCGTGCGATTTTGGACAGACCGATCACTTTGCCGTTGGGGATGTAGGCCACGTTCGCACGGCCGATGAACGGCAGCAGGTGGTGCTCACACAGCGAGTAGAACTCCACATCGCGCACGATGACCATCTCGTCGTTATCAGACGGAAAGATGGCGCCGTTGACCAGCTCCTGGAGATTCTGGTTGTAGCCCTCGGTGAGGAAGGCGAACGCCTGCGCCGCGCGCTCCGGCGTTTTCTCCAGACCGTTCCGTGTTACGTCTTCACCGACCGAACGGATGATCTGTTCGAACGATGCGGTCATGTCGTCAATGCTCATGGTCGTCCTCAATCGGTCTGTCGCGCAGCGATACTGAGTTGTACATCATTTGTACACTAATTGTAAATGGGCGGTCCGATGATTGCTCGTCCGCCCCACCGGGCTGCCTCGGCGCAGTATATAGAACGTGGCTGCGCTATTCAGCTTGGCTATCCGTGCGGGTAAGGGCGCGGCGGTCGAGGGGTGCAACCCGGTATGTGTTCGCCAGCCCGTTCGGTATCCTCCCGATGCGTGTCCGGCACTATTGCTGTAACGACTCTTGGGGCGGGAGGACTTTCATGAGCACCGAACCGACCAGTGATCGCTGGCAGTTCTGGGTCGATCGCGGCGGCACGTTCACCGACGTGATCGCGCGGAAGCCCGACGGCAGCATGCTGACCCACAAGCTGCTTTCGGAGAATCCCGAGCGCTATCGGGACGCCGCCCTCCAGGGCATCCGCGAGCTGCTTGGTCTGGACACCGATGATCCTATCCCCGCGGCACAGCTCGACGCGGTCAAGATGGGGACGACGGTCGCCACCAACGCGCTGCTGGAACGCAAGGGCGAGCCCACCGTGTTGGTGACCACCCGGGGTTTCGCCGACGCCCTGCGCATCGGCTACCAGACCCGCCCGGATATCCTCGCCCTGCATATCGAGCTGCCGGAGCAGCTCTACAGCCGGGTCGTGGAGGTGGACGAGCGGGTCGGGGCCGATGGCACCGTGCTGGCAAACCCGGACGAGGGCCGGGTGCGGGCGGATCTGCAGCAGGCCCTGGATGCCGGCTGCACCGCCTGTGCCATCGTGTTCATGCACGGCTACCGTTTCAGCGAACACGAGGAGCGGGTCGCCGCCATCGCCCGGGAGGTGGGTTTCGGGCAGGTGAGCATCTCCCACAGGGTCAGTCCGCTGATGAAACTCGTGGGGCGGGGCGATACCACCGTGGTGGACGCCTACCTCTCACCGATTCTGCGGCGCTACGCCGAGCAGGTGGCCTCGGAGCTGGGTGATACCCGGCTGCTGTTCATGAAAAGCGACGGCGGGCTCACGGACGCACGCTGGTTCGAGGGCAAGGACGCCATTCTCTCCGGCCCGGCCGGCGGCATCGTCGGCTGCGTGCGCACGGCCCACATGGCGGGCTGCGGGCAAGTGATCGGCTTCGACATGGGTGGCACCTCCACCGACGTGGCCCACTACGACGGCGAATTCGAGCGCAGCTTCGAGACCGTGATCGGCGGCGTGCGCATGCGCGTGCCCATGATGCGCATTCACACTGTGGCCGCGGGTGGCGGCTCCTGCCTCGGGTTCGACGGCAGCCGTTTCCGTGTCGGGCCGGCGTCCGCCGGTGCCGACCCGGGGCCGGCGTGCTACCGCCGCGGCGGGCCGCTTACGGTGACCGACTGCAACGTCATGCT
The DNA here is from genome assembly GCA_007126095.1 of Aquisalimonas sp. Lineage (GTDB taxonomy): Bacteria > Pseudomonadota > Gammaproteobacteria > Nitrococcales > Aquisalimonadaceae > Aquisalimonas. The sequence continues at coordinate 68,087 of SLBZ01000091.1, forward strand.
CGGCCGCCTCCAGCCCGCCTTCTTCCCCAGGGTGTTCGGCCCCGGCGGTGATGAACCGCTGGATGTGGACGCCGTGCGCGACGCCTTCCGGGAGCTCACTGAACGGATCCGCCGGGAGACGGGTGACAGCCGCAGCGCCGAGGAGGTGGCGGAGGGGTATCTGCGCATCGCCGTGGAGAACATGGCCAACGCCATCAAGCAGATCTCCGTGCAGCGCGGTCACGACGTGACCGGATATACCCTCAACTGCTTCGGCGGCGCCGGCGGCCAGCACGCCTGCCGGGTGGCCGAGGCACTGGGCATGTCGCGGGTGCTGGTTCACCCTTTTGCCGGCGTGCTGTCCGCCTACGGCATGGGGCTGGCCGACCTCACCACCATGCGGGAGCTGTCCGTGGATGCGCCGTTGGGCGCCGATACCCTTGAAGCGCTGGGTCCGCGGCTGAGCGCCGCCGACAGCGAGGGGCGGGACGAGCTCGTCGCCCAGGGCGCCCCGGTCGATGTCATCACCACGGTCTACAAGCTGCAGCTCCGCTACGCCGGCACCGACACCGCGCTGCTGGTGGATCACGGCGATGCCGCGGAGGTGCGCAGGGCCTTCGAGGCGGCGCACCTGACCCAGTTCGGCTTCACCATGCCGGAGAAGGCCGTCATCGTGGCCGCTGCCGTGGTGGAAGTCATTGGCGCCAGCGGTGCCTTGAGCGAGGAGCCGGTGCTGCCCCCGCGCGCCGACGGCACGTCGCCTGAACCGCTGGATCACGTCGCCATGTGGGTGGAGGGTCGCGCCGAGACCGTCCCCGTCCATGACCGCGAGGCCCTGGACCCGGACGACGCCGTGTCGGGGCCGGCCATCATCCGCGACCCGGTGTCCACCGTGGTGGTGGAGCCGGGGTGGACCCTCACCGTGAACGCCCACGGCCACCTGCTGCTGGAACGCGCCCGCGGGGCCGGGGGTGCCGCGGTGGGCACCGGCGTGGATCCCGTCATGCTGGAGGTGTTCAACAATCTGTTCATGAACGTGGCCGAGCAGATGGGCGTGACCCTGGAGAACACCGCCCAGTCCGCCAACATCAAGGAACGACTCGACTTCTCCTGCGCCGTGTTCGACGCCATCGGCGGGTTGGTGGCCAATGCGCCGCACGTGCCCGTGCATCTCGGCTCCATGGGCGAGAGCGTGCGCGCCATCATCGCCGCCCGGGCGGGCACCATGCAGCCCGGCGATGTCTACATGCTCAACGACCCCTATCAGGGCGGCACTCACCTCCCGGACATCACGGTGATCACCCCGGTATTCGATGAGGCCGGCGAGGCAATCATCTTCTACGTCGCAAGCCGCGCCCACCATGCGGATGTGGGCGGGCTGACGCCGGGGTCCATGCCGCCCCACAGCCGACACATCGATGAAGAGGGTGTGCTGATCAGCAATGTCCAGGTGGTGTCTGGGGGCACGTTCCGGGAGGCCGCACTGCGGGCGCTGTTCGGCAGCGGGCCCTGGCCGTCACGCAACGTGGACCAGAACCTCAGCGACCTGCGCGCCCAGATCGCCGCCAACAACCGCGGCGTGGGCGAGCTGCGGCGCATGGTGGAGCAGTACGGGCTAGATGTGGTCCAGGCGTACATGGGGCACGTGCAGGACAATGCCGCCGAACAGGTCCGCCGCGTACTGGACGTGCTCGCCGACGGTGAGTGGGAGAAACCGATGGACAACGGCGCGACCGTTCGCGTCGCCATCCGCGTGAACCGGGAACAGCGCTGCGCCACCGTGGATTTCGCTGGCTCCAGTGCGCAGCAGGACAGCAACTTCAACGCGCCCAGGGCCGTGACTCGGGCGGCGGTGCTGTACGTGCTGCGGACGCTGGTGCAGGACAGCATTCCGCTGAACGACGGCTGCCTGGAGCCCATCGAGCTGGTGGTCCCTGAGGGCACCATGCTCAATCCGAAGCATCCGGCCGCCGTGGTGGCGGGCAATGTGGAAGTGAGCCAGGTGGTCACGGACGCCCTCTACGCTGCCCTGGGTGTGCTCGCCAACAGCCAGGGCACCATGAACAACGTCACCTTCGGCAACGCCGAGCATCAGCACTACGAAACCCTGTGCGGCGGCGCCGGGGCCGGCGACGGCTACCACGGTGCCAGCGCCGTGCACGTCCACATGACCAACAGCCGCCTCACCGACCCCGAGGTGCTGGAGACCCGCTTCCCCGTCCGCCTGGATGGCTTCTCGGTGCGCAACGGTTCCGCGGGCGCCGGGCAGTGGCACGGCGGCGAGGGCGTGGAGCGCCGGCTGCGCTTTCTGGAGCCCATGACCGTGGCCGTGCTGGCCAACAGCCGCCTGGTGGCGCCGGCAGGCATCCGTGGTGGTGGCGATGCCGGGGTGGGTGAGCAGTTCGTGGAGCGCCACACCGGCGAGCGCCTCCCGCTGACCGGCACGGACCGCGCCGACATGAACCCCGGCGATGTATTCGTGATCCGCACGCCCGGCGGCGGTGGTTACGGCGCCACCGACTGACTCCTGATTCCGGCCCGGGCACGCGATGCGCCTCTGCGTGAGGGTTGCCAGTCCGCGTATCCGGGTTGGACAATCGTTCTGGTCTCTTCCGTTTTGTTCAAGCGACCCCGCCTTCCCTTTATTAGTGTGAACCCCGTCACATCAAGAGAACGCCGGCCAGAGAGCCGGAGGGGCGGCTGAAGCCGAACCCGAATAACGACACATGGAGGAGAACGTCTCATGAATAGGGACAAATGCGCTCGTGCCCGGCTCGGTCGCGCCGGGATGGGCCTGGTGCTGCTGGGCGCCAGTTCGTCCGGGGCCTGGGCGGCGGGGTTTGAAGTCCCGCAGAAGGGAATCAAGGAGATGGGCGTCGCCTTCGGCGGTTCGGCCGCCCTGCTGCAGGATCCCTCGGCCGTGGCCAACAACCCCGCCGGCCTGGTCCGGCTGGAGGGGCAGAACGTCTCCGCCGGCCTGACACGGATCCAGTCGGAATTCGACTACGACACCGACGTGCACCGTGAGCTCATCGAGGACGTCGGCGGCCAGGTCCCCGGGGAGGGCACCGGCACCATCGACGGGGAGTCCGTCGTCCCGCACGTCTACTACAGCCAGCGCATCAGTGATGACGCCGCCTGGGGGCTCGGGGTATACGCTCCGTTCGGCTCCAACACCGACTACCCCGAAGACTGGGCCGGCCGTTACAACGCCACCGAGACGGACATCATGGCCGTCAACCTGAATCCCGCCTTCTCGTGGCGCGCCACCGACACGCTGTCCGTGGGCTTCGGCGCCATCGTGCAGTACTTCGAGGGCACCTTCCGGAACGACATCGATGTCGGGTACCTGGTGGCCGAGCAGGTCATCGAACAGCTCGAAGACGAGCCGGTGGACGCCGATGGCGGTGACCAAACCGTGGTGGATGCCCTGGCGCACCAGCACGACGTGAGCAATGACATGCAGGTGGACGGCATCGCCTATGGCTTCAACTTCGGCTTGCTCTGGGAGCCCACCGATCACACCCGGATCGGGTTGAGTTATCACAGCCGCACCCGTCAGGTTGCTGAGGGGGAAGCTGATCGTCCGGAGACCCGGGATTCGGATTATCAGCAGGGTCTGGAGGATGATATCGCCGGGATTCCCATTGACAGTAGCTTGGCATCGCTCATCGGCTGTTCGATATCGAACCCGACGCTGGGCGACTGCGACTCCGATGCCGCCCCCGAGGGTGCCGCCCGCGCGGTGGGCCCCCTGGGCGCGGCCGGTGGCGACATCCAGCTGATCGTCGACATGCCCGAAATCGCCACCCTGAGCTTCTACCACGAACTGACCGAGCGCTGGGCAGTCACCGGTGGCGCGACCTTCACGCGTTGGAGCAATGTCGAGGAGCTGCGCTTCACCTACGAAGACGAGAGCGACCGCGGCGGCGAGGACTACACTGGCAGTGGCGACGACGTCCGCCGCCGTGACCTGGTGCAGCCGTTCGACTGGGAAGACACCTGGCGCTACGGGCTGGGGGTCATCTTCACCCCGACGGAGGCGTGGGCTTTCCGAGCCGGGGTGGCCTACGACGAGAGTCCGGTGCCGGGTGTGGAACGGCGCACCCCCCGCGGCCCGGACAGCGATCGCATCATCGGTGCCGTGGGCATGAGCTGGCAGCCCACCCGCAATCTGGGGATCGATCTGGCCTACACCTATACCCACATGGAAGAGGCGGAGACCAACAACCGCGAGAACCCCGCAGGCTCCGAGCACCGCATCGAAGGCGATTACGACGGGCATCTGCACAGCACCGCCGTGCAGGTGAACTACGCCTTCTGAGCTGCATGCGTCACCGGGCCGACGCAGCGGCCCGTTTGCTCCGCCGACGCTGTCCCGATACCATTCGATGTATCACTCATGTATAAATTCTGCTGCCGTTCCCCCAAGCAGGGGGCGGCGGCAGGGTTCCCGAGGCGCATCTTATGGCTGCGGAAGCAATCGCCCGGAGCAGCGACGTCATGCAGGAAAACGCTGATCAGCGGGCACTCAAACGGACCCTGGGGCGCTACCCCACCGGTGTGGCCGTCGTCACGGCGCGCCGGAGCGACGGTGCGCCGGTGGGTCTGACCGTGAATTCCTTTACATCCGTTTCACTGGACCCGCCGCTGATTCTCTGGTGCCTGGCCAATGAATCACCCAATCTGCCGGTATTCCGGGATGCCGGGCATTTCGGTGTCAGCGTGCTGGCGGCCGACCAGCAATGGATTTCCAACCGCTTCGCCTCCCCCGCGGAGGAGAAATTCTCCGGCATCGAGTGGTTCGAGGGCGAGGGTGGCGTTCCTTTGCTGCGCGGCAGCGTCGCCCACCTGCATTGTCGCCGTTACAGTCACCACCCCGGTGGTGACCACGTGATCCTGCTCGGGCGGGTGGCGCGTTTCGACAACACCGGCGGAGAGCCCCTGGTCTACCTGGGCGGTGACTACCACGTGGCCCAACCCCCCGAGGAGCACGGCTCTTGAGTATCGTGATCGTGGGCACGGGCCTGGCCGGCTACAACACCGCGAAGGCGTTCCGGAAGCTCGATACGCAAACGCCGCTGACAATCGTGTCGGCGGATTCCGGCCGCTCCTACTCCAAACCGATGCTGTCCACCGGTCTGCGCAAGGAGCAGACGCCGGCCGATCTGGTCCAGGCGAGCCCGGAGGACATGGCCGCGGAACTGGATGCGCGGGTGATTGCGGGCACCCGGGTGGTGGCCGTCGATCGCCGTGGGCAGAGCGTGCAGCTGGCCGGCGGCGAAACCATTGGCTACGACCGGCTGGTGCTCGCCACCGGTGCCGACCCGATCGCGCCACGCCTCGATGGCGATGCCGCCAACCGCGTCCTGCAGGTCAACGATCTCGACCAGTACGAGGTGTTCCGTGAGGCCGTGGCCGGTGCCAGTCGGGTGCTGATCATGGGCGGCGGTCTGATCGGCTGCGAGTTCGCCAACGATCTGGCCGAAGCCGGTTACGGCGTGGATCTGGTGTTCCCGGAGGACGCGCCGCTGCCCCGGCTGCTGCCGGAGCGCCCGGCGCGGGCTCTGCAGGCGGCCCTGGAAGGGCTGGGCGTGCGGGTCCACACCGGCGTCACCCTGGATGCGGTCAATGGCGCCGACGGCGGCGTCGTGGCGCGGCTCTCCGGCGATCGTGAGCTCGCTGCCGACGTGGTCCTGGCGGCCATCGGCCTGAAGCCGCGCACGGCGCTGGCAGAGGAGGCCGGTCTCCGTGTCGGGCAGGGCATCAGCGTGGATCGCTACCTGACCACGTCCGACCCCGCCATCCACGCCCTTGGTGACTGTGCAGAGGTGGAAGGGTACGTGCTGCCTTACGTGGCACCGCTCAACAACGCGGCGAAGGCCATCGGTGCCACGCTCGCCGGTGACGCCACCGCCGTGAACTATCCGGTCATGCCCGTGATGGTGAAGACGAGCTGCTGCCAGGTCGTTGCGTGGCCGCCACCGGAAGACGCCACCGGGGAGTGGCACGCCGATGGTGACGGGCGGGACCTGCGCGGTGAGTTCCGCGACGCCGACGGTACGCTGCGCGGTTTCTATCTTACCGGCAGCCGTATCAAGGAGCGCATGGCGGTCACCCGCGAGATGGCACCGCTGCTGGATGGTCAGTAACCGAGTTTCGCAATCGTGTCCCTGCGTAACCGTTGCAGGGCCTCGCTGAACTGCACCGGATACGGCGTGGGGGCAGGCTCCAGCTCGCGCATGAGCTCCGGAAAGCGGGCAATAGCCGCCCAGGCCCGATCCCGGCCCGACGTGATGCCTGGTGGTTCTGCCAATGGGGCCCCGTCACGAATAATGGGCGTGAGCAGGGGGGTGCCATCCCGGTGCTCGCCGCGGCAGGTGATCTCGTCGTGACTGTAGCGCCCGTTTCCGTCACTGAACCGCCATACCTGTTTGGGGCCGGGGTGCAGTTGTTTGCCGGGCGCGTTCTTCAGGCGGGGCTCGCCATCGTACTCCGTGAGCTTGTAGGCCAGATCCAGGGATGGGGCATCCACGGATGTGCCCATTTCCGTACCGACGCCGAACCGGTCGATGGGGGCGCCGCCGACCAGCAGATCACGGATCGTCCATTCGTCGAGCCCGCCACTGGCGACGATCTGGATGTGCTCCAGCCCGGCGGCGTCGAGCAGGTCGCGGGCGTGGCGCGCCAGTGCGCCCAGGTCGCCGGAATCCAGCCGGATCGCGCCGATCTGCAGCCCTTCCTCGCGGACCAGGCGAATGACCTTCCTGACCGCCGCCAGAGTGTCGTAGGTGTCCACCAGCAGCGTCGTCCCGGGATAGAGCTGGCCATAGGTGCGGAATGCCTCCAGTTCATCGTGATGGGCCTGGATGAACGAGTGCGCCATGGTGCCGCTGGGGGGAAGGCCGTAGCGGAGGCTGCCGAGTACGTTGCTGGTGGCGCGGATGCCGCCAACGCTGTAGGCGCGGACCCCGCGCAACGCGGCGTCGGTGCCATGCATGCGGCGCATGCCGAAGTCCATCACCGGGCGGCCATCGGCCGCCAGGGTGATCCGTGCGGCCTTGGAGGCGAGCACGGTCTCGGTGGTGATCAGGTTCATGAGCACCGTCTCCAGCACCTGTGCCTCGGCCACCGGCGCGTGCACCTCCAGTATCGGTTCGTGCGGGAACACCGGGGTGCCTTCCGGCATGGCGAGGATTTCGCCGCTGAAGCGAAATCCTTCCAGCCACCTCAGGAACGGTTCTCGGAACAGGCCGACCGTCTCGAGCCGGTCGAGCTGTCGGCGCGGGAAATGCACTCGCGTTGCCAGCCGGGCGGCGTGTTCCTGGCCGCAGGCCAGCACGAAGTTGCGGTATGCGGGGGGGTTGCGGAAGAACAGGCTGAACACGGCCGATCCGTGCATGCCCTCGGCCCAGTAGGCCTGCAGCATGGTGAGTTCGTACAGGTCGGTGAACAGCCCCAGCTCGTCGTCGCTCAGGGTCAGGTCGGTCAACTGCGCCTCCGTTATCGTCGCGCGGCGCGTCCGTCCGGGAACGGCGGCGTTACCTCTCCCCATTCTGCTAGAAATGACCGGATACGGCGATAGCGCCGAAGTCCTGGGTGCCTTCCTGGCCCCGGAACTCCCGTGTGGGGAAAACGTGAGTGTAGGTGATCCGCCAGCGACGCGAGATGTTCATGGCGCCACCGACCTGGGCCTCGCCCACGAAAGGCCGTTTATCCGCCCTGCGGGAGTCGCGGAAGGTGTTGCCGTCGAGAAAGACGTCCCGGGCGACGGCGCGGCCGTCGACGCCGGCGAACAGGTACCAGCCGAAGTCCGCCTGGGGGCGAAACACTTTTGATCCGGGGAGGCTCGGTTGGATCCGCGGCGGCCCCCAGTCCATGGGCAGATTGCGGCCGATGCGCGCGGTGGCTCCAATGTTCACCTGGGTGAATACGTTGCCAACGGCGCCACCCACATGGGGCGTCAGGTCAGCCTGCCAGCCGTCGACCCCGAAGACGGCCCAGGAGCGCCACTGCCGCTCGTAGCTGAGCATCAGCGTGGGCTCGTTGTCGAGCTGGGTGTCCCAGCCCTCCGGTTGCGGTGATCCGGTGAACCGGTGGATCTCCCTCTGCACCTTGTCCGCCAGCGATGCCGGCCCGATGACACCTGCGTTGAGTTGCAGACGGTCCACCCGTCGCGGGGTCTCGCTGGCGAGGCCCACGCCGACATTGAGCCAGCCGGCGTAAGGGCGGTCACCAGGCGGGGGGTCAGGATCCTCGATGTCTTCCGGCGTGTACATGTTCTGGCCCAGGGAGTAACTGAGCTTCAGCTCGCCCCGGGGCGAGAAGAACGGCACCAGGTCGGCACCGGTGCGGACCCAGCCCGGGATACGGCTGTCCGGCGACAGCCAGGTGGCCCTTACGCCACTGGTGTAGTAGCGGTCCTCGCCGGCGAACAGGTCGTTTTCATATTCCAGGGTCAGCGTACCCCGCTCGGGCAGATCGCCGCTGGCGAGGAGCGGCCACACCAGAAGGAGGCCGGTTACGCAACGCGTGAACATGCGCTTCATCGCGCGGCGCCGTCGGCTTCGTCGGGCGGTTGCCGCTCACCGCGGGTGGACGTGAGCAGCACCGTGTCCATGAGGCGCGTGGACAACCCGCGGCGCAGGATGCCGAACAGCCAGGTGGGCACGGTGACGTAGTAGCGCGGGCGTGGCCGGCGGCTCTCCAGGGCATGCCGGACTTTCCGCGTCACGGCGTCGGCATCCAGGGTGAAGCCGCCCACGCGGTCGGGCGCCGTCAGCCGGTGCTCCATGGCGCGATAGGCGCGGGCGTGTGCGCTGCGCTCGGCGTCGATGTTGGCGAGATAGCGCGCATAGGCATTGGCACGGAACCGGCTCATGATCGGGCCCGGCTCCACCAGCGCCACGTGGATGCCGGTGCCGCGGAGTTCCATGCGCAGCGTGTCCACCAGTCCCTCCATGGCGAACTTCGAGGCGACGTAGGCGCCCCGGTAGGGCAGGGCCGCGAACCCGAGCACGGAGCTGTTGTAGACAATGCGCCCGTGGCCCTGGCGCCGCATGACCGGAAGCACCTGATTGGTGAGCTCCTGGGCACCGAAGAGATTGGTCTCGAACTGCGCCCGCAGGGCATCGCGAGTCAGATCCTCGACCGCCCCGGGCTGGCCGAATCCGGCGTTGTTGAACAGGGCATCCAGGTGGCCACCGGTGCTGGCGAGCGTGGTTTCCACGGCGGCGGTGATGCTCGCCGGCTCATCCACATCGAGCTGCACCGCTTCAAGCCCATCGTCCCGCAGGCGGCGGAGGTCGTCCTCCCGGCGGGCGCCGGCGAACACCCGCCAACCGCGTTGACGCAGTGCGACGGCAGTGGCGTAGCCGATTCCTGAGGAGCATCCGGAGATCAGAACCGAACGACTGAGGTGCATGATTTCGTCCCTGACAATAGATGGGGGCCGCACCGTGCCACGGCAGGGCTACCCTATCGCAACTTGGGGTGCAGGACACTAGGCCAGCAGCACGGCGACGATACCGGTGATGAAAACGCCATCGAAGGTGCCTGCACCGCCAATGGAGGCCACCGGTACGCCCAACTCGCGGATGTTGTTCACGCGCAGAAGGTCGGCGCCGATCAGCACGCCGAGCGTCCCGGCGATATAGGCCAGCGGGGCAGACAGGTCACCACCCAGCATCACTGCCAGTACGGCCGCGGTGATCGGTGCCACCAGTACCGGCATGGCGATACCCAAGCCGGGGATGGGGCGGCTGAACAGGTAGCACACGGCGCTCTGGCCCGCCACGGCCAGGACCACCGGTGCCAGAGGCAGCGGCTGTGTGGCCAGCAGATAAAGACTGAACGCCACCGGGATGATCGCCCCGCCGAGGTTGATGGCAACCACCGTGCGGCCGTTGAACGGATGCTGCATGCGCTGCAGCCAGGGCATGGCGGCGGGCGGCCGGTCCGGGCGCACGTCGGTGTCCGCCTGCATCTGGAACAGCGGCATGTTGATCAGGCTGCCGGCCACACAGCTGAACAGCAGCAGCATCCCCGATCCGGCGGTGAGCCCGAGCTTGTCGAAGGCGATACTGACCGCACCGATCTGGATCAGGGCGAACAGGAAAACCAGCGCAATGATGCCGATGAACAGAGGGATGACAATGCTCCGAGGTTGCCGCTGCAGGCTCGTGGTGATTGTCGCGCACCCGCGGGGCCGTGCCCAGCCCCGCGGCGTGACGCAACACTTGTGTTGACAAGCGCCTGGCCTTATATAGATTGCGTCGATTTCCGGAGGACACAACCCATGCCGATTTACGAGTACCTGTGTGATGGATGCGGGCACGAGCAGGAAGCGATCCAGAAATTCAGCGACGCGCCGCTCACCGACTGCGACGAATGCGGCGAGCCGCGCCTGCGCAAGAAGATCTCCGCGGCGGGGTTCCGCCTGAAGGGGGGGGGCTGGTACGAAACGGACTTCAAGTCGTCGAACCAGCGCAACGTGGCCGGTGACAGTACGTCGGGGGGCAGCTCCGGAGGCGGTGGCGACAGTGGTGGCTCGTCCTCCGGCGGATCCGAAGGCAGCAAGAGCGGGAGCACCGACTCCAAGGCGGCCGCAAACTCCTGAAACCGCGGGTCAGTCGCTTGCGCCGCCCCGGGTGAGACCGTAACATTGCCGCCCTGCTCAGGCGGGTTCAGGGCCCGCGTCTCACCACGAACATCCAGGGCATAGTTGTCATGCGCAGCCATTATTGCGGCCAGGTAACCGAAGACCTTCTCGACACGGACGTGGAACTCTGCGGCTGGGTGCACAGGCGCCGCGACCACGGCGGTGTGATTTTCATCGACCTGCGGGACCGTGACGGTCTCGTCCAGGTGGTGTTTGATCCGGATCGTGCGGCGTCTTTCGCCACGGCCGAGAGTGTCCGCGGCGAATACGTGCTGCGCGTGCGCGGCCGTGTGCGGCGGCGCCCGGAAGGCACCGAGAACAGCAGCCTGAACAGTGGGCAGGTGGAGGTGCTCGGCCACGAGCTGGAGGTGCTCAACACCGCGAAAACGCCACCGTTTCAGCTGGATGACGAGGACGTGGGCGAGGATGTCCGCCTGCGCCACCGCTACGTGGACCTGCGCCGGCCCGAGATGCTGGAGAAGCTGCGGACCCGTGCCCGGATCACCAGTGAGCTGCGCCGTTACCTGGACGACAACGGCTTTCTCGATATCGAAACCCCCATGCTGACCCGGGCGACCCCGGAGGGCGCGCGCGATTACCTGGTGCCGAGCCGTGTGCACCCGGGTGAGTTCTATGCGCTGCCCCAGTCGCCGCAGCTGTTCAAGCAGCTGCTGATGATGTCCGGCATGGACCGCTACTACCAGATTACCCGCTGCTTTCGCGACGAGGACCTGCGCGCGGACCGCCAGCCGGAGTTCACCCAACTCGACATCGAGACCTCGTTCATGGATGAGGACGCCATCATGGACATGATGGAGGGCATGATTGCCGGGTTGTTCAGCTCCGTACTGGGGCAGGAGTTGCCGCGGCCGTTCCCGCGGATGACTTACGCCGAGGCCGTGCATCGCTTCGGCATCGACCGCCCGGACCTGCGTATCCCGCTGGAGCTGGTGGAGGTGGCGGACCTGCTCACCGACGTGGAGTTCAAGGTGTTCTCCGCGCCGGCGAACGACCCCAAGGGCCGGGTCGCCGCCCTGCGCCTGCCGGGTGGCGGCGATCTCACCCGCAAGGAGATCGACGGCTACACCGACTATGTGGGCCGTTACGGCGCCAAGGGGCTTGCCTACATCAAGGTCAACGACCCGAGCCAGGGCAAGGACGGCCTCCAGTCGCCGATCATCAAGTTCATGCCGGATGAGGCGGTGGCCGGCATTCTGGAGCGCACCGGCGCCCAGGCGGGCGATCTCATCTTCTTCGGCGCCGACAAGGCCAAGGTGGTCAACGACGCTCTGGGGGTGCTGCGCGTCAAACTCGGCCATGACCGCGGTCTGGTGGAGACGGGCTGGCGGCCCATGTGGGTGGTGGATTTCCCCATGTTCGAGTACGACGAACAGGACAAGCGCCTCTACGCCCTGCATCATCCGTTTACCGCGCCCACCGTCGAGAGCGTGGACGAACTCAAGAGCGCCGACGCCGAGCAGCTCCAGTCCCGCGCCTACGACATGGTGCTCAACGGAACCGAGGTCGGTGGCGGCTCCATCCGTATTCACCGCCCCGACATGCAGCGCGCCGTGCTGGGCCTGCTGGGCATCGGCGAAGAAGAGGCCCGGGAGAAGTTCGGCTTTCTGCTGGATGCCCTCGAGTATGGCGCGCCGCCCCACGGCGGTATCGCCTTCGGGCTGGATCGCCTGGTGATGCTCATGACCGACTCCGGTTCCATTCGCGATGTCATGGCCTTCCCGAAGACGCAGACGGCGAGCTGCCTGCTAACCGAGGCGCCGGCGCCTGTGGGCGAGGCGCAGCTGAAGGAGCTTGGCTTGCGTTTGCGCAAGACCGTGGCCGCGCAGGGGTGACGACCATCCGGTTCTAGGTACGGAGGGGTTGCTGGTGGATGGTCTCACCACCGTCCGCGCTCCGAACCGCGATTGTCAGGGGCTGGCCCCGGCTCACCCCGGTATCGAGATTGACGTGGCCGAAGCCACGTAACGGTAGGCCGTGGCAGTCCGCCGCCGGCATGTGGCCGCAGTAAGTGGTCGACAGGCCGGTCGGTGCCGTCTGGCCGCCCCACTCGGCTTGCAGTCGCTGCAGTGCGAGCCCCAGGTCCCGTTGCCATATCAGGGTCCGGGAGCAGCCCGGGGCGCCGACATCGATGTCGGCGTCTGTGACATCCTTCGAAAACCCCGCATGGACAACGTGATATCGGTACTCCTGATTCCCCACGACCAGTACGTGGGGGAGCTGCCTGACCCGTTCGATCAGGGCGGTCAGAGACGCGTCGGCTGGCCAGTTCGCCAGCAGCCATTCGCCGCCATTATTCTGGTGGACGGCAAAGCGCGCGTCGGTCCCGCCCTCCGTGCTCAATTGTCTGACTGCGCCGATCAGCAGATCCTCATGATTACCCATGACAGCGTGAAACCATGGTGTCTCCAGCAGGCGCAGGCAGCCGCGCGAGTCCGGGCCCCGGTCCACCAGGTCCCCCACGGAGATGACCCGGTCCCGGGACGGGTCGAACCGCAGCGCCTCAAGGGCCGCTTCCAGCGTCGCGCGATGGCCGTGCAGATCGCCGATCACCAGGTCGCGGCCATGCTCGTTTGCGGGCAGGCGGTGAACGCGTGCGTCGCTGGTTCGCCGCCGTGGCCACCCCAGAGCCTTCAGGAGCATCTTGGTATCACTTCAGGCCAGCCTCCTCCAGGAGCGTGTCCAGCAAGCCCACGGGCACCGCGTAGGTGATGCCGCTTGGCTCGGAGATCACGCGCTCGCGCGACTGCTGCACAAAGACGCGGTTGATGACCCCGACGACGTTGCCCGAGTCGGGTTCGTAAAGCGGACTGCCACTGTTGCCCGGGTAAGCGGTCGCGTCCAGCTGGAACACCCCTGGGGGCTGGTTGCGCAACTGGCGCAGCGTTGCCGGGTCCAGGTCGCCGCTGCGTGCCGCAGGGGCGGCCAGTGGCGTAATGGCCGCGACGATACCCCGGTGGGTTGCCGGATAGAGCCCCAGGACCATGCCGATCGGATACCCGGTGAAGGCGAGCAGCTGGCCTTCCCGGACCGCCTCTGAATCCCCCAGCGTCAGTGCCGGTAGGGGGGCACCGTCGAAGCGCAGGATGGCAAGGTCCACGGATTCATCCACCGCAACGGTCTCGGCCCGGCGGGCTTCGCCATCCCTGCCACTGCCCACGAACACGCTCAGACGCTCGCCTCTGTCGTTGTCCACGGATTGCGGAATGGCGTGGGCGTTGGTGACCACATGCCGGCCGTCGGCGATGACGAACCCGGTCGCCTCCAGGTGTACCGACGGGGTTCGTGTCCGCTGATACGTGCCAATGCCCACGACAGATGGCCGCACGGACTCGATGGTATCCGGCAGTGCGGTGATGGGGTTGCCTGTGACGGTGAGCGACCATGCCAGAGCCAGCGTGCCGATCATGGAGCACAGCGCAAGGATGCTCAAGCGCGGTTGCCGTTCGGTAGTCGTTGTGCGCACCCGGTTTCTCCCGTGACTGCCGCGCTGCCGGGGCTGCGCAGGCCATGGTCCATGGACGCCCTCATGGGCCGGTCTGATAGAGCCATCATGTCATTCGTGAGCTATGCTGTGAACTAGTTCACAAAAGTGTCGATCTTTTTTTTAACTGCGACTATCCTTTCGTTCAGGACGAGATGGAACCCGGAGAGGATCTGCCTGTGCGGGGCAGTGGGTTGCATCTGTCGGGGCGAGGGGGATACGGGTCTGGCGGGCGATTCGAGAATAAGAAGGACGCGGGCATGATCAGGTTGTTCAGCCATTACGTGCCCAGAAACACGTTATTCGTCGTGCTTCTGGAGGCGTTGATCCTTGCGGTCTGTGTGTATGGCGTGGCGTTGATCTGGAAAGGGCCCGGGCAGGCGGCGGACACGGAACGCCTGGCGGTCGAATCACTGATGCTCGCCTCGGCCATGCTGACGGCAATGGTCCTGCTGGGTGTCTACGGCCGGGCGTCCATTGAAGGGTGGGGCTCCACCCTGCTGCGGCTGCTGGTGGCAGCCGCCATGGGTTTTGGTGTGGTCAGCCTCGCTTCCAGCAACTTCGACGACACTCTTGCCATCCTGGGAGCTCCCGGACTTGCAGGTATCGCCGCCGCGTTCGTTCTGATCTCGGTGGAGCGGCTGATCGTATTCCGCTGGAGTGGTGCGAACGCCCTGCGGCCGCGAGTGCTGGTTCTGGGGGCCGGAAGCCGCGCGGGACGTGTGGATGAACTGGTTCGGTCTCACTCCACCGCCAGGCGTATGGATGTCGTTGGCTTTCTGCCCGCCAACGAAGGGCAGCCCGCGGTCGGGGAAGCGCGGCGGATCGAGCGCGAAGGCGACGAGCGGCTGTGGGACCTGGTGCGGCGGCTGGGGGTGAACGAGATTGTGGTGGGCGTGCGCGACCGGCGCAATGGCGGACTACCCGTGGGCGAGTTGCTGGAGTGTCGTCTTCGGGGGGTGCGGGTCACCAATCTGACCGATTTCTTCGAGCGCGAAACCGGCCAGATCCGGGTGGACTCGCTCAACAGCAGCTGGCTGATTTTCAGCGAGGGCTTTCGCCGCAATACCCTGCGCCGCGTGGTCAAGCGGACATTCGATATCGTCGCCAGCAGTGCCC
>SLBZ01000027.1 GCA_007126095.1 Aquisalimonas sp.
CAGGAGCGCTCCACCCAGGAGTCGGTCAACGCGATTCTCGAGGGCATGACCTGGCTCGGCCTGGAGTACGACGAGGGGCCGTTCTATCAGACCCAGCGGTTCGACCGGTACCGGGAAGTGATCCAGCAGTTGCTGGACGAGGGCAAGGCGTACAAGTGCTACTGCTCGAAGGAGCGGCTTGATGCCCTGCGCGAGGAGCAGCAGAAGCGCAAGGAGAAGCCCCGCTACGACGGCAAGTGCCGTGATCTGCAGGAGCCGCCCGCGCCTGATACGTCGCACGTCATTCGCTTCCGTAACCCGGAGGAGGGTGCGGTGGTGGTGGACGACCGCGTGCACGGGCGCGTGGCGTTCAACAACAGCGAGCTTGATGATCTCATCATTGCCCGCACAGACGGTTCGCCCACCTACAACCTCACCGTGGTGGTGGACGACATGGACATGGGGATCACCCATGTCATCCGCGGCGACGATCACCTGAACAACACGCCGCGGCAGGTGAATATCCTCCAGGCGCTGGGTGTGCAGCCGCCGGTCTATGCGCACGTGCCCATGATCCTCGGTGAGGACGGCAAGCGGCTGTCGAAGCGTCACGGTGCGGTGGGCGTCATGAACTACCGCGACCAGGGCTACATGCCCGAGGCCGTTCTGAACTACCTGGTGCGGCTGGGCTGGTCCCATGGTGACCAGGAGGTATTCTCGCTGGATGAGATGGTGCAGCTCTTCGATATCGATTCCCTGAACGCGAAGGCGTCGGCGCTGAACGTCTCGAAGCTGGACTGGCTGAATCAGCACTACATGAAGACGCTGGAGCCTGCCCATGTGGCGCGGCACCTGAGTTGGCACATGGGGCAGCTTGGGATCGATCCGTCTGACGGACCATCGCTGGACGCGGTGGTGGTTTCCCAGAGAGAGCGGGCCAAGACGCTGGAGGAGATGGCGCGCAACAGCGCGTTCTTCTACCGCATGCCTGAGGCCTACGACGAGAAGGCCGCGAAGAAGAACCTCAAGGATGAGACGCGTCCAGCGCTGGCTGCGCTGCGGGAGGCGCTGGCGGCCGTTGCCGAATGGGAGCGCGGTGCGCTGCACCAGACGGTGCAGGATGTGGCGGAGCGGTTGGAACTGAAGCTCGGCAAGGTGGCCCAGCCTTTGCGTGTGGCGCTGTCCGGCGGGCCGGTGTCGCCGCCCATCGACGAGACCCTGGAGTTGCTGGGGCGGGATGTCAGCCTTGCGCGAATCGACGCAGCGCTAGCGTTCATCGACTCACGGGAGGGCGTTTGACAAGGCAGGATCGGCTGCCTATCATACGCATCCTCGAAACATCGGGGCCATAGCTCAGCTGGGAGAGCGCCTGCATGGCATGCAGGAGGTCGGCGGTTCGATCCCGCCTGGCTCCACCATATTGAAGGACTTGAGGCTGCCACGGAAGGTGGCCTTGTCCAATTCTTCTGACCCTCCCCGCAATACTCCGAAGCAACCTTGACCGGGCCATCTCGAGTGCACGTCTGCCGCAGGCCGTGGACAGCGAGCTGAACCGCCGGGCGACTCGCATCGTCTGCCCGGCGGTCTGACGTCGTCAGAAGAACGGCACCGGCCGAGCCAGTCCCTCTGGTGTATCCGTGAGTCGGGTCAGCGAGTTCCCGTCCGTTCCGTCCAGGTAGAGCATGTCACGGTCCGAATCGGCAGTGGTCATGCCTGCGAGGGTACGGCTGTCGAAACCGCCCACCAGGTCGGTGCGGCTCAGGTCTGCCGGTGTATTGAACGTGACCTCCGTCCCCACGCGCGGGTCGTCCGCGGCGCGCGAGCGCAGTGCTCCGGCCTCCATATCGGCGAGGAGTACCCGCTGGGCTTCCCGGCCGGTGACGGAAATGTCGGGTGCCCACGTCTGGCCCCACCACTCGGCGTTCGGGATCCGGTACTCGCCGCTTCCCGACATGTGAATGGCCACGGCCTCCCTCTCGGCAAAGTCGGAGATGAAGATCCACCCCTCGGGTGCCCGCTCCGAGGCAATGGGAAAGCGGCGGTCGACCTGTACCGGGGGGAAGATCGTGCTGTCCTCGTTCTCCAGCGTGGTCAGCTCATTGACGCTGCTGTCGTTGAGGCCGAAGCTCCAGAGCTTGGCGACGTAGTTCTGGCCTGTCCCATCGCCCTCGTCGACAGTGGAAATCAGGGCGATGCGGTCGTCCGTGGCACCGACGATGCGGGTTGCGCCTGCCCACTCGCTAACCTCATGGATTTGGTCCGACTGGCCCGTTTCGCCGTCGATTCGAAGCAGCTGGCCCGTGTCGCTGGCAACCATGATTACGTCGTTGTCGACGCGGACGGCATGTTGAGCCCCGTCGAAGGACCCTACGGACCGGTTACCGCCGACCGAATCCCAGTCGTCCTCGCCGAACGTGTACGTGTAGATTAACCCGCCTAGGTTAACGATTTGCTTGCCGTTCGGGCCGACGCGCTCTACTACTTCAAAGTCTCTGGCGGGATGGTCAATTGTTCCGGAAGCAGTGCCGTCGGCGGTGAACCATTTCGTGATTTCACCAGGACCGTCGGGAACATCAGCAGAGATGAGAAATCCTTCGGCAGAGCCGTCGTCCCAGTCCTGAAAGGGGACGATGGAGTAGGTCTCCTCGGCGGGATGGTCGAACACTTCCCAGGGGGGTACGGTATCGTCGTCCCCCACGCGGACGACCTTCCACTCGCCCTCGCGCCAGGGTTCGGATGTTGCGTCACAGGTTTTGTTTCCGTCCGGGTCCTCGATCGCCGTCTGATACAGCAGTACCGCGTCCAGCGGCTCCTCGAAATCGGGCACCAGCGCCGCCCCGCAGACCACGCCCGCGTCTGTCTCGCTGGAGATTCGCTGCGGGTCGGGGTCGTTGCCCGTAGCGCTCGCGCGGTACAGGTGGCCGTCCGGGGTGTTGTAGACAACCAGCGGATGGTGAACGTCGGTGAGTTCGCCGTCCAGCCCGTCCGAGCCGACGTCCGCGGTATAGAGCCCAAGGGGCAGGTTGCGAGCATTGGGGTGATGGTTGGATGGGGAGCTCCCGCTGGAGGTGCGCCCGGACGCCTGGTAGTTGTTGGCGATCTCGTCGGCGACGATCACCTGATGATCCGGGCTGTCCGCATCCAGGGCAGACAGGGTCTTCGTCTCGCCACTGGTGGCGCCGGTGGTGAAGTACAGCAGGGACTCTGCGCCGCTGACGTCCCTGATCGGGTCTGTCACCGTGGGTGGTTCGGTGCTCCCGCCGTCATCACTATCGCTGCTACTGCTACTCCCGCTCCCGCCGAAGCAGCCCCCGAGTGCCACGGAAATCGCCGACAGAATGGCGGCCAGGTAAGCATTCTTTTGGTTCATTGCCGGACTCCTGTTGTCATCTTGCCCACCTTGGGTTCCCGCATCGTTGACGGTTCTGCTTACAGTCGCCTTACAGCAGTCTGTGGCATCAGGGAAACCAGGGGAGCCGTTCGGGTGCCCATCGTCCGCAGGCGCGATCTTCCGGTCGTCGGCCCGCCATCCCCCGTGGTACGTTCTCCTGAAAGGGCATCCAGAAAACTGCGCGGGACTTCAACGAGAACAATGACTTCAAGGCGCGAGCCGAGCAGTGCCGCACCGCTGTCGCAGACGGCAATATCACCGGCGCTTCCAGCCGAGCAGGTTGTGAATCGCCCGCGTGCAATGGCTGCGCTGAAAGCAGCCGGTGACGATGGCGTCGTCTGGCTGGCCGCGGCCGGTGGCTATGGCAAAACCACCCTGGCCCGTGACTTTGCGCGACGCAGGCGCCGATGCCTTGTGGAGTTGCCCGTCCCGGAGAGCGGGTGGACCACCGGGGAGCTTTTCCGTCTGCTGCGGGCGCGGACGCTCGCGGTGCTGGACGGCACGCCCGTGGAACTGCCTGTGTATACGCCTGCCCACTCAGGATCGCCGCTCGATTTCGGCAGACGCCTGGCCTGGAACCTGGGCGCAGCCATGGGCGATGCATTCGCATTGCTGATCGATGACCTGCATAACCTGGAACCGGGGGAAGCCGCCGACCTGCTGCCCATCATGCTCGAAGTACTCGCGGCGCAGGGGGTGCAGGTCATCGTCGCCAGCCGCAGCGAGCCCTCCGCGGCATGGGCTGGTGTGCGGGGTCGTGGCCGCCTGCATGTCCTGGATGAATCCGTGCTTGCGTTTACGACGGACGAGGTGGCCGCCCTGCTGGGGCGTGATGGCGCGGATGACCGGACCCTTGCCCTCCATGAGTGGACCGGTGGCTGGGCGGCCGGCCTGATGCTGGCCCTGGAACAATGGCGTCGGCACGGTGACGTCCTTCCGGAAGTCCGGCTGCAGGGGTCCCTGGACGACTGGTTTGCCACCGAGGTGACCAGACACATGGCGGCGGCTGATCTGGCATTGTTGCGCAGCTGTGCGGTGCCGGGCCGGTTTCCCATGGCCTGTGCGGCCGCGGGCTCCGGAACGGCGGATGCCGAGGAACGTCTGCACCGGCTGGTCAGCGAACACGCCTTCGTCGACCTGGAAGCAACGGTGGACGGGCCACAGGTGCGGCTGCACGACCTGTTCCGGGCGTTCCTGCGGCGGCAGCTGACCCGCGACCGTGGCGTTCCGGGCGTCCGCACGCTGGCCGCGCACTGGGGGCGCGTGCTCTGGGAATGGGGAGACTGGACCACCGGTGCCCGTCTACTGGCTGACGCGCATGATCTGGAAACGCTGGCCACGGGCCTGAAGCATGTGGCCCCGACCCTGATCCAGGACGGGCGACGGGAGAACCTGCTCGCCTGGCTGGAGGAGATCCCGGAGACGGCCCGGCAGGCGGATCCGGAGCTGATCCTCTGGGAAGGCGTTTGCCTGATCCTGCACGACTCCACACGGGCACGAACGCTATTGATGGATGCATGGGAAGGGTTGGAGCTGCGGCGGATGTATGACCGGATGGCCATTGCCTGGACCGGCATCATCGACAGTGCCTGGATGGAGAAACAGCACGTCGCGTTCTACGACTGCTGGATCGAAGCGTTCCACGGCCATGAGACCGCGTTCCGTGAACAGCTCCCGCAGGACCTCTGGTTCGCCGCTCTGCGGGGGATCGTGGCGGCCCTGGGGCATAGCCGCCCCCATGATCCTGTATTCGCGCGCTGGGAGCGTGAAGCACTCTCCACTCTGGCCGGCGAGATGCCCGATGACGAGCGTCTCATGCTCGCCGGCCAGCTCATGTTCGTCTACACCTGGCAGCTCGGCCGGCGCGCCGGCGCCGAGCGTGTCATGGGCTTGATGCGTGAGCATCCGCAGGCGCAGGAGCGGGCGTCGCCGTTGCCTCGCAGTGTCTGGCTGACATTCACCTCCCTTTACGCCCTGTTTTTCCAGGCGGATCGGGAAGCCTGCGAACGGGGTGCCCTGCAAGCCCGTGAGCTTATTCTCCAGTATGGGCTGCGTAGCTGGGAATGCGGTGTTCCGCCGTTGCAGGCCGCCCTGTGTTTCGAGGATTCCGGGCTGCTGCGGCAGTGGCTGCCGTGGTTCCAGCGTGGAGAATGCCGGGCCCACAAGGCCTTCTACGACACCTTTTATGCCCATTTCCTCGCCTGTGAGGCGTGGCTGAACGGGGATGCCCATGCCGCCGTCAGCCACAGCCGCGACAGCCTGGTGGCCGTGGAAGACCAGGGCGCGCCGGTGCTGTCGGCCGGGTTCCGGGCGGTGCTCGCGGGCTGTCTTGCGGACACCGGGTCACATGCCGAGGCCCTGCGCCAGGCTGCCGCGGCACGGCGGGCGAGAATGGGCTTCCCCAGCGCGTTTCTGGACATGCTGTTGTACACCCCGCTGGCGCGGATCCCTCTGATGAGGGGGCAGCCGCATCGTGCCTTGCCCTATCTGCGGCGGCTGTTCGCCGCCGGTGCCCGGGAGTACCTGTTCTTCCCGTTTCTCATACGCCGCCGGGAGCTGTCGGCACTCTGTGGCCTGGCGCTCCAGGCCGGCATCGAGACCGACTACGTTCGCTGGCTGATTGCCAGGGCGGATCTTGCCCCGCCGCCGGACCCCGGGCTTCGCCTTGCCTGGCCCTGGCCGGTGCGGTTGCGCACCCTGGGCGGGCTGTGCGTGGAGCGCAGGGACTGCGAGTCCGCGACCCGGCCGTTCAGCAGCCAGGGGCAGGTTGCCCTCGTGTCGTCGCTGGTGGCGGCAGGGCCGAAGGGGCTGGATCGCGATACGCTGGCACGTCGCCTCTGGCCCGGCAGTCGCCGGGATCGCGCCATGAATAGCCTCAATGTGGCCTGCCATCGGCTGCGGGAACAACTCGGTGATCCCGGTGCCGTGGTGGCGGAAGGCGGCCGCATCGCCTTTGCCACTGGCCGGGTATGGGTGGACGCTTGGGAGGTGGTGGTGCTGGCACGCCAGTCCGAGGCGTGCGATCGCCACACCCTTGAGGAGGCCGTTGCCTGCTGCCAGGGCCCCCCGGAACTCGCCGGCGCTGACGAACTGGAGTCCGATTTTATCGCCACCGAAGTGGGCAATGCACACCAGGAGCTTGCGGAAACCCTGGCCGTTCGGCTCGAGCAAGAGGCCCCCCGTGAAGCGCTGCGTTTCTGCCTGGATGCGCTTGCCCAGACCAACCTTAATGAAACGCTCTGGGGTGTCGCTCTGCGATGCGCCGCCCGGGTTGGCCCCGGTGGGGCTCTGGAGCGCGTTGCCGGCCAGATGCACCAGGCGTTCTCCACCGTTCTGGATGAGCCACCGCCTGACGCCCTGCTAGGGGAGCTGGAGAATGCCCGGCGTCTCCTGTGAGATGATGATCATCTGAACCAGTGTTTCCGGCACAGGAGTCCAGAGTGAGGCACAGCTTGGCCTGGCGTTCCATTCTCTTGGTTGTGCTGCTGGGTGTCGGCCTCGTGCTCGCCCTGTGGCAGCCCGTGTCACTGGAGACACTGGTGGCCACCGGCGAGGAGTACGCGCGCAAGCCTTGGGCCATGGTCGGGAGCGTCGTTCTGCTTGCGGTGTTCTTCGTCTTCGCCCTGCCGGGCAGCCTGGTGTTCTGGCTGATTGCGCCGTTTCACCCACCCGTTGTTGCCGTGCCCATGCTGTTGGCCGGTAGCCTGCCCGGCTGCCTGGGCGCCTACTGGGTCGCCTCGGCCCTTAGCACCCGGCTGCGCAATGCCCGCAGCGCCGCGGGTGTGATCGCGTTCATGCGCAAGCGCAGCGATATGCTCTCCCAGTGCGCCCTGCGCGTCCTGCCGGGCTTTCCCCATGCGGCGGTCAACTACGCCGCCGGTGTGCTGCGAGTTGGCCTGCCGGGGTTCGTGGTGGCCATCGTTATTGGTCTCGGCATTAAGTGGAGCCTGTATGCCACTGCCGTCTACGGTGCCATTGATGCCATTCGACGGGGTGAGGGCGTTGATGGCGGGACCATCATGCTGATGGGCGGGATTGCTGTCCTGATGGTCGTCGCGGCGTGGATGAAACGGCGGACAGCGGGATCACGATAAGCGCTGGGCGCCGACACGGCGCACTTGCATTATACGGGGATCCCCTCATCGCGGCCCCGGACGTCGCCACTATTCTTGGTTGGCACAAAACACACCTTAACAACCTAAGGACGTAAACGGGGACGCGAGGGGAGACGCATGCACAAACACACCCGGTTGCACGACCAATCCAGCCACGACTTCCTCCAGACAAGCGACACCCATGCCAGCGGCGGCGCAACATCCTTCGGACAGCGACGAGCTGCGGCCAATACGCCTGTTGCCGGATCCGTCGATGACTTGCTGACCCCCGCAGAGGTGCGTCGCCGGCATCGGGAAATCGTTCGGGCCTGCATTGCGCCACCTCGTGATGGCCAGGGTGGGTATCTGGTATGGGTTCATTTGATGCCGCCGGGTTCGCCTGCGCCTCTGTGGTGCCGTCTGACCCACGAGGACGGAGCGCCTTTGCGATTCCCGGATGCGCTCAAGGCCCATGAGAAGGCCATCGACTGCCACCTTCATCCTGCGCAGGTGACTGTCCGCTGGCCGCCGCGGCAAGCAACGCCGGATTCGCCGGCGTCGGTCGAGCCTCGGTCGGGTGATGGCTGGTAAGGGCGGGGTCACACCGCCCCAGCCCCTGCCTCCCGAGGCGCTCTACAGGATATGCGACCCGGCCGAACTCCAGTTCGACACCACGGCCGAGCTGGAGCTGGTTGAGCGGCCTCCAGGGCAGCAGCGCGCCCTGGATGCGATCAGCCTCGCGGCCAGTGTGCGTCGCCCCGGTTTCAACCTGTTTGTCATGGGGCCGCCCGGGGCGGATACCCTCGAAATCACACGCCGGTTCCTCAGCGGGGTGGCCAGGTCGGAGGCGCTGCCCTGGGACTGGTGCTACCTGCATAATTTCGAAGAACCGGACCGACCCCGCCTCCTGAAGCTTCCTCCGGGTCAGGGGCAGCAGTGGCGGGGGGATCTGGAGCGGCTCATCGACGACATGCGCACGTCCATACCGGCCACGTTCGAGAGCGAGGAGTATCAGAACCGCCTGCAGGAGCTGCAGCACCAACACAATCGGCGCCACCGGCAGGCCTTCGAACGCATGCAGCACGAGGCCGAGCGCAACAGCATTGCGCTTCTGAATACGCCCACCGGATTCGCGTTCGCTCCCATGAACGAGGGTGGTGAGGTCATCCCGCCGGATGCGTTCCAGCAGCTGCCGGAAGACGAGCGCAAGCGTTTCCAGCAGATCATCGAAAGCTTGCAGAATCAGCTGCAGGAGCTGTTTCAGCAGTTCCCGCAATGGCAGAAGGAGGCGCAGCAGGCCGTACGCCAGCTCAACGAGGAGATGACCCTCCTGGCGATCGGGCGCCCCATTGAGGAATTGCGCGAGCGCTACGGAGAGCTTCCCGTCGGCGTGGCCCACCTGGACGCGGTTCGCGACGACCTGGTGGGCAACTTCGAAGTGTTCCGCTCCGGGGAGCGAGAGCAGATCGAGCTGCTTCTGCACCGCTACCAGGCCAATCTGCTGGTGCATTCCGAGGCGGATGAGAGCGGCGCGCCAGTCATCTACGAGGACATGCCGACGCACCAGCGCCTCGTTGGGCGTATCGAGTATCTGGTTCACCACGGCGCCCTGATTACCGATTTCACACAGATTCGCCCGGGGGCGCTGCATCGCGCCAATGGCGGTTATCTGCTGGTGGATGTGCGCAAACTGCTGACGCAGGCGTTCGCCTGGGAGACCTTGAAGCGCACCCTGTTCGCCGCGGAGATACGGCCGGAGTCGCTGGAGAAGACCTACGGTTTCTGGACCACGGCGAGCCCGGAACCGGAGCCCGTGCCGCTGAATGTAAAAGTCATTCTCATTGGTGATCGGCTGCTGTATTACCTCCTCGCCGCCCACGACCCGGACTTCGCGGACCTGTTCAAGGTGGAGGCGGACCTGGAGGATGATCTGCCCGCAAATGCGGAGGCGCGGCAACTCTATGCACGGATGGTCGCAACGATTGTGGCTCGCGAGGCCCTGCACCCCCTGGACCGCGCCGCCGTGGCTCGTGTCATCGAGCATGCCGGGCGCATGGCAGCGGACAGTGAACGCCTGTCCGCCCGAGGGCGTGAGCTGGCGGACCTGATGGCCGAGGCAAGCCATTACGCCGAGCGAGACGCCGCCGCATGCGTGGGTGTCCATCATATCGAGAAGACCCTGCAGGCGCAGGAGTATCGGGCGTCGAGGGTGCGTGAGCGCAGCCGCGACATGGTGCGCCGGGGCATCCAGATGATTGCCACCGAAGGAGACCAGGTCGGTTCCATCAACGGCCTCTCCGTGCTGCAACTCGGTGACTATGCGTTCGGCCAGCCTACCCGCATCACAGCAACGGCGCGGCCGGGCCGGGGCCAGCTGGTGGATATCGAGCGTGAGGCAAAGCTCGGTGGGCGGGTCCACTCCAAGGGTGTGATGATTCTGGCGCGATTCCTCGGCAGCCGCTACGCACCGGACAGCGAGCTCTCCCTGTCGGCGAGCCTGGCCTTTGAGCAATCGTACGGGCGCATTGACGGAGACAGCGCCTCGGTTGCCGAGCTTTGTGCCCTTATCTCGGCGATCAGTCGTGTGCCCCTGCGCCAGGGAATCGCCGTCACAGGCTCCGTCAATCAGCACGGTGAGGTCCAGGCCGTGGGTGGTGTCAACGAAAAGGTGGAGGGCTTCTTCGAGGTCTGCCGAACGGCGGGTCTGGACGGCACCCAGGCCGTCGCGCTCCCGGCTGCCAACGTGCCCCACCTGATGCTGCATCGGGACGTCCGCGACGCCGTGGCTGCCGGCCGCTTCCAGCTGTATCCGCTCAAGCATGTGGACGATGCCCTGGCTTTGTCGACCGGCATGGATCCGGGCGCGCGGTTGGAGGACGGTGCCTGGCCCGAGGAGAGCCTGAATCGTGCCGTGGCCGATCGACTCGCGGCGTTTGCCGTCGTGCATCAGCGGCGAAGCCGGTCGGAGGAGGAGCCTGCGGGTGATGACAGGGCCGGATGACCGCGAGAGCAGGGGGGGGCAGCCCGATTCCAGTGGTCTGGTTGTCGGGCAGGTGGGCGTCCGCCGCGTGGTGGTCCTGCTGGACGCCTCCAGGGGAAGTCTGGCGGCGCTGGATGCCGCGGCGGCGTTCGCCAGGGCGAGCCGGGTAGAGTTCGTGGGCTGGTTCGTGGCGGAGGACGCGCTGGTCCACTGCGCCGGTTACCCCTGGGCGCGGGAAGTGGGGGCCTCCGGCGCCGTGCGGCCGATGCAGCCGGGAGAGGTGGAACAGCGCCTGCGCGACCGCGCAGAGGCGATGCGCCTTGATCTCGAGCGCATCGCGCGAGCGCACGGGCTGCAGGCAAGGTTGCAGGTCTACCGGGGGCGGGTCATCCAGACCGTTCTGCGAGAATCCACGCGGCACGATTTTCTCGTGCTGGGCAAGGTGGGGTATGGCCGTGCGTTGGGGCTGCGGGTGGGCTCAACGGCGAGAGAGCTGATGGCCCGCGCCCCGGGGCCTGTCATGATCTACGAGCCTCCTGTCAGGTCCGCCTCGCCTGCGGTGGTCGCCGTTGTGGTGCCAGCCGGTGAGGAAGGGCTCCGTGCGCTGGAGGCCGCGGTGGCCATGACCCGTGAGAACGGGGCGTCGCTGGCGGTCCTGTTGCCACGGGAGGGCGTCGGCGGTGGCGTCCAGCGCGAACACGCCGTGCGCACATTGCTGCAGGAGACGGATATTCTTGCCCGGGTGCAGAGTATCCGCAGTGTCACTGCGGACAGCATCCTGCAGGTGCTCCGGGAAGAGTCGGCACAGCGGCTGGTCATTCCCCGCCAGTGGGGGCTTCAGGCCTCCCGTGAACCGGCCGACCTGGTGGAGGATGCAATGATGCCGGTGGTGGTTGTCCCGTGAGCAACGCACCCGGTCAGGCTTTCCGTACGCTGTTCCCCGCTCCCTATGACGCGCGTCAATGACCCTGCCGTTCCTGCGGTGATATCAAGGATCGAGGGCATGCCGGCGTCGCCGGTCTGCTGCACAGGGAACAAACACGAGGAGGTCCGGTGATGGTTCAGGAGAAGGGTCTGCGCAAAGGTCAGGAGGAGACTCCGTCGGGCGTCACGAAACCAGGCAACAAGTGGCCGTCATTGTTCGACGACTACGATCGCTGGTTTGACGATCTGTTGCCGCGGCGCTGGTGGTCGGGGTTGCCGGAGCAGTCGTTGCGCGGCCGTTGGCCGCAACGCCACCCAGGTATGCCGAAAGTGGATGTGGTCGATCAGGACAAGCAGCTTGTTGTTCGCGCCGAGATCCCTGGCGTTGACCGGGAGAACCTCGACGTGTCGGTTGCGGACAACCTGGTGACGATCCGCGGTCGTTCACACCACGAGGAAACCAAGGAAGAGGGCGTGTACTTCCGCCGGGAGATCAGCCATGGCGAGTTCGAGCGCACGGTTGCATTGCCGAGCGAGGTCGATGCCGACAAGGCCAGGGCGCGGTTCGAGAACGGCATCCTCGAGCTGACGCTGCCGAAAGTGAACGAGGTCCGACGCCGCCAGATCAAGGTGGAATAGGGTGGCGGAATCCTGCGCCGCGCCGGCTGTGGCCCGCCGGCCACCGGGAGCGAATCCATGACTGCGAAACGTGTTCTCTTCCGGTCGGCCGCGCGCGAGAAGGTGCTGTCCGGCGCGACGCAGTTGACGGATGCCGTGCGCGTGACGCTGGGACCGAAGTCAAAGGCGGTGCTGATCCAGAAGCGCTGGGGGGAGCCGCTGGTCTGCGACGACGGGGTCACCATTGCCAGGGAACTGGAGCTCGAGGATCCGGAAGAGAACCTCGGCGTCCAGGTGCTGCGCCAGGCTGCGGAGAAGACGGGAGACCTGGTCGGTGACGGCACCAGTACCGCCACCGTCCTTGCGCACGCGATTTTCTCGGAAGGGCTGCGCAACGTGGTGGCCGGTGCCAGTGCCATCGATCTCAAGCGCGGCCTGGAGCGGGGCCTGCGGGCGGCAATTGACGATCTGGCCAGCCGCTCCAGGAAACTGTCCACGCGGGCCGAGAGGGCGCAGGTCGCCACCCTGTCCGCCCACGGCAACAAGGAGATCGGAGAGCTGGTGGCGGAAGCCATCGAGAAGGTCGGCGAGGATGGCGTCATCACTGTTGAGGAGTCCCGGACCACCGAGACCGTGCTGGAAGTGGTCGAGGGGTTGCGTTTTGACCGCGGGTACATCTCCCCCTATTTCGTCACCGAGCCGACGCGCATGGAGGCCATTCTCGAGGAATCCTCCATCTTCCTGACCGATCGCAAGCTGTCCAACCCGAAAGAGCTGGTGCCGTTGCTCGAGCAGGTGGCGGAGGCGGGGTGTCCGGTACTTGTGATCGCCGACGACGTGGCCGGCGAGGCATTGGCGACGCTTATCGTCAATCACCTGCGTGGCATTCTGCATTGCGTGGCAGTCAAGGCTCCCGGGTTCGGTGACCGCCGCAGGGCCATGCTTGGGGATCTGGCGGCAGTCACCGGGGCGACGGTGGTCTCGGACGAGCTGGGCCAGCGGCTGCAGGAACTGTCGCTGTCGCAACTGGGGCGTGCCGCCCGCGTGGTGGTCGACTCCGCGAATACCACCATCATCGGCGGCGGCGGGAGTGCGGACGCCATTCAGGGGCGCGTACAGCAGATACGCCGCGAGCTGGATAAGAGCACCAGTGACTACGACCGGGAGAAGCTGGAAGAGCGAATCGCGCGGCTGAGCGGTGGCGTTGCCGTCATACGCGCCGGTGCGCCTTCCGAGACGGAAATGAAGTCCCGCAAGGAAGCGCTGGACGACGCCATCAGTGCCACCAAGGCGGCGGTCGCCGAAGGCATCGTCGCCGGTGGTGGGCTTGCCCTGGTGCGATGCACGCCGGCGATCAGTGCGGAAGCCGAGCGTACCGAGGGGGACGAGCGCACCGGGCTGCGCATCCTGCAGCACGCCCTCCAGGCGCCCGCCCGGCAGATCGCGGAAAACTCGGCGGTGGACGGGGGCGTGGTGATCGAGCGAATGCTTGCCAGTGATGGCAACCTCGGGCTGGATGCCGCCACCGGACGCTATCTGGATCTGATGGAGGCCGGTATCGTCGACCCGACCAAGGTCGTCCGGGTTGCTCTGGAGAACGCCGTCTCCGCGGCGAGTGTGCTGCTTCTTACCGAGGCCACGATGACCGAGATCGTGGCCCGGCCGGACCACGATCGAGATACCGATCTCCCGGTCTGATTCGGCGGCGGGCAGGGTAACGGGTCGCGGTGCTCCCCTGGCCGAATCAGGACGCCATAGAGTCCGCTGTACCGGGCTACCGTCATCTGCCCCAGGCGCTGCCGATGTGTTCGCGGATCGCTCTGGCGTTCTCCTGGGTCAGGTTCTTGTTCTCGGCGAGGATCACGCTCCGGGCTACAGTGGGCGGAAGATGCTCGCGTAACTGGGCCAGGAACCGAGGAGGGGCAATCAGAACCAGCTGCGTGAAGGCGCCTTCATGGTGTGCCGACGTAACGCGCCGACTGATCTCGGTGGCAAAACGCGTCGCGGCCGTCTCTTTGGGTGAGTGCTGTTTGCTCATGCCGTGGCGTCCTTCACCCATCGTGTCGAAGCTTCGCCCTGGCCGGTCCGCGTTGATATCCTGGTCGTGCAGGCGTCCCTCCGGGTGGACGATGTTGTCCACCTCTTCCAGCGCGCTCCAGCGTCCTTCCATGGAGAACAGCCGCGCGCGGGACTGATCAGCAACCACTACCCAGATCGTATCCATTGGCCCGCTCCTCCCCTCCGAGATCCCACCAATCTACGCCG
>SLBZ01000018.1 GCA_007126095.1 Aquisalimonas sp.
GCACGGACAGTTACGCTAGGAATTGCAGCACGGCCAGATCAGTCGCGCACCGGGTGGTTCTCGTACGTGTCGCCCGGCTGCCAGAAGGCCTGGTCGCTGTTGCGCTCCTTGGCATCGCGAACGACCTCCATGGTCTCCTCGTACACGCCGTGCTCTTCGGCGATCTCCACCAGCCGCTCGTGGGTCTCTTCCAGGGTGTCCCAGGTGAAGCCGTGCATGAACGGCTGCTGATACTCGCGCCAGTCGGCCATGGTCACCAGGTAGTCGTACATGGAGACGGCCAGTTTGGCGTGATCCGGGTTGTCCTGGGCATCCTCGATCAGGCGTTCCTCGGTGAGCTCCAGCACCCGGTCCAGCACCTCGTCCTCGAGCCGGGTGATTTCCATCCCGGACTCCACGAACTTCTCGGTGTACTCACCGGCCGTTTCCTCGAAGTAAGTGTACGACCACATCATGGTCGTCATGGCCGCCTGCTTCATGACGAACTTGGTGAAGTCATCCAGCTGATCGTAGGACGACTGGTTGACCATCACGCCGGAGACCGGGCCCGGCTGGTGCCAGCCTGGTCCGACAACGTAGTCGGTGACTTCCTGCAGGCCCATGTTCCAGTCCACCTCGGGGACGGAGAACTCGGCGCCATCAAGCACGCCACGGTCCAGAGCCGCGTACACCTCACCACCCGGGGTGAACACCGCCGAAGCGCCCATGTCCTCGAGGATGCGCGACTGGTTGCGGCCGCACTGGCGGAGACGCAGGCCCTCGTAGTCCTCCGGGCTCCTGATGGGCACGTTGGTGCGTTGGCCGGCTTCCGGGGTGGCCACGTTGTGCGGGAACCACTTGATGCCGTACTGGCCGTAGATCTCGTTGGAGAGCTCGTAGCCGCCGTGCTGCCAGAACCAGTTCATGTAGTCGTTCGGGCTGAAGATCATCGGCACCGAGGTGACCAGCGAGAACGCCGTGTTGCGGCCTTCCCAGTAGCTCGGCCAGTCGGAGCCCATGTCGATGGAGCCTGCCTGGACGTCGTCGAACATGTCCGTGGACGACGAGAAGGTGCCGCCGTCGTAGTAGGCAATGTCCACGTGTTCGTAGGCGAGGGTGTTGACCAGGTTGACGTAGTACCTGTCCGGGCGCCAGAGCGTGATGGCGCTGGGCCAGGCCGTCTCGAAGATCAGTTCAGTGGGGGAGTCAGGGCGCTCCAGCTCCGCGTGGGCGGTATTGATGGTCGAGGAACCGAAATAGGTCGCCGCAGCGAGCGTGCCGGCCGCCGCAACGGACAGAGCGGTTGCCCCGTGCTTTGCCGAGAGATGACGAATCATCATGATTTCTCCTCCGATTCTTTTGAGTCGAGGCCGCATGTCAGCGCATGCATTTAGATTTATGCCAATTAGTATTGCCTCAGAAACTACCGATTCTTCTGGTTATTTCCCTCCCTTGCGCCAACGTGTGTAGTAACAGAGTTACCACCCGGAACCAAGTATTGGGATTCACAATCTCGGTTCCACATGGACGATTTCGACCCGGGTGTACTCCACCGGGCAGGCCGACGGGCGCCGCGGGCGCCCGCCGGAACACGGTTCATTCCATGGTCGGCATGACGAAGGCCGAGTCCGCACGCACGCCCTTGGGCCAGCGCTGGGTGATCGTCTTCATCTTGGTGTAGAAGCGCACGCCGTCCGGTCCGTGCATGTGCAGCGGGCCGAACAGGGAACGCTTCCAGCCGCCGAAGCTGTGGAATGCCATGGGCACAGGGATCGGCACGTTGACGCCGACCATGCCCACCTGGATGTCCGTGCTGAACTGCCGGGCGGCGTCGCCATCACGGGTGAAGATGGCCGTACCGTTGCCGAACTCGTGTTTGTTGATGAGATCCACGGCGGTGTCGTAGTCGGGCACGCGCACCACACACAGCACCGGACCGAAGATCTCTTCCTTGTAGATGCGCATGTCCGGCTTCACGTGGTCGAACAGCGTGCCGCCCGTGAAGTAGCCGTTATTGCCCGGGAACTCACGTTTGCGGCCGTCGACGACTACGCTGGCGCCTTCCTTCTCGCCCAGATCGACGTAGCCGTTGACTTTGTCCATGTGCTCTTTGGTGACCAGTGGGCCCATCTCCAGGCCGGTCTCTTCGAGGCCGTTGCCCACGCGCAGGTTCTCCACGCGCGGCTTCAGGCGCTCCACCAGCGCGTCGGCCACCTCGTCGCCCACCGCCACGGCCACGGAAATGGCCATGCAGCGCTCGCCGGCGGAGCCGTAAGCCGCGCCCAGCAGCGCTTCCACGGCCTGGTCCATGTCGGCATCCGGCATGATGGCCATGTGGTTCTTGGCGCCACCGAGCGCCTGCACGCGCTTGCCGTGGGCACAGCCGGTGGAGTAGATGTACTCGGCGATGGGCGTGGAGCCCACGAAGCTCACCGCGGACACGTCCGGGTCGGTGAGCAGGGTGTCCACCGATTCCTTGTCGCCGTTGATCACGTTCAGTGCGCCGTCGGGCAGGCCGGCTTCCTTGAGCAGCTGCGCCAGGTACATGGGGACCGACGGGTCCTTCTCCGAGGGCTTGAGCACGAAGGTGTTGCCGCACACCAGCGCCATCGGGAACATCCACATGGGCACCATGGCCGGGAAGTTGAACGGCGTGATGCCGGCGCACACACCCACCGGCTGCATCATGCTGTAGCTGTCGACGCTGCCACCCACGTTGAGTGAGTGTTCGCCCTTGAGCAGGTGCGGAGCGCCACAGGCGAACTCGACGATCTCGAGGCCGCGGGTCAGCTCGCCGCGGGCGTCTTCGATCACCTTGCCGTGCTCGGCGGTGATCATCTGCGCGA
Source organism: Aquisalimonas sp. (assembly GCA_007126095.1). GTDB lineage: Bacteria > Pseudomonadota > Gammaproteobacteria > Nitrococcales > Aquisalimonadaceae > Aquisalimonas. The sequence goes on from SLBZ01000018.1 coordinate 2,826, forward strand.
TGGTCTCGAAATGCTCTTCCACCAGCGCCTTGAAGCGGAACATCACCCGGGCGCGGTTGAGCGGCGTGACTGCCGACCATTTCGGCAGCGCGGCCTTGGCGGACTGAATGGCCTCGCGGGTGGTGGCCGCGTCGGCCAGGGCGACCCGGGCGGTGAGTTCGCCGGTCGCGGGGTTGGTGACATCAAGTGAACGATCGGACGGCTTGTCGACGGGCTTGCCGTCGATGTAATGCCCGATCTGCTGCGTGGATTCGGAAGTGCTTCTTACCTGGGACATGATCTCTCCTCCTGGGCCGATGGAGCTTGTTGACGTCGTGGTACGCTTTGCTCCAGGCCGTGACCGGTCGATGGAACGTCTGTATAGGTAACACGTTGCAGGTGCGAATAGGATTGACGAAATCGACGCCGTGCTGGACGATCTTGTCTGATGATTGACGTGATAGATGTCGAATGACCGGTCCGTCTGACTGGCCCCTTCCGCCGGAGGGCGTGCGCTTTCTCGTCCCCCGGTTTCTGCTGCAGCGCCTGCAGCGTCATGCGCTGACACAGGGGCTGTATCCCCGCGCCATGGGCTATTATCCCGACGCCCTCGGGCATCGCGTGGAGCGGCAGAGTCATGCGGATCACCTGCTGCTTTATTGTGCCGGGGGGCGCGGCATGCTGCGGGTCAACCGGCGGCAGTACCCGGTGGCGCGGGGCGATCTGATGATGTTGCCCCGAAACCTGCTGCACGCTTACGCCTCGTCGAGCCGCGAGCCGTGGACGCTGTACTGGGTGCATTTCGATGGCGCCGACGTGGACGGTTTCTGGGAGCACATGAACTTTCTCCCGGATCGGCCCGTGCGCCATATCGGCTCGGCGCCCAAGGTGATCGAGGACTTCGAGACGCTGCTGGAGGTGCGCAACACCGGTTTCCGGGAGGGGTTCTTCATTCATGCCGCCAACCACCTGCGGCAGATGCTCGGCATGTTCGGGCTGCTGATCTCCACCCATCTGCGGCGCAGCTCCGATGACGGATTCGACCTGGAGAGCATCCATGCGGTGATGCACGAGAAACTCCACAGTCACCTGGATCTGGCGACCCTGGCCGAGGTGGCGGGGATGTCCCGCCACGGGTTCTGCCGGCGCTACAAGGCGCAGACCGGGAATTCTCCGTACCAGCATTTTCTCCACCTCAAGATGGAGCGGGCCTGTTACCTGCTGGATATCACCGACAAGACGGTCGGTGATATCGCCGAAAGCCTCGGGTACGACGACGCCTACTATTTCTCGCGGCTGTTCCGCAAGGTCATGGGGCTGTCGCCGTCCCGCTACCGTGAGTCCAGGCACGGGTGAGGCGGCGCTTCAGCCGCGCCCGTCCCACGCCTGTTTATAGACCTCGACGATCTCGTCTGCCGTGGGCACGCGCGGGTTGTTGCCCGGTGAGCCCGACGCCAGCGCCTGCTCCGCCATGGTCGGCAGCACCTCGAAGTAGCGCGCCTCGTCGATGCCGTAGTCCCTGGGCGAGGGCACGTCCAGGTCCGTGTTGAGCTGGCGCAGCTCCTGCAGCAGCTTCTGACAGGCCGCCTCGTCGCTGTCGTCCGTGGTGGCAACGTCCATGAACCGGGCCGCGTTGGCGTAGCGGTCCGGCGCGGCCTCGATGGAGAACGCCGTGACCGCGGGCAGCAGCATGGCATTGGAGAGGCCATGCGGGACGTGAAAGAAGGCGCCAATGGGCCGGCTCATGCCGTGCACCATGCACACCGAGGCGTTGGAGAAGGCCATGCCACCGTGCAGGGCGGCCAGCATCATGGCCTCTCGCGCCTCGCGGTTGTCCGGCTGGTTGCAGGCGGTGCGCAGGTGCTTCGCGACCGCAGTCATGGTCATCTGCGCCATGCCGTCGGCGAACGGGTTGCGCTTGGCGCTGACGTAGGCCTCCAGAGCGTGGGTGAGCGTGTCCACCCCGGTGTCGGCGGTGAGCCGGCGCGGCATGGTCAGGGTGAGCTCGTAGTCCACCAGTGCGGCGATGGGGCAGAACGCGGCGCCCGGGCAGAGCATCTTCTCGTCGGTCTCTTCGTCGGTGATCACGGTAAACCGCGTCGCCTCGGAGCCCGTTCCGGCGGTGGTGGGAATGGCCACCAGGGGCAGCCCCTGGGTGTCGCTCATCACCGGCGCCTTGTAATCGCGCATGCGGCCCCCGTGCAGGGCCAGATGGGCGATGGCCTTGGCGCTGTCCATGGGGCTGCCGCCGCCCAGGGCCACCACGCCGTCGTGATCCCGCTGCTTGAGGGCGTCAACGCCCTGGTTCACGGACGCCACCGTGGGGTCCGGGACGGTGTCTGCGAACACGGCGTACTGGATTCCCGCTTCGTCCAGCACCCGGGTCACCTTCTCCAGGTAGCCGAACTTCACCATGTCCTGGTCGGTTACGATGAACGGGTGGTTGACGCCGAGCTGCTGCAGCACTGCGGCGAGCTCCTGGCTGGCTCCGGCGCCCACGCGCATCTGGCGTGGCAGGACGATGTTTGCGGCCATGGGGTTCTCCTCCCGTATTCGTATGGTGTACCGGGAAGGTTTAGCACGCAGTCAGTGTCCCGAACAGTCAGGAAGTTGTCTGCAAGCTAGACAAAATTGGCAGGTCTGTTGCGCGCGGGAAGCGAGGCCGCCCGTGGGGGCGGCCACTCGGGGGGTGTCAGGCGTTGCCGGCTTGCTCGAGCACGGCCTCGCTCTGTTCCGTGTCGGTGTCCTTGATGCCGATGAGGTAAAGGATGCCGTCGAGGCCGAGAGTGGAGAGGGATTGCCGCGCACTGCGCTTGACCAGCGGTTTGGCGCGGAAGGCGACACCGAGGCCGGCAAGGCGCAGCATGGGCAGATCGTTGGCGCCGTCGCCCACAGCGATGACCTGATCCAGCGTGAGCCCTTCGCGGTCGGCGATGTCCTGCAGTAGCTTGGCCTTGCGCTCACCGTCGACGATCGGCCCTACTACTTCGCCCGTGGCCTTGCCGTTGCGGATGCCCAACTCGTTGGCGTAGACGTAATCAACGCCCAGTTTCTCCTGCAGTTGTCGGCCGAAGTAACTGAACCCGCCGGAGACGATGGCGGTGGTGTAACCGAACGCCTTCAGCGTGCGGATCAGCCGCTCGGCGCCCTCGGTGAGCGTCAGCTCCCGCCCCACCTCCTCAAGCACCGATTCGTCCAGGCCTTCCAGCAGAGCGACCCGCTGGCGCAGGCTTTCGCGGAAGTCGATTTCGCCCTGCATGGCCGCCTCGGTGACCTTGCTCACCTGGTCACCGACGCCGGCTCTCTTGGCCAGTTCGTCGATCACTTCCTGCTGGATCAGGGTGGAGTCCATGTCGAACACCACCAGGCGGCGGTTGCGGCGGTAGACCGTGTCGGCCTGGAAGCTGATGTCCACGTCCATGTCCTGGGAGATGGACAGGAAATGCTGCTTCATGATGTCCAGGTCCAGCGGCTTGCCGCGCACGGTCAGCTCGATGCAGGCGCGGCCCAGGCCGTCGGCCTTGTACAGCGGCTCGCGGCGGGACAGCCGAACGATGTCCTCGATGTTCAGCCCGTTGTCGCTGATAACCTGGCTCACCTGCGCGATCTGCCCTGCGGTGATGCGCCGCCCGAGAAGCGTGAAGACGTAACGCGGCTCGTTCTCGCCCTGTACCCAGTCCTCGTACGCCTCCCGGGTGATGGGCGTGAAGCGCACGTGCATGCCCTGGCGGTGGATGTGGAACAGCACGTCCTTGAGCACGGGCGACAGGGCGTCCTGATCCGGCACCTCCACCAGAATCCCCAGCGAGAGGGTGTCGTGGATCATGGCCTGGCCGATGTCGAGAATGCCGACGTTGTACTCGGCCAGAATCTCCATCAGCGAGTGTGTGAGCCCGGGCTTGTCCTGGCCCGAGACGTTGATCAGCATGATTTCACTCATTCGCGTCCCCTGTGGTTCATGCAGGCAGCTCGAGTGTCATGGCGGCCGCGCACGCCGGCACGACCCGGGCATGGGCGTGGCCCAGCGCGGCACACCGGACAGCTCGGGAATGGACCGCATTGTAGGCCAAAAGGGCGCTATTGGATAATCGCGGCCCCGGGGCAGGTGTGTCAGCTCAGGCTGGCGTCGGCGATATCCAGCATGTCATCGGCGGCGCCCAGCCCTTCGAGCAGGCTCTCCAGGTACCACTCCAGCGCCGCGAGGGCGTCGGCCAGGGCGTTGAGCCGCTCGCTGTTGCCGGCATCGGATTCATCCAGTGCGGTCACCGCGGCGGCGCATCGGCTGACCAGGCTGGCCGGGCGCCGTTGCCCGAGCATCTCGAGCCCGCCGCGGACTTCCTCCAGCGGCTGCCTGGCGCTGGCGAGTTCGTCGCCTTCCTCGATATCGCCGTTGAAGAACTCCAGGCTCGCGCGGACCTGCGCCAGGTTGTTCAGGGATTCCGACAGCGCCTGCCGACTGGCGTCCTCGAGGCGGTCGCTGTGTTCGTCATCCGCCGCCTCGCCGGGCGTGGCGAGCCGGGCCGCGGCGGACTCGCTGGCGCTCAGGGTCTCGGCGCAGTGGCTCAGCGTATCGCGCAGGCGCCGGGCGTCCACGTCGTCGCCCAGGGACTGGAGGCGCGTGTGTTCCCGCTTGACCGCGGCCGCCGCCTCGGAGAGCCCCAGCAGGGTCAGCGTGTGACCCAGGCGGTGCAGGTGGGCGGCCAGCTCCTCGCGCTCCGTCTGCGTCACGCTACTGAGGCGGCTCAGCGTTTCGATGAACGCCTGGATCTGATCCATCTCTTCGCCCAGAGCGCGGGTGACGGCCTGCATCACGTCCACATCCGGTGCCGCAATGGCATCGCCTTCGCGCCGGATCTCCGTGCGCGGCGTGACGGCGCTGTCCAGGTTGAGGTCTTCGGCGATGGCGCGCAGCAGCGCGTTGTCGGAGCTGTCGCTGTTGAAGCTGTTCTGAGCGGTGTAATAAAGGAGTGCCTGGCGCACCATGGGCGGTGGCGCCTGGCCGGTCTGCGGCGGCGTGATGAGCAGCGTCTCGCGAATGTAGAGGTCCAGCCGCGAGATCATCAGGCGTACTGAGCCGTTGGCGCGCACCCCGTTGCGCTCCGCGTTCTCGGCAAGCAGGGCGGCCAGCGTGAGCCAGCGGCCGGCCGGTGTGTTACCGCAGGCCGCTGCAAGGCGCGAGAGCGCGCGGTGTACCTGCTTGTAGTGGACGGCGGCCTCCGGCGACTGGAACAGCCCCAGCAGCCCGGCCTGTAGCATGTGCCGCAGCCGGCGCGTGGTTTCGATGTCGGGCGTACCGGCCTCGCCCAGAGAGTCGGCGAGTGGGGTCAGTTGCAGCGACGCGCGCCCGAGGTCGGTGAAGTCGTATTCGGGAATCAGCACCGCGCGCCGCAGTCCGCGCAACCCGTTGATGGTCGGCAGCAGCGTGTCGGGCACTTCGCGCCCGGTGGCCCGAGCCCGGCCGATGTGACGGGGGAGGAGGAGCAGTGCGTAGAGCAGGGCGTCGATGGCATTCTGGCTGGAGATCGTGGTGTCCGTCTCCAGCGCCTCCATGAGGGCGATGCATTCGTCAACCAGCAGGCGGGCGCCATCGAGCTGCACCATGATGAGTGCCCCGCGCACTTCCTCCAGTGGCGGTTGGCAACGACCCCAGGGAGGCGTCTGCTCGTGGCCCCGTTCATGGGCGTCGACCAGTGCGATCACTGAATCGATTGTCTCCAGGGTAGCGTCCAGAGCGGAGTGCATGGGCCTGGCGAAGGATGCTGCTGCCATAATGACCGTCCGTTTCTTGGTTTTCTGGGCCGTCGCTCCATGGCGTCACTGCCCGCGCGGTGGCAGTATAACCGGGCCGAATGCTTCGTCGCGAGCATCGGGAAAGGAGGATTGTATGGACAAGCTCAACAAGCCCGATTCGGAGTGGCGCGCGCAGCTCACCCCGGAGCAGTATCGCGTGACCCGGGAGAAAGGGACCGAGCCGCCATTTTCCGGCGAGTACAACGCCATCAGCGGCGCCGGCGTATTCAAATGCTTGTGCTGCGGGCAGGCGCTGTTCGACAGCAGTACCAAGTATGATTCCGGCTCCGGCTGGCCGAGCTTCTGGGCGCCCGTGGACGGGGAGAACCTGGAGATCGAGGCGGATCACAGCCTCGGCATGCGGCGCGAGGAAGTGATGTGCAGCCGGTGCGGCGCCCACATGGGGCACGTGTTTCCGGACGGGCCGGAACCCACCGGGCTGCGCTACTGCATCAATTCAGTGGCACTGGATTTCGAGCCGGAGGAAGGGGCCGGGGCGTAACAAGGGGGCGCGTCGCGATGGTGGACCTGAAGGTCCACCCTACGCCGAACCCAGCACCCCCGTGGCACTCGCAGGGGGGCCATAATCGTAGGGTGGACGTTCACGTCCACCGGAGCCCCCATCCACCCACCAGGGCTTTGCCATCCGTAGGGTGGATCTTCAGATCCACCATCACGACTTTTGGCTAACAGTAAGAGGCCGGGGACTTTGCCAGTTGACCCCGCTGGCTATATAGTGATCGGTTCCCGATTATTTCTGGTGCCGAGCACGTCGCGACGGAATATAGAGCCATGATGAGTAGACAGAAAGGCAAGCATCACCCCCTGGCCGGAACCACCATGAGCGGGGCCGAAATGATCGTACAGGTCCTTGCCGACGAGGGCGTGGACACGATCTTCGGCTACAGCGGTGGCGCTATTTTGCCCACCTACGATGCGGTCTTTCGCTACAACGAGAACCACCGCCGCGACGAGTCCGACGACCCCATGAAACTGGTCGTGCCCGCCAACGAGCAGGGTGCCGGATTCATGGCCGCGGGTTATGCCCGCGCCAGCGGCAAGGTGGGCTGTTTCCTGGTCACCTCCGGCCCGGGCGCCACCAACACGGTCACGCCCATCCGTGACTGCATGGCCGACTCCACCCCGGTGGTGTGCATCACCGGCCAGGTGCCCACCGGCGCCATGGGGACGGACGCCTTCCAGGAGGCGCCCATCGTCAACATCATGGGCAACTGCGCCAAGCACGTCTTTCTGGTCACTCGCCCCGAAGAGCTGGAAGCGACCATCCGCACCGCCTTCGAGATCGCCCGCTCCGGCCGGCCCGGTCCGGTGGTGGTGGACGTGCCCAAGAACATGCAGAACTGGGTCGGCGAGTACGTGGGCTCCGGCCTGCTGGAGATGCGCGGCTACCGCCAGCGCATGGACTCCCTGCGTTCCGCCAAGCTCTCCGAGCGCAAATGCCGCCAGTTCTTCGACATGCTGGAGAAGTCCAGCCGGCCGCTGCTGTACGTGGGTGGCGGCGTGATCAACGGCAATGCCGCAGAAGAGCTGCGGGAGTTTGCGCGCACGTTCAACATCCCGGTGGTGAGCACACTCATGGGCCTGGGCGCCATGGACACCACTGACGATCTCTCCCTGCACATGCTCGGCATGCACGGCACGGCCTACGCCAACTACGCCGTGGAAGACTGCGATTTCCTCATCGCCGTAGGCGCCCGCTTCGACGACCGCGTGGCCGGCAAGGTGGACGAGTTCGCCCCTATGGCCGAACACATCGCCCATATCGACATCGATGCCGCCGAAATCGGCAAGGTGAAAGTGGTCGACTGGGCCCACGTGGGCGAAGCGGGCCGCAGCCTGAAGCAGCTTCTGACTCACGGGCGCGAGTCCGGCTTCGAACGGGACTTCGGGCCGTGGTTCAAGCACATTCAGAAGCTCAAGCGCAACCACCCCATGAACTATGATCGCGACAGCGACCTGATCCAGCCGCACTACGTAGTGGAGCTGCTCAACAAGGCCACGGGTGGCAACGCCATCATCTCCACAGGCGTCGGGCAGCACCAGATGTGGGCGGCCCAGTACTGTGACTTCCGGGAGCCCCGGTTGTGGCTCACCTCCGGCAGCATGGGCACCATGGGCTATGGCCTGCCCGCCGCCATCGGCGCCCAGTTCGCCTGCCCGGACAAGATCGTGGTGGACATCGACGGTGATGGCAGCATCCGCATGAACCTGGGCGAGATGGAGACTGTCACCAACTACAACCTGCCGGTGAAAGTGCTGCTACTGAACAACCTCGGCGACGGCATGGTGCGTCAGTGGCAGCGGCTGTACTTCAACGAGAACTTCTCCGGCAGCGACAAGACCCTGCATCGCAAGGACTTCATCAAGGCTGCCGAGTCGGATGGCTACGAGTTCGCCCGCCGCGTCATGAACAAGGGCGATCTGGAAGAGGCGCTGAAGGCGTTCGTGGACTACGACGGCCCCGCGTTCCTGGAAGTGATGATCGACAACAACGCCAGCGTCTACCCGATGGTCGGGCCCGGAATGGGCTACAGCCAGATGGTGACCGGCGAGTGGATTGCCGGCCGGGAGCTCAGTGGCCCGAAGCGCGAGGCAATCGATCCGGAGACGTCGCCGGAACTCTTCTGACGGCGCGCGCTTATTGCACGTACTCGTCGTCGGCGACGATGTTGTCTCCCCCGCGGGCGTCCCTGGTGGCGCCCGCGTTCGTTTCCTTTTCCTGGTCGGCGCGCTCCTGCTGCCGCGCAATCCAGTGATCGATCCGGTCGCAGATGTGTGACCAGAACCGGTCCGGCTCGCGCTCGTAATCCAGCCCCTCCAGTTCCGCCTGCAGGTAGTTCACCCGTAGTTGCAGCACATGCTCCGGCATGCCGCGGTCGTTTTCTTCCAGCTGTGCCCGGGTGCGGGTCAGCTCGTTCTCGAAGAAGCGGCGAATGGCCTCATCAGCGCGTTCCGACGGGCCGGCCGGCGTGACCTCCACCGGTGCCGTTCGCCGGCGGCGCCAGAGCATCCAGGCGAGGGCGGCGATGCCCGCAACGAGAAAGATGATCAGCTGCGCAATCAGCAGAATCCACCAAGTGGAGGGTGTCAGCATGGTCTGTCCTCTGGGCCTTGTGCGCCGTGCAGTTCAGCACGGCGACGGGAGCTCTCCTGAACACACAGTCAGCGTATCGCAGATTGGGCGCGGTGGGTTGAATTCCGCCGCCGGAATTCCCAATTCAGGGATGTTCACCAACAACCAGCGCGGCCGCGGGCTGTCGCCGCCGCCAGAAACACGATGATTCGGGAGCCGTAAAACCATGAGTGTTGCTGCGCAAAAGGAAACGCTTGAATTCCAGACGGAAGTCCGGCAACTGCTGCACCTGATGGTGCATTCGCTCTACAGCAGCCGCGAGATTTTCCTGCGGGAGCTGATCTCCAACGCCTCGGATGCCTGCGACCGGCTGCGCTTCGATGCGCTGAAGGACGAGTCGCTGTACGAAGGCGACGGCGAACTCGGCATTCGCGTCGAGTTCGACAAGGAGGCCCGCACCGTCACCGTCTCCGACAACGGCATCGGCATGAATCGCGATGACGTGATCGAGAACCTCGGCACCATCGCCCGCTCCGGAACCCAGCACTTCATCAACCAGCTCACCGGCGACCAGGCGAAGGACGCCAAGCTGATCGGGCAGTTCGGCGTCGGGTTCTATTCGTCGTTCATCGTTGCTCAGCGGGTGGAGGTGTTCTCCCGGCGCGCCGGCGCACCGGCCAGTGAAGGCGTGCACTGGGAGTCGGACGGCGAGGGTGCCTATACCCTGGAGACCGTCGAGCTGCCGCGGCGCGGTACGCAGGTTGTGCTGCACCTGCGCGACGACATGGATGAATTCCTGGATGGATTTCGCCTGCGCCAGGTCATCCGCACCTATTCCGATCATATCTCACTGCCCATCGTCATGCCGAAGGAGGCCACCGGCGAAGAGGACGAGGCGCCGGGCGACGAGACCGTTAACAAGGCATCCGCCCTGTGGATGCGCTCCAAGACCGAAATCAGCGACGACGAGTACGAAGCGTTCTACAAGCAGGTGGCCCACGACTTCGAGGGCCCGCTCACCTGGATGCACAACAAGGTCGAGGGCAACCTCAGTTACGTGTCGCTGCTGTTCATCCCGAAGCGCGCACCGTTCGACCTGTTCAACCGTGAGCAGCCCAACGGCGTCCACCTCTACGTGCGCCGGGTGTTCATCATGGATGACGCGGAGCACCTGATGCCGCGCTACCTGCGCTTCGTGCGCGGCATCATCGACTCCGACGACCTGCCGTTGAACGTGTCCCGGGAGCTGTTGCAGCACAACCGGCAGATCGAGAAGATCAAGTCCGCGTCGGTGAAGCGCGTGCTGGACCGGCTGGAATCCATGGCGGACAAGGAACCGGAGAACTACGCGTCCTTCTGGAGTACCTTCGGCCGCGTGCTGAAAGAGGGACCGGCGGAGGACTTCGGCAATCGCGAGCGCATCGCGAAACTGCTGCGTTTCTCCTCCACGCACACCGACAGCGAGACGGAAAACGTCTCTCTGGACGACTACATCGCGCGGATGAAGGACAGCCAGGCGTCCATCTACTTCGTCACCGCGGACAGCTTCAGTGCTGCGAAGAACAGCCCGCATCTCGAGATCTTCCGCAAGAAGGGCATCGAGGTGCTGCTGCTGGGCGACCCGGTGGACGAGTGGTGCGTGACCCACCTGGGCGAGTACGACGGCAAGCAGCTGGTGCACGTGGCCAAGGGCGACCTGGATCTGGGTGATCTGGATGATGCCGAGGACAAGGAAGAGCGTGAGAAGACCGAAACCGAGTACAAGCCGCTGGTGGAGCGCCTTGAGGGCGTGCTCGGCGACCGGGTCAAGAATGTCCGAGTCAGTCATCGCCTCACCGACTCCCCCAGCTGTCTGGTGGTGGAAGAGCACGAGTTCGCCGTCAGCATGCAGCGCATGCTCAAGGCCGCCGGGCATACCGTGCCGGCCGGGAAACCGGTGATGGAGATCAACCCCGGGCATGCACTGATCCAGCGGCTGCAGGGGGTGAGTGACGACGCGACGTTCGATGAATGGGCGCACGTCCTGTTCGATCAGGCTATGCTCACGGAAGGCGGACAGCTGGATGATCCGGCCGCATTCGTGCGGCGGATGAACAGGCTGCTTGCCGAGTCGTGATTCAGCGACGCTTGATGCTGCGCCTGCAGCACGCTATAACAGGCCCGCACAGCCCCCTCCAGCGTTGAGGGGGCTGTGTATTGTCGGCGTGATCAAAGCGAGCCCGGATGACGGAACAGACCGAAACCACCGTACAGGCCCTGGAACTCAAAGGGCGCATGATGACCCTGACCGTCCTGCGGCTGCTGACACCGGACGTCAAACATCTCGGGCGGGAACTCGAACAGCGCATGCAGCAGGCTCCGGACTTCTTCCGGCAACTGCCGCTGATTCTGGACGTGGAGGCGGTGGCGGATACCGACCTCCATCTTGACCTGCCCGGCTTCGTGGGGCTGCTGCGCGCCCGTGAGTTCCTGCCCGTGGGCATCCGCGGCGGCGACGACCGCTGGCGGGCGGCCGCCGAGCAGGCCGGGATCGGCGTGTTCA